>JBKPTT010000120.1:0-39852 GCA_046735635.1 Acidobacteriota bacterium | reverse complement strand
CCACGAACACCCTCCTTCAGCAGTCAGGCTACTTCGATGCGCTTCGCAACATCACGGGCTTCGATGCGCCGACCTGGACCCTGGGGCTCACGTTTGCCTACCCGATCGGCCAGAGCACACAAGAAGCCACCGTCGCCCGCTCGAAGCTCTCGCTCGAGCAGACAAAGGTGAATCTGAAGGCCCTCGAATTACAGATCGCCACCGATGTCACCGACGCGGCGCTGAACGTTCAGGCGACGCTCGAAAGCGTGCAGTCGACCGTCGCGGCGCGCGAGCTCGCGCTGAAGAAGCTCGAAGCGGCGCAGAGCAAGATGGAAGTCGGCATGGCCACCAACTACGAGGTGGTGCAGGCACAACCCGACTACACCGACGCGAGGAACGCCGAGCTGCGGTCGGTGCTGAACTACCGCAAGGCGCTCGTCAATTTCGAAACCGTGCAGCACGTCGGCACGCGGGCGGTCAGTGCAGTCGGCGGCGGCGCGAATGGTGCCGGGCTGGCGGTCGGAGGCGGCGGCCAATAACGGCTCGCGTAAGAACAGGGTCGAACCGGTCAGGCCGCGGGTCTGACCGGCTGGACCCTCATCTCCTGGTGTTCGTACCCAAGGTTCAGAGGCTGTTCGAACAGGGCTGAAAAGTACTGCGCGCGGGGCTTCCGAAGCACTCGTAGCGGGAAGACAAGAGACATGAAAAAGCTGATCGTCATCATCATCGTGCTCGCGGCGGTGGGCGCCGGCGCCGGCGCTTACTACATGCGCAAGAACACCAAGGAGCCCGAGGTGCGCACCGCTCCGGTCAGCCGGGGCGACGTCGTGCAGGCGGTCCAGGCGACGGGGACTCTCGAGGCCGTCACCACGGTCGAAGTCGGATCGCAGGTCAGCGGCATCGTCCAGGACCTGTACGCCGACTTCAACTCGATCGTGAAGAAGGGCCAGGTGATCGCGCGCCTCGACCCGACGATTCTCGACACCCAGATCGAGCAGCAGAGGGCGAACGTCGCACGTTCCGAAGCAGATCTCGACCGCCTCAAAGTCACGCTGGTCGACGCGCAGCAGAAACTCGATCGCGCCAAAGCGCTCTCGGAGAAGAGCCTGCTTCCTCGAAGCGAGCTCGATGCTGCGGAAACGACTGTCGCATCGACAAAGGCACAGATCAAGTCGTCGGAAGCGGCGCTCGTGCAGGCACGTTCGCAGCTGAACACCGCGGTCGTCAATCGGGAACACACGGTTATCACCGCGCCGATTGACGGCATCGTCATTCAGCGCGCGGTCGATGCGGGTCAAACGGTCAACGCTGGCATGCAGGCGCCGAAACTCTTCGTCATCGCCGCCGATCTGACCCAAATGCAGGTCAACGCCAATATCGACGAGGCCGATGTCGGCAACATGCGTCCGGGCCAGAATGTCACGTTCCGTGTCGATGCGTTTCCGAACGACACGTTCCGCGGCAACGTGCAGCAGGTCCGGCTCCAACCGACGACTGTCCAGAACGTCGTGACCTACCAGACGGTGATCGAAGTCCCGAATCCCGATCTGAAGCTCAAGCCGGGGATGACGGCCAACGTCAACATCGAGATCTCGCGCCGCTCGAACGTGCTGCGGATTCCAGCGGCCGCGACACGCTTCCGCCCGACGACCGAAATCTTCGCGGCGCTGAAGCAGACGCCTCCCCCTGATTTCGGTCGCGGCGGGGCGGGTGGACGCCGGAATGCGGGCGGCGGGTTCGGTGGCCAGGGTGGATTCGGCGGAGGTCAGCCCGGCGGCGCGCCTGCCACCAGCGGCGCTGCGGCCGCCAACGCGGCGCCGGGCCGTGCGACGACGACTGCCGGAACCGCGCCTTCACAGCAGGCAAGTGCCGCGCAGGGTCAAGGCCAGCGGCAGCGCCAGCAGCAGCAGGGATCTGCAGCGGAGAACCGCGGAGGCGGGGACCGCATGCCCGCACCGGGCGGCAATGCACCGGCCGGCAATGCGCAGCAGGGTGAGAACCGCACCGGACAAGCGCAGGGTTCCGCGGGCGGCCGCGGCGGCTTCAGTGGTGGGCGCGGCGGGTTCGATCCGAACATGACGCCCGAGGAGCGCCGCAAGCGGATGGAAGAACGCATGGCGCAGATGACCCCCGAAGAGCGGGCGGCGTTCCAGGAGCGGATGGCAGCGCGTGCGCAAGGCGGCTTCGGCGGCGGCCGGGGCGAGGGCGGCAACGGCGGACAAGGTCAGGGCGGATTCGCGGGCGGTCCGGCCGGCGGCGGACGCGGCGGGTTCCCGGGCGGCCAGAACAACCGCGGCAATGCGAACGCGAATGCGAGCACCGCCAATTCAGCGGGTGCAGCAACTCAACGGAACCCGAATCTGGGTCGCGTCGCGAGCGCTCCGTCTATGGCGACAGGCGCTACCACAATCGACTCGCTGTTCGGGCCGCTGCCTGCCGTCGAGACACGCGGTCAGGCCTGGCTGTGGGAGAACAAGCAGCTCAAACAGGTGCGGCTGCGCCTCGGCGTCACCGACGGCACTTACACCGAAGTGATTCAATCGGATCCGGAAGTGAAGGAAGGCACCGAGGTCGTCACCAACGTGATCATCGAGCAGGCTACGACGACGCCGGGGACGAACAACGCGAACAACCCGCTGATGGGTCCGCAGCGCGGCCGGCCGGGCGGTCCCGGCGGCGGTGGCGGCGGACGGGGCGGCCGCTAATGGCGCTAGTCATCCAGATCCGCGATCTGGTCAAGACGTACCACGTCGGCGAAGTGACGGTTCGTGCCCTCCGAGGCGCGGACATGGATGTCGAGGCCGGGGAGTTCGTCTGCGTCACTGGTCCGTCGGGGTCCGGCAAGTCGACGCTGATGCACATCCTCGGTTGCCTCGATCGTCCGACGAGCGGGCAGTACATCCTCGATGGCAAAGACGTGTCCCGGATGTCGAAGGACGAGCTCGCGTTGGTCCGCAACCGCAAAATCGGGTTCGTATTCCAAGGCTTCAACCTGCTCTCGCGTACGACCGCGCTCGATAACGTGGAGCTGCCGCTGCTCTACAACGGCGCGGAAAAACTCAAAACTGCCGAACGCCATCAGCGCGCCATGGAGGCGCTGAAAGCGGTCGGCCTCGGGGAGCGCTTCCATCATTTCCCCAATCAGCTCTCGGGGGGACAGCAGCAGCGCGTCGCCATCGCCCGCGCGTTGGTGACCCAGCCGACAATTCTGCTGGCCGACGAGCCGACTGGAAACCTGGACACGCGCACGTCGATCGAGGTCATGGATATCTTCCAGCGGCTGAACGCGGAGCATGGGATCACCGTCGTTCTGATCACGCACGAAATGGACATCGCGGAACACGGCACGCGGTTGGTGCGCTTCCGCGATGGCCGGATCCAGATTGATCAGAAGATTACCAAGCGGCGCGTGGCCGCGGACGAGCTGGCAGCCCTTCCGCCGCCCGAACCCGAGCACGACGACGTTCCCGCCGACAACGTGCCGGCGGAACATCACGGCGGCGTGGTGTAGGAGAACGAGATGTCAATCATCATGACGCTGGTGATAGCGCTGAAGGCGCTGAACCGGAACAAGATGCGCACCATGCTGACGATGCTCGGCATGATCATCGGCGTCGGCGCGGTGATCACGATGGTGGCGCTCGGCAAGGGCGCGCAGTCGACGATCGAAGAGCAGGTCAAGGCGGCAGGTACGAATCTCATCACCGTCATGGCCGGCAACTTCACGCAGGGCGGCGTTCGTCAGGGAGGCGGCATGTCGACCACGCTGACCGTCGACGATGCCGAATCGTTGCGGCAGCTTCCCGGAGTCCAGTATTTGTCGGCGGCCGTGAACTCGCGCGCGCAGATTGTCGCCGGCAACCAGAACTGGTCCACGCAGATTCAGGGCACGGACGTCGAGCTGCCGCTCATCCGGAACTGGCCGACGAAGTACGGAGCGTTCTTCACGAGTCAGGACGTGCAGTCTGCGGCGAAAGTATGCGTGCTCGGCCAGACCGTTTCGGACAACCTGTTCGGTCCTGATACCGATCCCACGGGACAGATCATCCGTGTGAAGAATCAGCCGTTCAGAGTACTCGGCGTGATGGCGCCCAAGGGATCCACGGGCTTTGGGCAGGATCAAGACGACGCGGTGTATGCGCCCTACACGACCGTGCAGAAGAAGCTGCAGGGCATCACCTACATCAATCAGATTCAGATCTCTGCCGACACGCCCGAGACCGCTCCGGTGTCTGCCGAGATCACCGAGGCCCTGCGGACGCGCCACAAGCTCATTCCCGGCGATCCGGACGACTTCATGGTGCGCACGCAAGAGGAAATGGCGAGCGTCCGCACCGAAACGACCAAGACGATGACCACGCTCCTCGCCGCGATCGCGGGCGTGTCGCTCCTGGTCGGCGGCATCGGGATCATGAACATCATGCTCGTCTCGGTGACCGAGCGTACGCGCGAGATCGGTTTGCGCATGGCGATCGGCGCGCGCGGGAAAGACGTGCTGTTGCAGTTCCTCGTCGAGGCAGTCGTGCTCAGTCTGTTCGGCGGCTTGCTCGGCATCGCGCTCGGCTACGGGCTCTCGGCGGCCGCCGAGAAATTCCTCCAGTGGCCGACATCCATCCCCGCGAACGCGATCGGGATGGCATTCGGTTTTGCGGCGGGGACGGGAGTATTCTTCGGGTTTTACCCAGCCAGAAAAGCGGCTGGGCTTGACCCAATCGAAGCGCTCCGGTTCGAATAGACGACCGGAAGGCGTAACCAGGGACATCGTTCTACATCACATGAAGGAGCAACGCATGAAGCGGGCACGTATGGGAATCATTGCCGTCGCGGTTCTCGCGGTGGCATCGGTGGCCTTCGCCCAGAAGCCGGACTTCTCCGGCACCTGGACGCTCGACCCCGAAGCGAGTGGAATGGCTGGCGCGCCTGGCGGCGGAGCGCCCGGCGGTGCACCTGGCGGCGGAGGCGGCGGCCGCGGCATGGGCGGGGGCGCCCTCGGCAATGGCGCAACGGTCAAGCAGACCGCCGACGCGCTGACGATCACCCGTCAGATGGGTGATCAGTCGATGACGACCACCTACAAGCTGGACGGCAGCGAGAGCAAGAACACGATGATGGGCCGCGGCGGCCAGTCCGTGGAGTCGACATCGACGGCAAAGTGGGACGGCAACTCGCTCGTCATCACGACGAAGATGGACATGGGCAACGGACCCATCGAAACCACCCAGAAGTGGACGGTCAGCGGCAGTACGCTGACGGTCGAGAGCACCAACGCGCGCGGCACGCAGAAACGCGTGTACAAGAAGTAGCAGGTTCGCGATTCGCGGTTCGCGATTCGCGGTTCGTTGGTAGGGCGGGGTCTTCAGACCCCGCCCTGCACGACAGGCGGGCTATCGCTCTTCGTCCCTCAGCAGGTTCCGGAGCAATTCCCACACACGCAGTCCCGTCACCGGATCGACCATCTCGGGTGCGATCTCGGCAAGCGGTCCCAGCACGAAGAAGCGTTCCCTGAATCTCGGATGCGGCACGTGCAGACCGGGCGAGTCCTCGCGGCTGTCGCCGAGAAGAATGAGATCGAGATCCAGGGTGCGAGGCGCGCCGGGATACGGCCGCTCGCGACCGTAGTCGCGCTCGATCGTGAGGAGCGCGTCCAGGAGCTCCCGCGCGCCGAGCGCGGTTTCTCCCACCGCCACCGCGTTCAGATAGAGCGGCTGGTCCTCCAGGCCCTCCCCTTCGGGCTCCGTTTCGATTGAGTCGGAAAGCGTAACCGAGTGGATCAGAGCACCGAGGCGATCAGCCGCGAACGCGATGGCAGCCCGGCGATCCCCGAGGTTGCTGCCGATCGCTATGGCGACCCTCAGCGACCGACCCACCTCTCGGCCAGAACCGCCCCCGCGGTGCCGGCTCCGTCGGCCCGGCGGCCCAGAAGATCGCTGCGTCCGGCGAGCGCCTGCTCAAAGAAGCGCTTGTGTTCGAGGGTCTCCCCCAGAATGACGCGCAGCATGCTGCGGTGGCGTGCGTTGGGCATCGCCTCGATACGGGGACGCCACTGCTCGACAAACTGCTGCGCCCCGTCGCGATCCTGCCCGATGACCCGCGCCTGCAGGTCGGCCCGTTTTCCCGATTCGTCGATCGTTGGTTCGGGCATGTCTTCGGGCGTTCCGCCCATGTCGAGGATGGCACTCCGCAGCCAGCTGAGCTGCGCGTCCTCGCGGTTGATCACATACTGGTACGTATTGTTGAAATCGTAATCGCCAACGAAGCGCGCGGCGGCAACGTGCCGCTGTCGAACCGCGAGCTTGTCCCGGTAGAACTCGCCGAGGAAAGCGAGAAGTTCCGTCGATTTCACGAGCTTTGCTTTTCCTTGCAGGTAATGCAGACGCGCGTCCACGGGATCGCGTTCAGCCGCGCGGGCGCGATCTCCTCCCCGCAGTCGCGGCAGATCCCGTAGGTTCCCTTCTCCATCCGGTACAACGCCTCTTCAATCGCCTGCAGGATCTTGGCATCGGTTTGTTTCAGTTTCAGCTGGATGTGAACTTCGTTGTTGCCACTGGCCTGATCGGCCAGGTCTCCCTGGCGCGAGTTGACCTCCATTGTCGCGGGCAGCGGCTTGACGCCTCCGCCCTGCGAGAGGATCTCGCCGCGCTTGCGCAGGAGCGCGTCCTTGTACGGCGCATAGTCCATGCTGGGGTTCTCCGCGGCGACGGCCTCCTCCACGACGCAAATCCCGCCGGCCGCAAAACCTGATCTTAGCACTTCTGGCCGCCTCCGATGATTCGCCGATCCTGCAGCGCGCGGCGCCACAGTCGCGGTTCGCGCGTTGCGATTCGGTGAGGAAGGGGCGGGTTCGGTGCGGCGGGGTCTCGAAACGGCGTCCTACTCTGCGCGCAGCGTACCGAGCGGCTTCTTCCGCAGCACGTCGGCGCTCGCAAGCACACCAATCGTGCCGACGAGGAGCGTCGTCAGCGCCGCTCCGACGGCGAGGACCGCGGGCGCGGGACGCCACGGAATGTCGAGCACGTGGCGCGTCACGCCCCAACTCAGCGCCAGCGCGCCGGCAGCCCCGATGATTCCGGCCAGGAGCCCGAGCGCGCAGTATTCGAGCGCCAGCGTCATTGTCAGCAGCCGCGTGCCGGCTCCAAGCGTCCGAAGGATCGCCGCCTCGTAGACGCGCTGGAACTTCGTCATCGCGACCGCGCCGATCAGGATCAGCACGCCGCTGAGCAGCGCGATGCCACCAACCACGGAAATCCCGAGCACCACGTTGTCCACGATGGTCTGGATGCGCGTGATGATCTCGTGCGCGTCGATGACGCTCACGTTCGGGTATCGCGACACGACGTCGTACTGCAGGCGCGCGCGCGCGGCGGCGTCGTCGGGTCCCTTCACGAACCCGACGTAGGTGTGCGGCGCGTTGTCGAACAGGCCAGGCCTGAAGACGAACATGAAGCCGCCGCTGCGCGCGTCGCCCCATTCGACGTGCCGGACGCTCGTCACGCGCGCGGTCATCGTCCGCCCGAGCACGTCGAAGCGCATGTCGTCGCCGACGTTGATCCTGAACCGGTCGTGGATGCTCTCCTCGATCGAAACCTCGCCGCTCGTCGCCGAACCGCTGCTCGTCCAGAATCGTCCGGCGATGACCTGTTCGTTCGGCTCGAGCGTGTTCCGGTAGGTGATCGTGTACTCACGGGCCAGCGAGCCACGCCCGCGCACGTCGCTGAAGTTCTCGAGGTTCAGCTCCTGTCCGCGGACGCCGGTCACGCGCGCGCGAAGGACGGGCACCAGCCGGGGCGGAGCGGCCCCGGCATCCTGATGCTGACGCAGGAGCGTGTCGACCGCGTCGGCTTGATCTCGCTGCACGTCGATCAGGAAGAGATCCGCGCCGCCGCGATCCATGCCGACCGCGAACTCTGCGATCAAGTTGTCCTGCAAGGCCCGCACCCCGAGCACGAAGAAGCTGCCGAGGCCCACCGACAACAGAATGACGCGCGTCTGGTTGCCCGGACGACGAAGGCTGATGACGGCGTGGCGCAGCGGGAACCACGACGCGAGCGTCAACGGGCCGACGGTGCGGACGAGCAGGTACGCGGCGCCGTAGAGCAGCGCCGCAACGCCGGCGAATCCGATGCTCACCGCCGCGCCGGCACGCCACGAGGCGGCCTGCCACGACGCGACGAGCGCAAGCGCGACCGCGACGGCCGTCCCCGCAACGAGCTGCACCCAGTCGAAACGGCCCGGCAGACCGGTGTCGGCCCCGCGAATGAGGAGCAACGGCTTGATCCGCCGGACCTCGAGGAGCGGCACGAGGGCGAAGAGCACCGAGACCAGCAGTCCGACGGTCAACCCCTGCGCAACGGCCGATGCCGTGAGCCCGAATGGGATCCCGCCGAACGACTCCAGGAGCGACGCGGGAACTGCATGGAGCGCCAGCGCGGCCAGGCCTACTCCGATCGCGCTTCCCGCGAGCGCGAGAAGCGCCACCTGCGCGACATAGGTCGCAAGCACCTGCGCGGTCGACGCACCGACGCACTTCAGAATCGCGACGCTCCGAATCTTCTGACGAACGAACACTCGCGTGACGCTCCAGACGCCAATCCCGCCGAGCACGACGATGACGAACCCGACGAGGCTCAAGAAGTTCTCCGCGCGCTGCAGGCTCTCGCCAATCCAGTCTTCAGTGGATCGATACGACCGCGCGTTGACGAATCGATCCCTGAACCGTTCGCGGATGTCATCGGCCAGCGAATCCACGGCGTCCTGCCGCACCTTGAGCAGGAGCTGATAGTTCGCGCGGCTTCCGAACGAGAGGAGGGCCGTCTTTTTCAGGTCCGGCAGACCGACCAGCACGCGCGATCCCAGACTGAACCCGCCAACGCGCCGCCCCGGCTCCTGATCGATGACGCCGCGGATCGTGAACGCCTTGCCGCCGATGACAATGCGGTCGCCCACCCCCACGCCAAGCTTCGTCAACAGTTCGGGACGGACGAGCGCTCCGCCATTCTCGAGAAGCGCGAACGAATAGGGCTGCCCGTTCTGCAGCACGACGGACCCGTAGAACGGGTACTCGCGTTCGACTCCGCGCAGCTCCACCATCGTCGCCATGGGCGTCCCGCTTTCGGCGCGCGCCATGGTGGCGGTCTCGATGGACTCGGTACGTCCCTCGACGGGCGCCCGGGCCAGCCGTTCGTCGAGCTCGCGCCGCACGTCGTCGCTCCACGGACGGTTGGTCGTGACCAGGACGTCGGACGCGATCGTCGCGCGCGCCTCGCGCACGAGGCCGATGCGCAGGCTCTGGATAATCGACCGGAGCGTCACGATGGCGGCGACGCCGATCGCGACGCAAGCAAAGAAGAAGAGGAGGCGCCGCCACGACGCGCGCAGCTCCCGCCACACCATCCTGAAGATGAACGTCATGACCGGGATCCGCGATGCGGGATCCGGGATGCGGGATCCGGAATGCGGGATCCGGCATCCGCCGCTTCGAGAGGGTCAGCGCCAACGTGAGATTCGTTCACGACGCGGCCGTCGCGCAGCGCCACCGTCTTGTGCGCGAGCGATGCGAGCTCGGGATCATGTGTCACGAATACCAGCGTCGTCCGGCGCGACTTGTTGATGCCGAGCAGCAGCTCGATGATCTGATGGCCGGTGGTGCTGTCGAGATTTCCGGTGGGCTCGTCGGCAAGCAGGATCGGCGGATCGTTGGCGAGCGCGCGCGCAATGGCGATGCGCTGCTGCTCCCCACCCGAGAGCTGCGACGGATAGTGGTGACCGCGCGCCGACAACCCCACTTCGTCGAGGAGCGCCGTCGCTCGCGTCCGAGCGCGTGGCACGCCGGCAATTTCCATGGGCACCAGAATGTTTTCGACGGCCGTCAGCGACGGCAACAGATGAAAGAACTGGAACACGAACCCGATCCGCTTGCCGCGCAAACGCGCGAGGCTGTCCTCGTCGAGGCTCGTGATATCGGTGCCTTCGATCGAGATTCGCCCCGTGGTCGGTGCATCGAGACCGGCAATGAGGCCGAGGAGCGTCGACTTCCCGCTTCCCGATGCTCCAGTGATCGCGGCGACTTCTCCGGCCGAGATATCGAGATCCAGAGGATGGAGGATCGTCAAAGTACCGCCGCCGCTCGGCACTGACTTGGATACGCCGCGAAGCTGAATCATGAGGCGGGAATCCGCTCCAGCGTCGGGTGCAGCACGGTCCATACGGTGTCGGCGACGATCGAGGCTCCTTCAGGATTGGGATGAATGCCGTCGCGCTGGTTCAACGACGCGATGCCCGCGACCTTCGTCAGCAGGAACGGCACGAACGGAACCTTGTAACGAATGGCCAGATCCCGGTACGCCTGCCGGAACGATGACGCGTACTCTGGTCCGTAATTCGGGGGAGCCTCCATTCCCGCAAGAATGACGGCGACGTGCCGGCCCTGCGCGGTCTCGATGATTTTGGCGAGGTTCTCCTTCATCTCGGCGACCGGCAGCCCGCGCAAACCATCGTTCGCGCCGAGCGCCAGGACGAGCACGCGAGCGTTGTCCTGGAGCGACCACTCCAGCCTGCGGAGACCACCAGCCGATGTATCGCCGGACACGCCTGCGTTGACGACTTCGAAGCGCAACCCTTGCTCGTCGATCTTCTTTTGCAGGAGCGAAGGATACGACTGCGTCTCGGGCAGGCCGAGTCCGGCGGTAAGACTGTCGCCCAGACACACGACCTTCGGACGCGCGTCTTCGGTTCTGGATTCCTGCGCCTGCGGCGGCGCCGCCTGCGCGGGGGTCTGTCGTCCCGTTCTATCGGCGTCGCAGCCGACTCCAACCGCGGCGCACGTAATCGCGAGCAGGAGACGAACGGGAATGAACGCGTGCGACAGGCGTGCGCGCGCTCGGAGGAAAGGCATGTGATCTCATTATAGATACGGCGGCTGGACGTCATTCGTTGCCGGCTTCGGGGCGCGTACAATGGATCCATGGCACGTGGATTCGATTCGAAGTTCGTGGAAGCCCAACAGGAAGACGCTGCTCGCGGGAACTCAAGCGCCCGCCCCGCCATGTCGGCCGACGAACGCGCGGCGGAACAGCGTCGTCGTACGCTGCAGTTGACGCGCAGGCGAACCGAGGAGGACCTCAGGCGCGCGACCGCGCCTGCCCACCGGGAAATGCTGCAGCGGGCGCTCGAAGCCCTGGATCAGGAAATCGCACACCTGACTTCCCGTTAGCCCGGCACACGCCTTGCTCCCCTCCTCGCAGGAGGCGTATGCCTGTAGCGAAGGATGTCGTACGTATCGCCGCGCTCGGCGATATCCATTACGGCCGGAACGCCACGCCCGGCGCTTTGCAGCCGCTCTTCAGGCAAATCAACGACTCGGCCGACGTGCTGGTGCTTTGCGGCGATCTCACCGATTACGGTCTGGTCGAAGAAGCGCAAGCGCTGGTGCGCGAGCTCGCCCCCGTCAAGGTCCCCATGGTCGGCGTGCTCGGCAATCACGATTTCGAGTCGTCGCAACAGGCGCAGATCGTCAAGGTGCTCGGCGATGCCGGCGTCACGATGCTCGACGGGGACACCACCGAAATCCTCGGCATCGGGTTCGCGGGTGTCAAAGGGTTCGCGGGAGGATTCGGCCGCCGCGCGCTCGGACCCTGGGGCGAGGACATCATCAAGAAGTTCGTGCACGAAGCGGTGAACGAAGCGCTGAAACTCGAATCCGCGCTCGCCCGCCTTCGGAACGATAAATTGATTGCCATCCTTCATTACTCGCCCATCCAGGCAACCGTCGAAGGCGAGCCGGTCGAGATTTTTCCATTCCTCGGGTGCAGCCGCCTGGAAGAACCGCTTGGGCGCTACCCGGTCAGCGCGGTCTTTCACGGCCACGCGCATCACGGGCAGCTCGAAGGCGTCACGGCGAACAAGGTTCCCGTCTACAACGTGTCGATGACGTTGATGCGCGAGACGTTTCCGGAGCGCCCCTTCCGCATCATCGAAATCGACATGCGAAACGCGAGAGAGGATCGCCGCACTGGCGGCGATCGCCGCGGACTCGAGCGGGTGAGCTGACATGCACGTAGTGACGATACTGAGCCTCATCGCCACGCTTGCGCAGGCGCCGACTGCGCAAGCGCCAGCGGGAGGTCCGCCGCCGAACAACGAGGCGCTTCAGCTACAGGTCATGCTCGATCACGCGGGGTTCTCTCCCGGCGTGATCGACGGACATGCGGGAGCGAACACGAAGAAAGCGCTCGACGCGTACCAGCAGAACGGCAACACCGGAACGCCCGCGGGCGAGCCGCTCGTGGCTTACACCATCACGCCCGAAGACATGGCTGGCCCGTTCATCGAGCACCTGCCGACCGACATGATGGAGATGGCAAAGCTCCCGGCGCTCGGCTACACCTCGGTGGCCGAAGCGCTCGCGGAACGGTTCCATACGACGCCGCAGGTCCTGCAACAGCTCAATCCGGGCGCGCAGTTCGCGGCAGGACAGCAGATTCAGGTGCCGAACGTCGAGCCGATGGTCATCCCCGTCACGCCTAAGGCGTCGCCGAAAGAACCGGCCGCGCGCGGACGGAGCGCTCAAGCGACTCCGGCACCCGCGGAGCCCCCGAAGCCGGACGTCGTCGTCACCGTGTCCAAGACGTCGTCGGCCGCGGTGGTGACCGACGCCTCCGGCAAGGTGGTTTTCTATGCGCCGGTGACCACCGGCAGCGACCACGATCCGTTGCCGATAGGCGACTGGAAGGTGAACGGCGTACAGCTGAATCCGCCGTTCCGGTACAACCCGGACCTGTTCTGGGATGCCGAACCGTCGCACACGAAAGCGACCGTCCCGCCGGGACCCAACAATCCCGTCGGTGTCGTCTGGATCGACCTCTCGAAGGCCCATTACGGATTGCATGGCACTCCGGAACCGTCGACAATCGGCCGCACGCAATCGCACGGGTGCGTGCGGCTGACGAACTGGGACGCGTTGAAGCTCGCGTCGCTCGTCAAGCCGGGAACGCGTGTCGTCTTCAAGGAGTAATGCTGAGGATCGATACCAGGCGCACGTTTGGGACGTTCGCGATCGGCGCGATCTGCGGATTCGTGTTGGGCGCGGCGCTCGTCGCGATCCTCATTACGAGATACGCCCAACTCGGACAGCCGCGAGCCGAATCGGTCGAGACGATTTCCTCGACCGATGGACTTGCCGGCGTCGATGCTCCAGTCGAGAGGCGGCCCGCTGCACCGCCCGCCACCGCGACCGGAACAGCGGGCTCGAAGGCGATCCCGGGACTCACGGCCGCGCCTCCGGCCGATCTCGCCCGGCGCGATCTCGAGATTCCTGTCGAGGGCATCAAGGCGAGTCAACTGGTGGACACCTTTAAAGAGAAGCGCGGCACAGACCGGGCGCACGAAGCCCTCGACATTCTGGCCCCGCGCGGCACGCCGGTGAAAGCCGTCGAAGACGGGACGGTTGCACGTCTCTTCGAGAGCAAAGCAGGCGGCACGACGATCTACCAGTTCGATCCGACCGAGCAGTACTGCTACTACTACGCCCATCTCGAACGGTACGCCGCGGGGTTGAAGGAAGGCGATCACGTCAAAAAGGGACAAGTGATCGGCTACGTTGGGACGTCGGGCAACGCACCGAAGAATACTCCCCACCTGCACTTTGCCATCTTCAAGCTGACTTCGGCGAAGCACTGGTGGGAAGGCGAGCCGATCGACCCCTACGATATCCTCCGATAGCCGTTTCCAACCTTCGGACTCCCCGTCTCCGTCCAAGCAGTGCGGGAAAGGAGTGCACTAGCTGAACGCCGCCGTCATGACCGACGACGTGGCCCGGGCCGCGGCGGGAGATGTGTCGGCGTTCGAGCGGATTTACCACGAGCATTTGCCGCGCGTCCACAGCCTGGTGCGCCGCATGGCCGGCGGACGCGACACCGACGAATTGACGCAGGATGTCTTCGTGCGCGCGTGGCAGAAGCTGGGGAGCTTTCGTGGAGATGCCGCGTTTTCCACGTGGCTGCACCGGCTCGCGGTGAACGTGATCATCGAGCGCTTCCGTACCGAAGCAACGAGGCGTCAGCGCGTGCGCGACGGTGATGACATTTTCGACACGATCGCGGGTCCGGTCAGGTCGAGGGATCTGTCGATGGACTTCGAAACCGCGCTCTCGAAGCTGCCCGATGGCGCGCGTGAGATTTTCGTGCTGCACGACGTCGAGGGGTACAAACATCAGGAGATTGCCGGGCTCCTCGACATTTCCGCCGGCACCTCGAAAGCGCAGCTGCACCGGGCGCGCATGATGCTGCGCCGGCACCTGGGATCATGATGAGCGACACATTCGAAGACCGCCTCTCGGAGTATCTCGATGGCGAGCTGGCGCCCGCCGAACGAGCCGCAATCGATGCGCACCTGTCCACGTGCGAGAACTGCCGCGGAGTGCTCGAAGACCTGCAGCGCGTCATCGCACGGGCAGGAGTGGTACAGGATTCCGGGCCGGCGCGGGACTTGTGGCCCGGCGTGTTGGCCCGAATCGGCAATTCGTCCGCGCGCGTGTCGGTGTTCCGGCGCGTCCTCACGTCGCGGCTGTCGTTCACCGTGCCACAGCTTGCAGCGGCGGCGCTCGCGCTGATGGTGCTCTCCGGCGGGCTGGTGTGGATGGCAAAATCGGGTGACCCGCGCGCGGACTTTCAGCCGCTGAGCGCCGATTCGCAGCGGCCAGCCGCCGAGGCGCAAACCTACGAGGAAACGCTCGCCGTCCTCCAAAAGGCGCTGCAGTCACAGCGCGCCAATCTGGACCCGGACACGCGGCGGGCGCTCGACGAGAATGTTGCCGCCGCGGATCGGACGATCGAGGACTGTCGCAGGGGGCTCAGAGCGGATCCGGAGAATTCGGCACTGAAGGCTCAACTCGCGGCAGCCGAGCGGCGGAAGCTGTCGCTGCTGCGTGCGGCGTTGTCGGTCGCTTCGCGCCCCGACCGCTAGATCGCACAGGTCGCGGAGGCCGCCATCCGGCCTTGACGAGCGATTCGTGGAGCGCGGCCGAGCGTTGGATCACAGCCTCGGTATCCGCGAACGTTTCGATCTGCTGGCAACCGTCCGGCTGTGTAATCACCAGCTCGTATTCAGGTCCGTCGGTCTGCCGCCTCACTTCGTAGTGGAGGCGAGCGTAGTGCTTTTCGAAAAACCACAACATGCATCACGGTTATCGGTACCGGATGCAGATTCTGTAGCGTCCCTGCCAACAAACTCCCATTACCCGCGTCCTGGGCCGGATTCGGGACGGCGGTGTTCGGAAGCGAACACGCCTGCCGGCACGACGTGCGGATTTGTCGCCGATTTCCTTACAAATCGCACGATTTCGGGCTGGCACATGGCTTGGACCACAGGCGCCGGAATGCCCACGAGCTCTATGCCTGAGCGCCGGATCCTGATCGCGGACGATCAGCACGATCTGCTCGACGCAATCGGTCTGCTCTTGAAGAGCGAGGGCATCGCGATGGATGCGGTGACCTCGCCCGAGGCCGTAGTCGACGCCGTGCGGCGGCAGACTTACGACCTGCTGTTGATGGACCTGAATTACACCGGCGACACGACGTCGGGCCGCGAGGGGATCGACCTCCTCGCGCGCGTGCGCGAACACGACGAGCTGCTGCCGGTGGTTGCCATGACGGGTTGGGGATCGGTGGATCTTGCCGTCGAGGCGATGCGCAGCGGCGTCTGCGATTTCGTTCAGAAGCCGTGGGACAACCGCCAGCTGGTCGCGACACTGCGCAGCGAGATCGAGAAAGGGCGAGCTCGCCGGCAGGAACGGCAGGTTGCGGCACGCGAGCTGAGCGAAGCGCAGCGGATCCAGCGCAAGCTGCTGCCAGAGGTTCTGCCGCAGCTCGAGGGCTGCGAGCTCGCGGCTTCGTGGCAGCCTGCGGAAGGTGTTGGCGGAGACTGCTACGATGCGATCGCGTTCAGCCGATCGCGCGCCGCGCTCTCGATTGCGGACGTCGTCGGCAAGGGAATTCCTGCGGCGCTCCTGATGTCCAACCTGCAGGCCGCCGTGCGTGCCTTCGCGAGCGAGACCACCGCACCGGCGGAGCTGTGCGATCGCGTCAACCGCATTCTCTGCGGCAACATTGCCGAGGGCCGGTTCGTCAGCTTCTTCTACTGCACGCTCGACACGGAACGGCGCACGCTGACATACGCCAATGCGGGACACTACGCCCCCATCCTGGTTCGGCAGGATGGAACCGTCGAGCGCCTCGGCACCGGCGGTCCGGTGCTGGGTATTTTCAGCGACGCGACGTACGAAGAGCGGGACGTCATCGTCGGCCCGGGGGACCGGCTGGTGCTCTTCACCGACGGCATCACGGACGCGCGCGAAGCAGACGCGATCGATCAGCCGGACGTCTATGATGATTTCGGCGAAGAGCGCCTCGTCGGCGTGGCGCGCGAGAACCGCGGCCGCGGAGCGGCAGCGCTCCAGCAATGCCTCTCCGACGCCGTGTCGTCGTTTGCGGGGGGCGCGTTCCAGGATGATGCGACGCTGATCGTGGTCGCCATGTGCTGATGGTCGTCGAGCGCACGCGCCGCACAGGTCCTGACCGTGTCCTCGGCGGGACTATCAAGTGCGAACCTGGGAGTCCGTTTGGAAGCCGCCCATTTCTACGTGATCTCCGTAGCTGCGCTGAATCACATCATCGCAAATACGGCCGGGCCGGATGACGTGGGCTAGCGCAGCCATCCCATCGAGAACGCCGTACGCCCGTCCCGCAGACCGTGTGCGACGTCGAAGCGCAGCACGCCCGAGCCGGGGATTGCAAGCCGTAACCCGACACCTGCATCGTAGTGCCATCGCTCATCGGCGCCGGGAAACCCGTCGGAACTTCGAGCCGTGTCGAGAAACAGCGCCGGTGCGAGCCGCAGTGGTCTCGCGCCGGGTGCGAACCACTGCCGCCATTCCGCACCGCCGTACGTGAGGCGTGGTCCGAACACTCCGCGGATGAATCCATCATGAAGCAGCGGATGCGCTCGAAGCAGGGCGTCGCGTCCCTGACCCGCCCCTGCGCCGGACCAGAGCGCGAAGGGCGACGCGCGATTTGTTATCGCCCCTCCGGCGTGCGCGAGCCAGACTCCGCCGATATTCTGCCGCCGCGAGCGCCATTCGGCGCGCATCCCCATCGTCGACGCATGCAGTCCACCAACCCATGTCGTGGCGCTGACGCTCATCGACGCGCGGTCACGCGCCAGCCGCTGCTCGAGGGCGCCACCAATGGAGAGCGCTTGACCGCTTGTCTCATCCCATGTATCCATCCCGAGTTCCGTTTCCCATCGCAGTCCCGCAGTAGTCCAGTTGCTGATGTGGAAGTCGACTCGGGTGCGGGTTTCCTGCAGCGTGGCCGATGACAGCGCGTACGATTGCGTCTCGTGCGATGCGGTCACGCCCCACAGCCCGCCAAACGGTGCCGGCGCGTCGAATCTTGCAGCGATTCGTGGCCTGTGCTCCCACCAACGCCACGCGACCGTCAGTCGTTCGCCTCCGCCGCTCGGGCTCGAGATCGCTGCCGCAATTTCGCGCTCGGTCAGCGCGTGAAGCCCGGCCACGCCGGCCGCGACTGGTGAGGCCGGCAGGAGCGGCCGTTCTACGACCACCGCGTCCACCTGCGCGCGCGCGTTCTCGCCGGGTCGGAAGGAAATGCGCACAGCCTGCGCGGAGGGCAGCTCCGCGAGTCGGCGTCGCGCGGCCTCGAGCGACGCGCGCGTCAGCATCTGCCGCGGCCGCAGATCCATGAGTCGCGCGGCCTCGTCGTACCGGGTCCGCTCGAGACCGTTGATGTTGACGAGATCGATGATCGGCTCTCCCACGCGGTTCCACGCGTCGAGCGCCCCTTCGGGATCGTCTTCGAGGTACCGCGCGGTGGCGAGAATGCGGGCCGCGTGAGCGTCCGTTGGATCAACGTCGATCGCCCGTTCGGCTTCTGTCGCGGCCGCATTCCAGTCGGAGGCGAGCGCGTGAACGCCTGCGAGCTCTCGCCAGGCCGCGGCAGACCCGGGGCAGACGCGTACGGCAGCCTCGAGGATCGACCGCGCGGCCTGCAGATCGCCGTCGGCCGCCAGGTGGACACCCTTCGCAATCATGCCACCGCAGGGCGTTGTCTCGTTCGACACCGCCGACGGAGCTGAGTCGTCAGGGCGCATCGGCGGTGATGAGACGATCTGTGCGGGCGGGTCCGGCACGACGGTCCAATAGCCCGACGCTTTCCACGCCGCCATGAACGCACGGGCGTCGAGGACGCGGAACGGTGCGCGGGCTGGATCGTGCGCGATGACGCGCCCTCCAGTCCAACCCAGGATCACCACATAGTGGAAACGCGCCGGCCGATCCTCGATGAGTACGATTGCAGGGCGCCGCGCGCCGAGGGCCCGCTGCAACGACAGCTCATCCCCCCGAAACGATTCGGCGCTCCACCCGCGGTCGCGCAACGCACGCAGGAGATCGGCCGCGTGAATCCCTCCAGCCGCACGATCGACCAAATCGGCAAAGCTGTCGGCGTACACCGCCGTTGCGCCCCAATAGCGCATCACCATTGCGGCCGCTGCGCCACCGCAGAGCGATTCGGTTTGCGGAAGATATGGAACGTCGAGGATCTGACCCTGAGCGTCGCACACCGCCGCCGTCAAGACGACGGCGGCGGCGATGCGAACGAATGTCCGGATCAATCAGCGATCGCGACGATGAGAATGACGATGAGCAGCACGATGATAATCGTCGTGGTGGAAATCACGATCGTGCTCGCGCCGCCCGCGAGGTTGTCCTGCACCTGCCGCGCCTGCGCTGCAGCCATGGCGAGGTCCTTACCGTGCAGAGTCGCTGCCGCCGCCTGGGCCTTCTCGATCGAGAGCCCCGCCTTCGACGCGATCTGTCTCACTTCCGCGCGCTGTAGTACCGACGCGATCACCGCACGGTCCGCCTGCTCCTGATTGACACGCTGCTGGACCGCCTGATCGAGCGCCGATTTGTTGATGACATGATCCTGAGCGCTGGCTATTGGCGCGATCATCAATACCGCAAGACATGCCGCGAGCGAACGCCGAACAATTAACATCTGACCCTCCTGGCAAAAAAACGCAACGCAACGAAAGCGCCGCCGTTCGCCGTGCAAGCACTGGACCAGCCCGCTATCGAATGCGCGATTCTTCTACGGCTGAGACGGCGCGAGTTGTTCGAACTCTTCGGCGTGCACGGCGCGCGAGTGCGCGTCGCGCCACTCCACTGCACCCTCGCGGACGAGACGCGCGAGCGATTCCTCGAACGTGAACGAGCCATTGCGGCGCGTGATGGTGATCTCCTGATGGAGGTGCTGCAGCGCGTTCCTGCGGATGTGTTGGCGCGCCCCGTAGCTCACCATCAACAGCTCCGCCGCCGGCACGAGGCCCCCGCCCACACGTGGAAGCAGCGTCTGGGTCATCACCGCGGCGAGCGCCATCGCCAGCTCCTGCCGTATCGTGTTCTGACGCTCGGACGCGAACGAGTCTGCGATGCGCGATACTGTCGACGCGACGTCCGTCGTATGAACCGTGGACAGGACCAGATGGCCCGTCTCGGCCGCCGACACGGCAATGCGCATCGTCTCGGGATCGCGCATCTCGCCAACGACAATGACGTCCGGAGCCTGCCGCACGGCGGCGCGCAGCGCGGTTGGAAAGTCCGGCGCGTCGACTCCGATCTCGACCTGCTCGACGACGCTTCGCTGGTGAACGTGCTCGTACTCGATCGGGTCTTCGATCGTGACGACATGACGCGCTTCGCGCCGATTGATTTCTTCCACGAGCGCGGCGAGCGTCGTCGTCTTGCCCGAGCCGGTCGGACCACCAACCAGAACCAGCCCCCGCGGCAGCTGTGCCAGCAGTTCCACCGATGGGGGAAGCCCGAGGGTTGAGAGTCTCGGGACGCGGGCTGGCAGCAGCCGCACCGCCGCCGCTGCGCGGCCGCGCTCGCGATGCAAGTTGATCCGGAACCTGCCGACGCCCTGCAGCCGGAACGAGCTGTCGACGATGTGATCCTCGCGGTAGATACGCTGCGCGTGCGGCATCAGTGCCGGGATCACCGCTTCTTCGATGTCGACTCCGTCGAGAGGGCCCTCGGCGAGCGGCGCCACACGCCCGTCCACCCGGATCGACGGTGGAGCGCCGGCGACGAGCAGCAGGTCGCTGCCGTTGCGGGAGGCGAGCAGACGCATCCACCGCTCGATGCGTGTGAGATCGCCGGGCACCGGTGCCGCCGAAGACGTCGCGTGGAGCTCGAGGATGAGTCGATCGATGTCGTCGTCGGGATCCATCGGCGCATTCTACTCAAGAACACCGACGCAACCAGAAATGCTGAAGTTTGATTGCTGAATGCTGACTTATTGTGGGAATTCCGAAGTTGACATTAAATCAGCAATCAGGAATCGTAAATCAGCATTTCGCGAGACCCGCACGCGGCTGTCGCCCCTATTCGTCTCTCAAGACGACCATCGGATCGACGCGGGTCGCGCGGCTGGCGGGGATGTAGCACGCGATCACCGCGACGCACGCGATGAACACGGTTACGGCGCCCAACGTCGCCGGGTCCGATGGTCTGACGTTGAACAGCTGTGCCTGGAGCAGCCGTGTCAACCAGAAGGAAGCCGCGATACCCGCGATCAGCCCGATGATGGTCAACCGGAAACCGTGCCGGAGCACCATCCCGAGCACGTTCCCGCGCGTCGCCCCGAGCGCCATGTGAATGCCGATCTCGCGCCGCCGCTCGCTGACCGCGTACGACAGGATGCCATAGGTGCCGATGGCGGCGAGAAGCAGCGCGAGGGCCGCAAACAGCCCGAGCAGCTGCGCGAGGAAACGCGGCCGCGACACCGATTCGGCGAACACCTCGTCCATCGACCGGAGTTTCACGATCGGGAGCGTGGGATCCATGGATCCGACGATCCGTCGGATCTCCGGCGCGAGCGACGTGGCAGGCAGCGTCGTCCGCACCACGAGGTTCATGTTTCGCGGCGCAAACCCGAAGCTGGCAGGTCCCTGAGCGTTCAGGAAATAGAGCTCGGTCCCCGTCTTCGCGTTGACGCCGCCCTGCTTGACGTCCCTGACGACGCCGACAATCGTGAACCACGGTACGTTGGGACCGCCCCCCGGTTTGACGCGCTTTCCGACCGGACTCTGGTTCTTGTAGAACGTCTTCGCGAGCGTCTCGTTCACCAGCACGACGGGCGCGCCGGTCATGTCCGTTGTCGAGAAGTCCCGCCCGTCCAGCACCGGAATCCCCATCGTCTTCAGGTAGTCGACCGTCACCGTCTGGTAGTAGTCGACGTTCTCGAACGGGCCCTCTTTCGGTGCCGTGTAGTCCTCGAAGTCCGTATCGTTGGCGTTCACCAGCCGCGTCGGCGGAAGTCCCGTCATCGCGGCCACGCGTTGGACACCAGGGTCGCCCGCCAGGTCTGTCGTCAGCCGGGAAAAGAAATCGACGCTGCTCTGCGGCGAGCGGTACGTCGCGCCGGGGAGGACGACGCCAAATGTCACGAGATGGCTTCGGTTGAAGCCCGCGTCGACCGACAGCAGGTTCCAGAAGCTGCGCAGCATCAGCCCCGCGCCGGCCACGAGGACTACCGCGAGCGCAACTTCCGCCATGACAAGGCCGTTTCGCACGCGC
The DNA here is from genome assembly GCA_046735635.1 of Acidobacteriota bacterium. Lineage (GTDB taxonomy): Bacteria > Acidobacteriota > Vicinamibacteria > Vicinamibacterales > 2-12-FULL-66-21 > JALZOC01. The sequence goes on along the minus strand of JBKPTT010000120.1, from coordinate 18,218 downwards.
GCGCGTGCCGCTCCGGCGGTCGCTCGCTGACCTGACTCCTTCAGCGCCGAGGTCATCACGCGCTGGCGCAAATACAGCAGCGGCGCGAGGCCGAAGATGAATCCGGTCAGCAGCGAAACGACGACGGTGAACGCCAGCACGGCCGGGTCGAGGGCTATCTCCGCAGATCTCGGAATGCTGCCAGGATTGGCCGCAAGCACGGCGCGCAAGCCGCCGAAGCCGGCGGCCGCGCCGAGCGCGCCACCGGCGAGTGCGATGAGGACGCCTTCGGTCAGGAACTGACGCAGCAGCCGCCAGCGGCCCGCGCCGAGCGCCGAGCGGATCGCAAACTCTCGCTGTCGCGACTCGGCCCGCGCGAGCAGCAAATTCGCGAGGTTGGCGCACGCGATGAGCAGCACGAATCCGACCGCGCCCTGCAGCACCCACAGCGCAGTGTTCATTCCGCCAATCACGTCGGCACGCAGCGGGTCGTAGCGAAGACGGTGTCCGTCGACGCTCGGCGTGTGGACGCCGGGATTCTCGATGGGCCATTTCTGAAGCAGCGCCTGCAGGTCCGCCGACGCCTGCGCCAGACTGACTCCCTGCTTCAGCCGTCCCACGAGATACAGGAAGTGACCGCCGCGATTTCCCGGCTTCGCGGGGTCCAACGTGAGCGGCAGCCATACCTGAATCTTCTGATCGTGAACGTCGTACCCGGGTGGCATGACGCCCACGATGCGTGTCGGAACACCGTCTACCGGGATCACCCGCCCGAGGACACTCTCGTCTCCCCCAAATGCACTGCGCCACAACTCACTGGACAGGATTCCGACATCCTCCGCACCCGGCAGCGTATCGGCGCGCGTGAACTGACGCCCCCGAAGCGGGGAAACGCCGAGAACCGGCATGAGCTCGGACGTGACGAGCGCGCTCACGACGCGGCGCGGCTGGTCGGACGTGCCGAGATTTACGGCCCCCGCGCGATATGCGCCGACATCCTCGAAAGACTGGTTCCTCTCGCGAAACTCGAGGAACTCGGGTGCAGACACCCAGAACTGATCGAAGCCGAGCCCGGGGAACTGGCTGGTGATGAATACGAGCCTGTCAGGTTGCGGATACGGCAGCGGCTTGAGCAGGACACCGTTGACGACGCTGAAAATGGCGGTGTTGGCCCCGATGCCGAGCGCCAGGGTCAGCACCGTCACGATGAGATATCCGGGATGTTTTCGAAGGTGGCGGAGAGCGTAGACGACGTCGTGGCGCATCACGGTCGTTTGGACGAGTGTGTCCGCTGAAAAGGTTGCGGCGTCTCGTCATTGCGGACGGCTCGACAGGTTTTTCGGCGAGCGCGCATTCAACAGATCGACGAGCGGCTGGGCACCCTGTGGAACGGCGACCGTGCCGCGTACGATTTCCTTCGCGTCCACTTTTCGCCCGTATACGACTTCGTTCGCATCGGAGTCTGGCCGCAGCGTAGACCCCTCGAGCGACACGCCGGCAAACAGCCCGCGCGCGCGCGAATAGCTGAGGATTTCCGCGCGCATGGTCGCGTCGGTTGACGCGTCGGCCGCGCGCCCTTTCGGTCCCGCCGCCGCAGACGCATCGGCCCCGAGCTTCACTTTGCTCGAGAGCACCGATTCGGCGCCGCGGTCGTTCATCACCAGCAAGACGTAATCGATCGCCTGGCCCCCGAGCTGAAGGCCGACGCTGCCGCCTTCGAGTGCCATCATCGCGGGGGGACCCCACGGTCCGTCGAATGCGTTGCCGCCTCGGCAGAGCATGACCCCGCGTCCATAGCTGCCGCCCACACCGACAGCGACTTTCTTCACCGACGGAAAGACGATGACGCACTCGGCTTTGTCGAGGAGGTCCTTCGGGATGTTGTCGGGGATTCCGAGAATCTCCTTCAGCGCCGTCGTGCTGTTCTGGAGCCGATCGGCTTCTTTGTGCGGGGGCTGGGCCCGCAACGGCACTCCGGCCAATGCCAGCGCGCCAGCCGCGATAACGATTCGGCGTCGTAGCTTCGTCATGGTTTCGTCATCTCCTCCTCCGGTCGAGTACATTAGACTGCTACTCGCGAACTTCGATCAATCATGTCCCTGCGCGCGCGGCTCATCATCGCTTTTTTGCTGCTATCGGTGGTGCCGCTCTCGGCGGTGACCTTCTTGTCGTACCTCTCCTCGGTACGCGCGTTCGAGAGCGCGGCGCAGCGCGAGGCGACAGAAAGCGCCACCGACGTCAGCCGCCGCATGGAAATGATTACGGCGGATGTCGGCCGGCGCATGGACCGCCTCTTCGTCGCCGGCACCGGATCGCCCGATCGCCCCTTCATGCCGGATCCGCAAGCCGTGCGGCAGAGCGTCGCGCCCCTGCTCGGCGAGACCGCGGCGCTCGTCGATCGCGTTGAATTCCACCCGGCGCCCGACGTTCCAACGCCGCCCGCCGTGACCGACGATCACAGCGTGCCGGTGCCGATCGCGCCAGGCCGCCGCGGCGGGTTTCGTGGGCGTCGCTTCGGGCCGCCGCAGCCGCCAGGCGCGCCGGACCGTCCCGCGCCTCCGCCTCCAGGTTCCCAGGTCATCGTGATGGACATCCCGAAGATCGTCGAGGAAGCCACTCGCGCCGCCACCGAGGCCGGGGGACGCGCCTCGGACAAGAAGATTCAGGCGATGGTCGAGGGCCAGATCGCGAAGCAGCTCGCGGGCAACGAGGAAGCGCTCAAGACGATGGCTGCGGCGCTGACGCGCGAGGCGGCCGCGCGCGCGAACGGAAGCGCCCGGTCGGTCGACGTCGAGGGGCGCAAGGTCGAAGTCGCAGTCGAGAGGGAAGGGCGCGTGATCGGCCGCGCGAACGCGACGCTCAATCTCGATCGAACGCTGCACACGGTGTTGACGTTTGCGCGCCGCGATCAGGGTGAAATCCCGTTCGCAATCGACCGACTGGGTGCGATCTATACCCCGAATCCCGAAGACATGTCGCGGCTCCCGGCGCTCGGCGCCGCGCGCACCGCCGAGGCCGCCGCCGCAGGCACGCCCCGACGCAATGGAGACTGGATCATCGTCGCGCGCCGGGCGCCGGGCGGCATCATTTTCGGCATAGCCCGACCGCTTGCGGAGTCGCTCAAGGAAATCCGTCACGCCGCGGTTCGCAACCTTGGCCTCGGCCTGCTCGTCATCGCGATCGCACTCGTCGGGATCATTCCGATCTCGCATCGGATGACGCAGCACCTCGCCACGCTTACCTCTGGTGTGCGGCAGCTCGCCGGAGGGGACTTCGGCACGCGGGTCCCGGTTCGCTCGACAGACGAGTTCGGGCACGCTGGCGCGCGCGTTCAACCAGATGGCGGCGGATCTCGAGCAGCACGAAATGCTCGTCCTCGAACAAGAACGGCTGCGCCGCGAGCTCGAGCTGTCGCGACTCATCCAGACCGAGATGCTGCCGCGTACCGCGCTGCGTACGGGCGCCGCGGAGATCGGCGGCATCTCCATGCCGGCGCGTGAGGTCGGCGGCGACTTTTTCAATTATTTCGTGCTGCCCGATGGCAGGCTGGCTCTTCTTGTCGGAGACGTTTCGGGCAAAGGCGTCAGCGCCGCGCTTCTCATGGCCAACATCCAGGCGACGCTCCGCGCGCTGCTGCCGTACGAGACGGACCTCGCCCTGCTCGCCGACCGGCTCGATCGCGATCTCGGCCAGAACACTCCGGGCAGCGTCTATCTGACGCTGTTTCTTGCCATCCTGGAGGCCGACGGCCGGCAGCTCAATTACGTCAATGCGGGACATAACCCGCAATTCGTCCTCCGCGTGGGCGGCGGAATCGAGCAGCTCGCCTCGACGGGCATGCCAATCGCGTTGTATGCGGGTCACGGTTATCGCGACGCGCGTGTCGAGATCGAGCCCGGCGATTGGCTGTTCTTCTATACCGACGGTCTCGTCGAAACCGAGAACGAGCACGGCGAGATGTTCGGCTCGGAGCGCCTGCAGCAACTCCTCTCCACGCAGCACACTCAGACGATCGAGGCGGGGCTGCATGAAGTGGAAACACAAGTGCTCGCGTTCCGTGGGAAAGCTGAGCCGTTCGACGACGCGACGATGATGGCGCTTCGCATTAGCGCGTGATCGAGCTCTGATGAGCTGGTTGGGGATGTCATTAATGCCCTGACCCGTTTATCATGGGCACGTGGCACACGCGCCGACAGTGCTGGTCGTAGAGGACGATCCGGCGCTGCGGCGCATGTACCGCACCGCACTCACTCTCGCTGGCTACGACGTCGTCGAAGCCAACGACGGGCTCGCCGCGTTGCACTTCCTGGACCATCGCGCGCCCGATCTCGTCGTGCTCGACTTGATACTGCCGACGATGAGCGGCCTCATCGTCCAGCAGGAGATCGCCGCCCACGCCCATACGCGCAACATCCCGATCGTCATCGTGACCGGCAGCGCTCTGAGCCTGGACCACCTCGATGTGCCCTGCGTCCTGCGAAAACCAATCTCACCCGAAGACCTGGTGAACGCAGTGCGCAAATGCATCACCACCGGCGCGCCAGGAGTGTGAAGAAATGCTGATTGTCGATTGCTGATTGCTGATTTATTGGAGAATTCGGAATTCGGAATTCGGAATTCGGAATTAAATCAGCAATCAGCAATCGAAAATCAGCATTTCTCGTTATCTCGTGTTGGCTGTCTCGGTCAGTAATTCGCCAATGGTCTGGATCTCCGACAGGCTTCCTCCTCCCCTGCCGAAAACCGAGCGAATCACGACGCCGTTTGGCGCGCGTGGCATCCGCGCGAGGTTCGCGACGAAGCGCGAGTAGGTGCCCTCGCGTTCCAGATAGAACTCGACATTCGACGCGTAGAACGCCGAAAGTTGTTCGTGCCGGACAGCGAGCGTGCGGGCGATCGCCGCCATCGCGGCGGGGCCGGCGAGATTTCCGACGACGGGAATGACGCGATCTCGCGCTTCCAGATCCTTGACGAATTGAAACGAATCGTCGGAGGCGAGGTAATTGCGCTGGTGTCCCTCGCCGTCGGTCTCGAGCAGCAGATCGCGATAGGTCGGGTAATAGAACTGCGGTGCCCGCCGCGCGCTCTGGAAGACTAGATCGAGCCCCGCTTCGATGAAGCGCCGGTGAAAACGATCGATGGTTGCGAGATCCCCGCTCGACACCGGGACGCCGTACGATTTCACGACGGCGTCGAGCCGCGCACGCAGAGCGTCCGCCGACGAGAGCACCGGCTGCTGCTCCACGTTGCGTACGATCTGATCGATCGACGCGTTCTTCAAACGTTCCCCGTCCGATGGCACAACACGCCCGAGAAGCAGCGAGAGATATTCGAGGCGTGTGCGGGCCTGCGCGAAAATCGCCTTGAACAGCAGCTGCAGCAGAAGGTTGTCGCGGCGAATGTCGATGATGAAGGCGACCGACGGACGGATCTCCGCGATGTACGAGAAGTTCTGATCCGGACCGACTCCGATATACGCGCCGCCGTGCACCTTGCGCCTCGAGAGCTCCGGCAGAACGCGCAAGTACGATCGCTCGTTTGAAATCAGATTGTCGGTGTCGAAATAACCCGGCGGCTCGGACAGTTCCGCAACCTGCCCCGCAAAGCCGCCCGGCGACTGAACGCGCGCCGAGCTGCCGCCAAGAAAGACCGCAAGCGCAATGGCGAGCCCGACGGCACGGGGGTAGCGCGTCACGCGGCCAGTATACGACCTCTGTCTCTGTGCGGCTGACGCACTCTGACTTGCATTACTGATGCTGGAGGTGCTGGACATGCAGAACAGAGACCTCGACTACGATTTCGGCACGAGCTCGAGCGGCAGCAGCTCTCGCAAGAGCAGCGGCTCGCAGCCGAGCGACAGCTCGGGTATGAGCCGGAGCCGGAACCGCGAGGATCGTGTTCGCAACAGCAGCCGCGGCAGTAGGTCCGATATGTCGACGCACGACGAGGATCTGCAGCGGCAGCAGATCGAGGGCAACCTCGGAAACGAGCGAATACGCAGCCGCGCCGACGAGTAGCTCGATTGGACGTGGCGGGGTCTGAAGACCCCGCCCTATTTCGCTGCTTGAGTCACGGTGTGCGGCATGCCCGCAATAATCACGGTCGCGCTCCGTCCTGCCCCGGCATTCGGGGCGACGCTGTAGCGAACGAACCCGCTCCCCGCCGTCCCCGAGAAGGCCGGATCAAGAACGATCCACGACGCATCGGTCGTCGCCGTCCACGTACATGATCCCACGACGAACACGAGAACGACACCCGGCCCGCCGCTCGCGCCGTACGAGGACGAGGTCGGATTCAGCGTGAACTGACACAGAGATCCCTGAGCAACCGTGAATTCCCGACCCGCAATAGCGATGCTGGCCGTCCGTGCGGGACCGGGATTCGCCGCCACCACCAGCTGCACCTGTCCCGGTCCTGTTTGAGTTGACGCCGAAGCCGTAACCCACGAGACGCTGCTACTCGCCGTCCAGGGACATCCCGCCGCGGTAGTAACGGCCGTCGTTGTGGTGTCGCCGCCAGGCGGCGCGTCATGACGCATTGCGGAAAGGTCGTACCGACAGCCGCTCGGTTGCGTGATCGTGATGGACTGGCCAGCGACCGCCACAGTTCCGGATCGACCAAGACCGATGTTCGGTGCGACGGTAAAGTCGACGCGCCCCGGACCGGTACCGCTCGAGCCGCTGGTGATCGTGATCCAGCTGCTCGCAGTGGCCGCCGTCCACGAACAACCCGCCGCGGCATTCACCGTGACCGCGCTCGTCCCCCCGGATGAGGATGCGGCATACGTGCCGGGACTGACGCTGAACTGGCATCCGGATGCCTGGTCGACAGCGATGATGGTGTTGGCGACTTTGAAGGTGCCGGTTCGGGACGGAGTGTCGGTTGCATCGACGCGGAAGGTGACGACGCCAGAGCCACTGCCTGTGTTCAGACCCGTGACGACAATCCACGGAATGGACGTTTCGGCGCTCCAGGCACACCCTGTCGGCGCGGTCACCCGTACTTCCCCTGTCCCTCCCCCGGCGCCAAAGCTGAAGGAGGCTGGAGCAACCGAAAAGGTGCACGGGACGACCGCGTCCGCGTTCTGCTCCACGCCGACGTGAATCCCCGCGATGGTCAGCGCGCCGGTGCGCGTTCCGCTGCTCAGGGTGCCGGCCCGAAAGCCAACGCTGCCGTTGCCCTTTCCTTGCTGTCCCGACACGATTTCAATCCAGCCATCATCCGCACGCGCGGTCCATTCACACTGGTCGCTGTTAGCGCTCACCTGGATCGTCTTGTCGCCTCCGCTCCCGTCGAACGACTCGGCGGTCGACGACAAATGGAACTCGCAGGGGTTGCCCGCCTGCGAGACTTGCACCTGCTGGTCGTTCACGTTCACGCCGCCGGTCCGCGACGACGGATTCTGGTTCGGTGCAACCGTGAAACTGACCGTCCCCGCACCCTGACCGTTGAGCGGAGCCGACAGCGTCAGCCATGAAGCTTGCGTCGTCACCGACCACGCACATTCGCGGTTCGTCGTGACATGGAGAGTGCCTGGTCCCCCGGTTGATGAGAACGTCGGAGGGTCCGTTTGAGCCTGGACGGCGCATCCGGACGACGACGGCGCGGTCACGGTGACCGATGACGAGGATGAGCCGCACGCGACCGATAAGAACAGCGCGCAGGCTAGAGACGCAGCGCAATTTGTGAGAAGCAGATGCCGCATCGCGGGAACAGCAGGACGTTCGCCCAAGGGGAAGTATGACCAAGCCGAGCTGAGTTTCAACCTCGACTATTGACAGGCGGAGGCCGACTGACAGTGAGGCAATCGCTGCTGGACCCACTGCCGGTGCACTCGCCAAGTTGCCAGGCAGCGGGGAGAAGTACGGCCACTGGCGTACGTCTGACTCCAAATGCGCGCGCGACCTGCTGACTCTCTTGAAGCAAGACATGCCTGTGTCCTGCCGGTCTGCGAGGGCGGTTCGCGTCAGGGTGGGCACTCGTGACAATCGCCAGCGTCAATTTCATGTCGGATGTATCGATCCATGACCGCAGCCGATGCTCGACTAATGTCAGTCGAGTCGTACGGCGAACGCACGAATTCCGCAGGTAACTGTGCCGGGGGTGGGGATCGAACCCACACGGCCTTACGGCCACGGGATTTTAAGTCCCGAGCGTCTGCCAGTTCCGCCACCCCGGCCTCCCTCAGTGTAGCAGCGCACTGAGCGTGGCAGATACGCATGAGGTGTCAGTGGCGCGGTACGTGCAACATCTGGACAGGACTCGGCGGGGGACGAGTCGGAACAAGTGAAAACGATGAAAGATTCGCGCTCCGAGGAGCAGATCAAAGCACAACTGAGAGAGCTGACGGACGAAACGCGGAAGCTGCGGAACGAGCTGAACGCGTTAATCAGACCGTCGAAGACACTCGCGTCGCGCGGTTTCGTCCACGAGCGCGCGAGCAGCAAGCTTCTCCCGATCGAGCTCGCGCACGACCGTCGCGCCTCTACTCGCCGACGTAAGTAGCCGGCAACGCTATACCGGCTCGTCGCTGCGCGAACGCGCGTACGCAAGCCAGTCTGCGCTCACTTCATCCAGCTTTGGCGCTGCACTCCGCCGCGCCTGACGGCGTCTAATTAGCCCGAAGGCCGTGACCGCCGCAAGCGTTGCGATAAGCCAGAGTCGAGACACCACACACTCCTGGGGTATGGACGAGATCGAAACTCTGCAAGACTGATTCCGCGGACATTCTTGCAGCGAGGCGCGGCATGCGTTCGAACATGCGGCACTTGCGGAAAGAATTACCGCGCACCGCTGACAGCCGCAAGGTAGACGATCACCGACCGCCGCGCGGCGCGGCCTAGCTCCGCGTTCTGATACGCACCACCGGCCGCGCCCGCACCAAACGAGTGCGCGGGTGGCATGTGTCCCACGAGCAGCCCCACTACGCCAATCGCGCCAGCCCCGACGAGCGCGCCTTTCGCGGCGTCGCGCGCGACGCTCTGTGCGCCTTCGGGTCCTCCCAACCAGCGATCGATCCGGAGGACGAGCGCAGCAGGGATCTCGATCTCGCTGCCGCCATCCGGCTGCACCCGCACCGCCGCGCTGGTGGCTGTCACGAACGCCGCCGACGTCTTCGTCCCGTCGGTCCTCAAGACCTCGAGGGCCGCACCTGCGGGCAGCATCATTACGTTGTCCCACCGACCGATGGGCGCGACCGACGGAGATAACGCAACCGACGGACCGTATGCAGCAGGCGGCCGGTAGGCGTAAGGCATCATCGGGGTTGCTGCCGGTCCGAATACGGGAACACACCCGGCCGTCAGCACCACGAGGGCCAGCGGCAGTCCGATCAGCGTCTTCTTCATCGAGTCCTCCTGGGGATCAAGGTAGCGGCGGCAGCCCCGGCAAGTCCTCACGGGACGCTGAAGAAGCGTGAAGAATGCTGATCGGTCACCCGGCTACATATAATCGCCGGATGGCGAGCGCCGATCCGATCACCGAGTTCCTCAATGCTGTCGAGCGAGCGCAGGCGCACCAGGTCGACACGGCGCCCGTGGTTCTCGCAACGACCGACGAGCACGGCCAGCCGTCGGCACGGCTCGTGTTGCTCCGCGGAATCGACCAGCGTGGGTTCGTCTTCTTCACCAACTACAACAGCCGCAAGGGTCGCGAGCTGGAGGGAAATCCCCGTGCGGCTCTCTGCATTCACTGGCCGACGCTCGACGAACAGATCAGGATCGAAGGCAGCGTCAGTCGCGTGAGCGACGCCGAATCCGACGAGTACTTTGCCGGAAGACCCAGGGGCAGCCAGCTCGGCGCGTGGGCGTCTGAACAGAGCCAAGTCCTGCCATCGCGCGAGACGCTCGAGGAGCGTTATCGCGAAATCGAGCGCCGGTTCGAGGGCCGCCAGGTCGAGCGGCCGGCGTTCTGGGGCGGATATCGCATCGCGCCGCACCGCATCGAGTTTTGGTACGGCCGTCCGGATCGTCTGCATGATCGCGTTTTGTACGTCCGCCGCGACGGCGCGTGGCGCATCGAGCGGCTCTACCCGTGACGTTCCGCCGCGCGCTCGGGCCGTTCGACGCGACGATGGTGGTCATCGGCGGCATCATTGGATCGGGGATCTTCATCAATCCGTACATCGTGGCGCAACGCCTCGACAGCGCGCCGCTCGTGCTCGGCGCGTGGGGCGCCGGCGGGCTGATCGCGCTCGTCGGCGCGCTGGCCTACGCGGAGCTTGGCGCCATCGCGCCACGCGCCGGCGGTCAATACGTGTATCTTCGTGATGCGTATCATCCGATCGCCGGATTTCTGTACGGATGGGCGCTCCTCGCCGTCATCGAGACTGGCGCAATCGCGGCGGTCGCGATCACGTTCTCAACGTACGCGCTGCGGCTCGCGGGCCATCCGGAGGCGGCATCGGTACCGCTCGCCATCGCGGCCCTCGTCGTTCTCTCGACAGTGAACTATCTCGGCGTGAAACCCGGCAGCCGCGTCCTCAACGTGCTCGTGGTCCTCAAGGTCGCCGCGCTGGCAACGCTGATCGTTTTCGGGGGCTTCGCCGCGGGCCACGCCGGCTGGTGGACCGACGCGCGGACGTCCGCACGCGACGGCGCGCAGACGCTGGCGGCCTTTGGATTTGCGCTCGTCCCGATTCTGTTCGCATACGGTGGATGGCAGAACGCGAACTACGTCGCTGAGGAGATCGAGGATCCGCGCCGCAATTTGCCGGTCAGCATCGTCGCCGGCACGCTCGCGGTGATTGCCATCTACAGTCTCGTCAACGTGGTGTACCTCCGGGCGATGGGTGTCGAAGGTCTGGCGGCCACGACGACGCCGGCCGCTGACGCGGCGCGCCGGATGTTCGGCCCGGCGGGTGATCAGTTCGTGACCGCCGCGATCGCGATCTCGACCTTCGGTTTTCTCGATCTGGCCATCCTGGCGCCCACTCGCGTGTACTACGCGATGGCGGCCGACGGGCTGTTCTTCCCCGCCCTGGCGCGATTGCACCCGCGTTATCGCACGCCAGCTGTCGCGATTGCGGTGCAGACCGCGTGGTCCTGCGTCCTGGCGCTGAGCGGCACCTACGGTCAGCTCCTGAACTACGTCGTCTTCGCCGACTGGATCTTCTTCGGCATGACGGTCGGGACTGTTCCGATCTTCCGCCGGATCATGCCCGTCGCTGCACGCCCTCCGAACACCTTTCGTATGCCTGGTCATCCCGTTCTGCCGATCCTGTTCTCGCTGACCGCCGCCGCCGTCGTGCTGAGCGTCATCCGGTCCGATCCCGGTAGCGCAGTCCGAGGCGCGTTGCTGCTCGCCGCCGGAATCCCCGTGTTCTACTGGTTCCGGGCGACCGCGAACGCCCGACCGATCCCATGATGTCCGTTCGCATCAGCGCACCGTATCTCGAGTGGGCAAAAACGCGGCCCGCGGCGACGTTCGATCTCGCCGGCAGCAACATCCTCGCATGCTCGATCGGCGATCTGCCCGGGGCCGCTCAAGCCATCGGTCTCGAAGGGAAGAACGACGAGGGATACATGCCCTTGATCGACGCCATTGCACAGCACTACGGCGTCGGCACGGATCGCGTGACGACCGCGCAGGGCGCGTCGGGCGCGAACTTCCTCGCGTGCGCGGCGTTGCTCGAGCCCGGCGACGATGTCCTGGTCGAAACGCCGGGATACGATCCATTGTTTGCGGCGCCGCGGCTGCTCGGCGCGCGCGTGAATTGCTTCGAGCGCGGCTTCGACGATGCGTTCTCGCTGAACCCCGATCGCGTGCGCCGGGCGATGACGCCGCACACGCGCGTCGTCATCGTGACGAGCCCGCACAACCCGAGCGGTGTCGTCGCCAGCCGGGAATCGCTCGCCGAAATCGGCCGGATAGCGCGCGAGAACGGCGCGCACGTCCTCGTCGACGAGGTGTACTCGGACGTGGCCGCGGGATCCACATCAGATGCAGGGCCGCGCGGCGGCACCGCCGCGAACCTCCCCGGCCCTTTCGTGTGCACGAACAGCCTCACGAAATCGTACGGCCTTTCGGGACTGCGGTGCGGCTGGATCGTGTCCTCGGCCGACGTCGCGAGCCGCATTCGCCGCGCCCGTGACGTCGTGGACGGGAGCGGATCGATCGTCGCCGAACGACTTGCCGTGCATGCATTCAACCATCTCGACCGCCTCCTCGCGCGCGCGACGGCGATCCTGGAGACGAACAGCGCGATGGTTTGGAGCTTCCTCAGATCGCGAAGCGAACTCGAGTGGATCTCGGGCACCGGAACGGTCGTCTTTCCCCGCTTGCGCGGCGCCGAAGACTCGAGCAGGTTCGCCGAGCGGCTGCTGGCCGAACGCGACACTGCCATCGTGCCGGGACGGTTTTTTCAGGCGCCGCGGCACTTCCGTCTTGGTTTCGGCGGCGACACGGGGAAGCTGCGCGCCGGGCTGGAGGCACTCGGCGCCGCTCTCGACGCCCGCGCGTGGACGTGACGGACCTACTGCGTTCCCTGTCTGGCTTCGTCGAGACGCACGCGCGGCAAGAATTGCGGCGGCTTTCGATGGTGCGTCGCCTGCTCGTAGGCGTACGCGTATTGAATCAGCTTTGCCTCGCTCCATGCCCGGCCGATGAACGAGAGGCCCACGGGCAGCCCGTGCACGAACCCGGCGGGCACGGTGACGCTCGGGTATCCGGCGACAGCAGCGGGAGTCGAGCTGGCGCCGAGAAAATGATCGCCGTTGATCAGATCGGTGGGCCACGCCGGGCTGCCTGTGGGAGCCACGAGGGCGTCGAGGCGAAGCCTGTTCATCACCGCGTCGAGCCCGAGCGTGCGCGCCCTCGAGCGGCACGTCGTCAGTGCCTGGCGGTAAGCCGCGGACGTGAGCGGACCTTTCTTCTGAGCCATGAGCATGATTTCCTGGCCGAAGTACGGCAGCTCGCGCGAGGACTCCTTCTGGTTGAATGCGATCACGTCCTCCAGCGAATGCACGGGACTCGTCGCGCCTCGCGCCTTCAGATAGCCGTTGAGGTCGGCCTTGAATTCGTACAGCAGCACCTGGAATTCACAGTCGTCCAGCTTGGCAGCCGTCGGAACGTCCGCCGGATCGACGATGACCGCTCCCTGGGATTTCAACGTCGCGATCGCGGCGTCGATCAGCGTGTCCGTTGCGGGGCTGTACCCGAAGTACCGTTTGCGCGCGACACCGATTCTCGCGCCTTTGAGCCCGTCCGGCTTCAGAGAGGATGCGTAGTTGTCACTCGATTTCCCGCGGCTCGCCACCGTCGCTTTGTCGTTTGCGTCGACGCCTGTGAGCGCCCCGAGCAGAAGCGCGGCGTCGGCAACCGTGCGAGCCATCGGGCCGGCGGTGTCCTGGGTGTGGGAGATTGGGACGATCCCCGTTCGGCTGACGAGGCCAACGGTCGGCTTGATGCCGACGAGGCTGTTCGCGCCCGACGGGCACACGATTGAGCCGTCGGTTTCCGTTCCGACGCCAATTGCCGCGAGGTTCGCGGCAATCGCTGAACCCGTCCCCGAGCTCGAGCCGCACGGATTTCTGTCGAGCGCATACGGATTCTTCACCTGCCCGCCGCGGGCGCTCCAGCCGCTCGTCGATTTGTTCGACCGGAAATTTGCCCACTCGCTCAGGTTGGTCTTGCCGAGAATCACGACGCCGGCGGCTCGCAGACCGACGGCGACAAACGAGTCGCGCGGAGCGGGCGGACCGGAGAGTGCGAGCGATCCCGCAGTTGTCATCATCCGATCGCCCGTGTCGATGTTGTCCTTGATCAGCACGGGAATGCCGTGCAGCGGACCGCGGATGCGTCCGGTGCGGCGCTCTTGGTCGAGCGCATCGGCGATCGTCAAGGCATCGGGGTTCAATTCGATCACCGAGCGAAGCTCGGGCCCCTGTCGATCCACGGCATTGATGCGGGCGATGTAGAGCTCGACGAGGCGGCGCGAGGTATAGCGGCCGGACGCCATCGCGCCCTGCAGCTGCTGCACCGTGATCTCGTCGAGCTCGAAGGCCGATGCGAATGAAGGCGCGGACTGCTGTGCGTGGAACGCCGGCGCGGCGAGGCACGCGACGACGGAGAAGACGGCGAATGCTCTGCGCACCATGCGCGCATTGTAGATGGTGGCGTGCCCGGGCGCGAAGCCGCTTCAGGCGCTCAGGCGATCGACGATAGCCCGCCAGGTGCGAGCCGCGGGTGTTTCCTCGCTGGCAATTGCGGCGCCGCACATGACGGTGCCCTCATCGGCGTGGTGCGTCCATACCGCCTCGACCGGCAGCTGCAATCCGATTCCCGTGATTTCCACGTCGAACATGTCGGGCAGCTTCCCGCCGTGCGGCACTTCGAGGCGCAGGCCTCCGTAACACACGTCGACCACCGCCGCGGGCCAGCCGTTCGCCGTGACACGGAAGCCGCCGACCACGCGCTTGCGCGGCCACCGGCGCTGGCGCCGCACGTCGGACAGCGATCGCGCGACGGTCTGGAGGAATGCCGGTGCCTGAATCGGTTTCCGGACGAACTCGGCGCCATAGCGGCCCGCCTCGACGTCAATCATCGGCTCGTCGTATCCGCTCATGATGATGAACGTCATCTCCGGCCGATCGCGATGGCACTGCCGGATCAAATGGAGGCCGTTGAACCCGCGCAGCCGGACATCGGTAATCAACAAATCGAACGACTCGAGGCCGAGCAGACGCTTCGCTGCGTCGTACGTGGCCGCTCCGGTCACGACGTACTCCGCGTCGCGGAGGAGTTCCACCAACCCCGCGAGCGTGCTCTCGTCGTCGTCGAGTACGAGGATCCGGAAGGGCAGCTTCACACCTGCGGTAAACGCAAAGGGAGTGCCGCACGGATCGCTTGTCAACATTGCGCAAATCCGCCATGTTTTGCGCAAATTGCAGGTGCGCCGCGCCCGAATCTGTAATCTGAACGCTGAAATTCGGCAGCGGCCAGGCGGACGTCAGTGGACGACCGGAGGCCGGCGCGAGGTGGTCGCCAGCACGCGGCCGATCAACGAGTCGAGGCGGCCCTGGGATATTTGGAACGGCCCGGCGACGGCGGCTCCCATCGGAATTTCCACGGCGATCACGACCCCGCCGTCGGCCGGCTCAACGATCCAGCTGAAGCCGCGAAGCGCCACGTACTCCTGGGTCGATTCCGGGTTTTTCGCGTGGTCGATCGCCAGGAGGATGGATTTCAGCACGTCCTCGACATCGAGCTCGGTCCATTGCGATGTATCGTTGCCGCCGTGGTCGAGGCGCCGCATGATCGCGCGATCCTCGCCTCGCAGCACAATCTCCACGTCGAAGGTCATCCGAGCTCCCTTGCGAGGTCCTCCGGCGTCGTGACCGGCTGACGACAGGTGAAATCACGACAAATATACGCCGCGGCTGCTCCCGTCGCCGTCATCGACGCGGTAGATGGAAGCAGTCGCGCCAGAGCGTCCTGCTCGCCGCCCGGGGCAATGGGAATCACGATTGCGAACGGCAGGTGACGGCGCGCAAGCTCCTTCGTCAACACGGAGTGGTCGCGTCCAACAACGACCACCTGGGAAAGACCGGCGTTCCAGGCTGAGAGCACGCACATCATCATTGGTATCTGTCGAGCGGCACCCCCGATGCGCGGGCCGTATCGTGCGAGCGTCCGCTCCACTTTCCCGCGCAGCGAGTCGTCGCCGGTCAGATACGTCAATTTCAGTGCATTCATCGCCGCCACCGAGCTCGCCGCCGGTTCCGCACCATCGTAGTCTTCTTTGAGCCGCAGGAGAACTGACGGATCGTCGCCCGTTGTGCTGAACCAGCCGCCGTCCTTCCCGTCCCAGAACTTCTGATCCAGCTCGCGCTGAAGCGCCGTCGCCCATTCGAGCCACTCGGCCCCGCCGCCGGCCTGAAAGAGCTCGAGGAGTCCCCACACCAGATAGGCATAGTCCTCTGCGTATCCGGGAATCGCGGCATCCCCCTCGCGGAATCGCCGCAACAGCCCGGCCGTCGTCCAGAGGCGATGCCGAATGAACGACGCGGCACGCCGGGCGGCGGCCAGGTACTCCGCCGCGCTGCCGCGGCCAGCGAGCGCGCGCGACGCCCTCGCGAACGCGGCAATCATCAATCCGTTCCACGCCGTGAGCACCTTGTCGTCCCGGTGCGGACGCGGGCGGGTCGCCCGCGCCGCGAACAGCCGGTCGCGAATCCGTCCAAGGCTTGCCATGACTTCTTCGGGCGTCCGGTCGCTGCGGCGTGCGACGTCCTCGATGGACTGGGCGACGTAGAGGAGGTTCTTGCCGGCAAACTCTCCCTGAGGATCGTGGGGCGCATTTCCATGGGGCTCGATGCCGAATCGCCTCCGCGCGATGTCGGCGTCCGCACCGAGCAACTCGCCGACCTCGGCGTCGCTCCAGACGTAGAAGGCGCCTTCGGTCTTGTGGCCCGTTGGGTCGCTGCCGTGCTCGGGTGGAACGCTGTCGGCATCTTCGGCCGAGTAGAACGGACCGTCGGGATGTGTCATGTCGCGAAGCACGTACTGCAGCGTGTCTTCTGCGACCGAGGCATAGAAATCGTCGCCAGTAGCCTGCGCGGCCTCGAGATACGCCAGAACGAGTTGCGCCTGGTCGTACAGCATCTTCTCGAAATGCGGAACACGCCACTCGCGATCGACGGAGTACCGATGGAATCCGCCGCCGACGTGATCGCGCATGCCGCCGAGCGCCATCGCGCGCAGCGTCTCGGTGGCCATCAGCAACGGCGCATCCGCCCGAGTACCGGCCATTCGCCGGCGTGCGTGTTCCGAGAGGAGAAACAACAGCTCCGAAGGCCTAGGGAACTTCGGCGCGTCTCCGAAACCGCCACGGCGTGTATCGAAGGTCGTCTGGAACTGTTCGACGCCGACGTCGAGCGCCTCCGTCGAGGCGATCTGCGATTCGGATCGTGATCCGCCGTCGGTGCCGGTCACCCCGCGCAGCCGGTTCAAGAGTTCATCGGCTGCCGCGTCCACCTTCTCGCGCTCCTCTTTCCACACGCGCGCCAGCTCCGTGAGGAGATCGGCGAAACCCGGCCGTCCCCACCGTGAGTCCGGAGGAAAGTAGGTGCCGCCATAGAACGGCTTCAGGCCTGGTGTCAGAAAAACGCTCATGGGCCATCCGCCAGAGCCGGTCGTCGCCTGGACGAACGACATGTAGACGCGGTCCACGTCCGGCCGCTCTTCCCGATCGACTTTGATGGAGACGAAATCGCGGTTCAACAGCTCCGCGATCGCGGGGCTTTCGAACGACTCGTGCTCCATGACGTGGCACCAGTGGCAGGTGGAGTACCCGATCGAAAGGAAAATTGGCTTGTCTTCGCGGCGGGCCCGCTCGAACGCTTCCGCGCCCCAAGGGAACCAGTCGACGGGATTTTCCGCGTGTTGCAACAGATACGGGCTACGCTCGCGGCCGAGCCGGTTCACGAATCTACGCTCCGGTCATGAACGCCATCGTCAGGCGATCTCTGTCGTGAGGCCAGACGAACCTCTCGGTAGCAGACAATCCCGCGCCGGCATCGTCCGGTACGGTCGAGACGAACAGAATCACTTCCCGCCTGGTCTTTCGCTCGTCTCTCACAAATCGATCGACGACGGGACGGAGCGGTGACGCGCTCCCGCTCGCCCAGAAGACCACACGATCCACCTGCGGCAGCGCCGCAGCCGCGGGCAACTCGCTTCCTCGGATTCGCTCAACTGCCGTGCTGCCCCGCCGGATCACCTCCTCCAGCTCTGGCGGAAGCGGCTCGCCATCCGCGGTGATCACCAGCGTCTTCATCTCGCCATCGTACCCGATATCCATTGCCGGGGGCCGATTGCAGAATTCCGAATTTGGATTGCCGAATGGTGAGTGAAGAATGCAATGTCGAATGACGAATTCATTGCGGAATGTCGATTCGATTGCCGTGTGTCGAATGACGAATTTATCGCGGAATGTCGATTCGATTGCCGTGTGTCGAATGACGAATTCATTGCGGAATGTCGACTGCGATTGCCGTGTGTCGAATGACGAATTCATTGCGGAATGTCGATTCGATTGCCGTGGGGCCTGTCCGGAATTTCGTGTGTAGAGCGGGTTGACGGCGTCAGTTTTGTTCTTCGTTCTTCCTGCAATCGATGATGCGTGTGGGCGCTGTGGGAAACCGCGTTCTGCGCGGTTTTCCAAGGAGCGGTGGGCGCGTTCTGTGCGTCCACGGCTCCGGCAGCGTCCATGCGCCGGGGCATTTTACGTCGCCGATGGG
>JBKPTT010000119.1:0-7205 GCA_046735635.1 Acidobacteriota bacterium | reverse complement strand
CCGTTCCGTCGTTCCTCGGCGTTGATCTGCTGCGTGAGACCGCTCAGGGCGAATTTGGACGACACGTACGCCGGCCCGGCGAGGTCGCGGGCGATCTTGCCGACGTCGGAATTGATGTTGACGATCGTGCCGCTCCGGCGCGCCCGCATTCCCGGCAGGAATGCCCGGACACAGTAGTACGCTCCGTGGAGATTCGTCGCCAGCACCGCGTGCCAGTCGTCGAGCGACAGCGTCGCGAAGCTGCGGAGTGGGACGTTGATGCCCGCGGCATTCACGAGCACGTCAACCGTGCCGAACCGATCCAGCACGGTCCTTCCCATCGCCTCAACAACCGCGGGATTCGCCACGTCACATGGAAACGGAACACGCGGGCCGCGTGACTCGACATCGGCGAGTCGGATGGTTTCGGCCAGCGCTTCCGGGCGTCGGCCGACGAGCGCGATGTTCCATCCTTCTGACGCAAACTTGAGCGCGATCGCGCGCCCGACGCCGCTTCCTGCACCGGTGACGACCGCGGTGTTCATGAGCCATTAGCGTACAACGCCTCCGACAACCCCTCCAACGACGCCTCCGGCAAAGCCCGCGCCGACGCCCGTCCCGGTCTGCGCCGTCCTCGACAGGCGCTCCGCTGCCGCCACGAAGTTCTCATACTCCTCATCGTCCAGGAGTGACTTCATCGCCTTGTAGATCTCGCGGTCGATCGGTTCGCCCGCACTGCGAAGCGGCTTGTGGGCGGCCACGATGGCAAGCGCTCGCTCCCGCTTTTGGGGCGGCAGTTTCATGTCGCTGATGACGCCTGCCAAGCCGTCGAACTGCTTGGGGCGGAACAACACACGGGTGCGCTCGGACGCTGCCGCGGTGACGAGCGCGTGAATCTCGCCCACACCAAGCGCGGCATCACCATTCCTGTCGCCGCGCGCGATCAATCCCTGCATGCGCTCCGGCAGCTCGTCCCGCGATACGCGAAGGTCGCCGTCCGCATCGAACGACATCAGTCGTTCGGTTATGGTGCTCAGAGGGTTCGGAGGCGGTGGCCCTGGCGCTGCGCGTGGTGGTGCTGGTGATGGTGGCGCTGCACGTGGTGGTGCTGGTGGCGGTGGGGGTGGTGTCACAGTAATCCGCGCTGCCGGCCGCACCCCCTCGGTTTGCTGTGCCGCGGCATATTTCACAAACGGGTTCGAGAATCTCGGATCGGCCAGCAATGTCCGGTCCGTCAACGTGTTGAGGAAGGCAATCAGCGCCGCCTTCTCCGATGTCGTGTACTTCAACGGCCCCACGGGAATCATGTAGCCGATGTTCGGATCGAGGATCGCGTTGTCGCTGTAGTGATCGATCAATGCGTCCAGCGTCGCGAAGCGGCCGTCGTGACCGTACGGTGCCGTGACCTCGACGTTGCGGAGCGATGGCGCCTTGAAGGAGCCGAGATCCGTGAATCGGAGCGTCACGTCGCCGACCCCGCTGTCCGCCGTCGGATCAGTGCCTCGCAATCCAGTGTTGGCAGGCGTCGGGACGAAGAAGTGCTCGTTGCCATCTTTCATGTGACACGAGCTGCAGTTTCGCATGAAGAGCGCTTTGCCGCGGTTCTCCTGCAGGGTGAAATTGTCGAAGTCGTCGTGCGCAGACTGTGCGCGTTCGCGTCCGTCGTCGTACCGTGACTGGTAGGACACGATCGATCGGACGAACTGTGCGAGCGCCCTGCCGATTCGCTGTTCGGTAATCTGGCGGTCGCCAAAGGCACGCGCGAAGAGTCCGGGGTACGTCGCATCGCGCGCGAGCGTCTCGACGACCTGCTTCACATCCTGTCCCATCTCGAGCCGGTTCTGGATCGGCAGCAGTACCATCTCCTCGAGATTGCCGGCCCGTTCGTCCCAGAAGAATCGCGCACGCGGGTAATAGCGGAGATTGACCAGCGGCATCGCGCGGCGATCGGTGAGCCCGCCATGAAATCCCCTGCTGGACGGCTTCGGGTCGGCGAAGGCGTGCGCCTGCGTGTGGCACGATCCGCACGATGTCGTGTCGTTCGCCGACAGGCGCGTGTCATAGAAGAGCACGCGTCCCAGCGTCGCGCCATCGTCGGTCAGCCGGTTATCCGCCGGGGTGTTGTCGTGATTCGCTCCCGACTGTGTGAAATGCGCGGGTAGCGCGACGTTCGCATAGCGATAGGGAGTAGCGGGGAGCTTGAGAGTGCTCTTGGCCGCACCGCGCGCGGACGATAGCGCGGCTGCGTTCAGGACGAACACGAGGACCAAGAGGAAGCCAGACAGAATTCGAGTCATTCGGGCCTCCACGGTGTTGTAACGGAAACTTAGACACCGCGAGCGCCGAATTGGCCGGGGATGAGTCTCCGCGAGGTGGCGATATCACGAGAGCGCGAATTGCGTCCACAACGGCGCGCGTGATGCACTCGCGTGTCGGCACGCCGGAAGTGAAAGGAGCCAGCCGTGCAACGAGCCAGCGAGCGCGTCGAAGCGTTTTTCAAGCAGTACGAGTCGAATATCGGCGAGTCGGATCCCGCAGCCATTGTGGCGCAGTATGGAGAATCGTTCGTCTTTGCCGGGCCACAGGGCGCACAGGCAGTGAAAAGAGACGACTTCATCAAGGTCCTGCCAAAGCGACAGGGCTTCTTCAAGGCCGTCGGTCTGCAATCGTCGAGGGTTGTCGCGCTCGAAGAGGCTAGCGTCGATGACCGCTGCGTGCTGGTCAGAGCCCGGTGGAGGCTGCAATTCGGATCGGCTACGGCGCCCGTCTCCGTCGTCGACCTGTTTGCGACGTATCTCCTCCAGCAGCAGGCGGACGGCTTGCGGATCGTCTTCCAACTGGATCACGATGACCTGACGAAACGCGTCCAGGAGCTCGGACTCGTCTAGAGGAGTCGCGCGGTTTCAGCGAAGGAATCATAGACTGATCGACGGGTGATGCTTCAAACCGACTATGTGAAACGGCGCATCGAGTTCGTCCGCCTTCGCGCCTCCCGGACGTTTCCACACGCGAGCCTTGCACTCTTCGTCCTGCTCGCGGTGATGCACACGTGGCCGCTCGCGACGGCGCCTGGGCGGTTGTCGCGCAACGACACCGCCGATACGGTGCATAAAGAGTGGATCCTTGCGTGGGACGCCCACCAGCTCGCGAACGATCCGTGGCATCTCTTCGATACCAACACCTTCTATCCCGAGCGAGACACGCTTGCGTATTCGGACCATCTGCTCGTCCAGGCGATTATGGGGGCGCCCCTGCTGTGGTCGGGGGCCTCGCCCGTGCTCGTCTACAACCTGCTGCTCATCGCCGGGCTCGCCTTGACCGGATGGACGACGAGCCTCATCGTTGCGCGATGGACGGGAAATCGTCTGGCCGGGATCCTCAGCGGGTCGTTAATGGCGTTCAACTCCCTGTCGCTGACCCGATTTCCGGAGCTTCAGGATCAACACCTGGAGTTCTTTCCGCTGGTTCTCTGGGCACTTGATCGGCTGCTCACTACGCCGCGAGTCGCCTACGCGGCCCACCTGGCTGGCTGGTTCGTCCTGCACGCGTTGACGGGGGGATACCTCTTCGTCTTCACATCGATTTCCCTCGTGGCGGCGGTGGTGGTACGGCCAGCAGACTGGGCTGGACCGCGCTCTCGCCGAGTGGCCGGTCTGCTATTGCTGTCGGCAGGCGTCGCGGGCCTGGCGCTCATGCCGTTTCTCCTGCCTTATCTGCGCGTGAGCCGCGAACAGGGCTTCACGCGGTCGTTGGCCGAGGTCTCCGAATTTTCCGCGCGTTTCACCGACTATCTTGCGACGGGCGGCCGGCTCCATTTCAGCGTCTGGAGCCATCGCTTTTTCAACAGGGACGCGCTCTTTCCCGGCGTCATCGCGTCGGGTCTCGCCATGACGGCCGTGGTTAGCGGCGTGGCATGGAAGGATCGGCGTGCGCGAATGGCGGTCGCCTTCGGTGTGGTGGCATTCGCCGTATCGTTCGGCCCCAGCTTCCCCTTGTATACCGCGCTGATCCGCGTGTTCCCAATCATGGCTGGCGTTCGAGGCGCCGTCCGCTCCGGTCAGTTGTTTCTGGCGGCGATTGCCATCCTCGCGGGATTCGGATGGGCGGTGCTCTATCGGCGTCTCGAGCGTCGAGCGGTCGCGATCGGCATTGTCCTGCTGCTCGGCGTCCATCTCGAAGCGCTGCGCGCGCCCATTCAATACCGCGCCTTCCATGGCATTTCTCCGATCTTCGACGGCCTGAAGACGAGCGATCGTCAGGTGATCGCCTGCTTCCCCTTCCCTGGACC
Source organism: Acidobacteriota bacterium (assembly GCA_046735635.1). Taxonomy (GTDB): domain Bacteria; phylum Acidobacteriota; class Vicinamibacteria; order Vicinamibacterales; family 2-12-FULL-66-21; genus JALZOC01. The sequence goes on along the minus strand of JBKPTT010000119.1, from coordinate 2,938 downwards.
GCCGGACGAGTTTCAGAACGCCGACTGTATGCTGGCATCGACCCGCTTCTGGCAGCCGCTTGTCAACGGCTACTCGAGCTTCATACCTGCGAGCTACTATCGGGAGGCCGCAGCGCTGAAGTCGTTTCCCGAAGGCACCACCCTCCAGTACTTGAAAGAGCTCGGGGTGACGCACGTGATCGTGTTCACCGACAAGTTGAGCGCGCCGCGTCTGGCGCATCTACCCGAACATCCGGAGCTGTCTTTATGGAAGGCGGACAAATCGGTGCGGATCTACTTTCTGAAGTGAGAATCCGCTTGAAGCTGATGAGGGTCGACTGAAAGAAGCGTTGCATCCGTTCGAGGCTGAAAGACCGCGGCGCCGCTTCGGACATCTAATGTGTACGCGCCATGACGTCGTCCTTCTCCATCCTCTTCTTGCTGGTCACCGTCACGGTCGTCTCAGCTGGGCCGTCCGCTGGCGAGGATCTCAAGATTCTGCCCTCCCACGGTGCTCCTCCGCCGCGGGTTCGCGATGTTCGCTTCGAGGGAAATCCAGCGTTCGAGCCAGAAACCCTGAAGAAAGTGCTGAGGGACCTCAATGTCCGGCACGGGATTCCAGGCATCTGGACGCGAAACCCGATGTACACGGCTCGCGCTGTGCAGGCCGATCTCGCGCGGCTCCGTTCCTTCTATGTCTCGCATGGCTACTTCGATGCGCGGGTAGGAGTCGGTGGCCTGGCCGTCGATGGACGCGAGGCGGTCTTGACGCTCGAGGTGCTATCGGGAGCCAAGTACTCGGTGCGTCATGTCAACATCGATGGGATCCGCCCTGCACACGGGGAAACGACTGGCGATTCGAGCGGTGAGTTCCCGTTTGCGGACGTGTGCTCCTGCCTGCTCGATGCCAGGCGCGTCGCTGAATCACACGGCCACCTCGATTTCGCCGTGGAACTCGAGGTGTCGCCGACCGGCAGCTCGCCGCCACCAACTCAGGGCGGGACATGGGTAGACGTGACAGCTCGCGTGCGAACGGGATCTGCGTTTACGGTCGGCCGGATCAACTTCTCTGGTCATCACCGAACGAGCGAGTCGACGCTGCGTCGAGCGATGGCGCTGCAGGAGCGTTCGGTGTTCGACGTGGGAAAGCTCCGGACCAGCCTCGCAAGGCTGAACAAGTCCGGCCTCTTCGAGCCGCTCAGCCTGGATGACGTCCGGATCGTGCCCAACTCCGACACAGGCACAGCCGATCTCGCGATAACCGTCGCTGAGCAGCCACGCAGAAGATGGTCGCTTTCCGGTCCGATCGGGCCGCTGCCACTCGTCGGTTCGCTTGAAGCCGCCGTGTCATCACGTCTGCCGTCCTGGGGGCGCGGCCTTTTTGAAGCCGCCACGTATCAACTGACGTTCAGTGTGACGGGACTCTCGAATCCGCTGATCCGATTGTTGCCGACTCGGGGAAGACCAAGTCCGTTCCTGGTCCTTGAACGTCCTTTTCTACCGGGGCAAGCGCTTCAGTCGGGCTTTTCCCTGTCGCCGCAACTTTCAGCGCGGGGCATGGTTGCGAGCTACGGGCTCACACATCTCGATCTCGCAGCGCGGGCTGCGTTGATCGGAGAACCGCCCGACTCCGCGAGCCTGCTGATTCCGATATCCGGGCCGGACCGGCGCTACGTGGGCGATGGATCCGAAGAACCCAGGCTCCTCATCTGCAATCCGCCGCCGGGCAGCCGGTGGCTTCATGGGGCCGCCCTGGCGACCGAGCTCGCGATCAATGCGTTGCGCCCTTTCTAGTGCGTGCGAGAACGGCGCCGGGATTTGTTTCGTTCTTTTGCCCCGTTCTCGCCTCCTGTTGTGCGATCTTGACGGCGCCTGCCGTTCGGCGTCAGCTCTGAGCCGCTAACATCGCACGCATCGCGCGCACGCTCACTGCCACATCTTCCAGCGTCGTCGGCAGGTTTGGTGCGACCGGCGGCCGCGGCTCGCCGCGCTCGGCGAGCACGAGGAACCGCGCGAAATCCGAAGCGGGCATATCGGCGTACGCGTCCCAGAAACGCGGATCGCGGAAGTCGAACGTGCGCTGCCGGTTCGTGATGACTTCGACGGACGCGGCGCAGCCGGAGCACCTTTCGGCAAACGTCCGGACGTAGCGGCCGATGTCGACCGTGCCCTCGCCAAATCGCGTCCACTCGATGGTGAGGCCGTCGCTCGAAAGCCACACCGCGCTGTCGCGCATGTGGCTGGTGACAACGTACGGCGCGAGACGCTCGAGCACCTCGTGCGGATCCTCCAGCGTCCAGCACGCGTTGCCCGAATCGATGCACACACCAGCGAGGTCTGTCCCGGCTTCCTTGACGAATGCCTCGAGCTCGCGCGAGTGCATGTCGCCCGAGTGGTTCTCGATCGCGAGCTTCAGCCCCGCGTCGATCACTCGCGAACGAACGCTGCGCAACACCTGCAGGGCCGCATCCATGTGCCGCACGATCCCTCCAGGGGTCCGCCGGTCGAAGCTGTTGCCCACGACGCACCGGATGACAGGCGAGCGGAGCGCGAGCGCGACGCGGATCATGCGCGTCACCTGTTCGCCGGCAGGGCCGGCGGCGGCATCGAAAATGCCGGACGTCGGCGCGATCGCGAGCATGCCGGTCTCGAGGTCGAGTCGCAGCGCATCCGCCCGATCGCGCACGCGGCCGAGATGCGCGACATCAAGGCTGCCGACGAGCCGCGGCTCGCTGAAATGCACGACCTTGACGCCCTCGCGCGCGCAGAAGTCGAGCACCGTAAGGGCATCCCAGTTCATGTACCGCAGGCTGTAGACGTCGAGGCCGAGGCGAGGCTGCACGGCCGGAGCATTCATCATCACGCTTCATATTACAGGCCCCTTCGACTCGCTCGATTGGTGCGCTCGCTCAGGACAGGCCCTTGGACTCGCTCGACCGTGTGCTCGCCCAGGACAGGC
>JBKPTT010000118.1:0-18707 GCA_046735635.1 Acidobacteriota bacterium | reverse complement strand
GCTGGTCGAAGATCAACGTTTGTTTCTTCGCGAGCGCAACCACGTAGCCTTTGCGGCTGACCTTCGTCGGACCGAAGAAATCGTAGAAATCCGCGTTGTTCAACTCGAACCGCGCGCGCCAGTCGTAGCGTTCGTACTCTGTCTTCAGGTGCACGCGCTCGGAGGCGGGCAGCTCGGACGTCGGGGAGAACGACACCACGACATTCGCGCGGTTGAACTGCAGGGGGTCCGAAAAGTTGAGCCGCATGCCGACCGCGCCACTGTTTTTGTAGCCTTGTACGACGGGATAAAACGACTCGCGCCGCAGTCCGCCGGCAAGGCGGTATTTTCCGTCTTTCCTGGGCATCGAATCGTACGGGATTTCGGCTGGCGACCCCACCACCCAGTCCTTCACGATTGGATGTTCTTCAGCGAGCTGCTGCCCCAAGAACGTGATGGGAGCAACGTCCTCGAGCGGCCGCGGATCGATCCGCGCCGGCACGAACCCGTCCCCCGAGTACCGAAACACGAGCAGACTTCCATCGCCGAGCGGCACCGGCCGGAAGAAGCCCGTTTCGGCGTTGGTGACGATGTCCCATTTCGCGGTGGCGAGGTCGAAACGAAAGATGTTCGAGACGCCGGTGTAATACGAGCTGCCGTACAGCGCGCGCCCGTCAGGGCTGAACGTGAAACCATTCGGCACCGCGGTTCCAAAATCGAACCTGGCAAGGGGCGCGGCGTCCGGGCCGGTCAGCGACTTCGTGTCGAAGATCCGCACTTCCTGCTTGCCGCTGATTTCACCGAACGACCCGGAGATCCGCGAACCGTCGGGCGACACGTCGAGGTCGTACATGACGGTGCCGTAGGGCCAGGTGACGATCTGCTTCCACTCGCGATACGGCGGCTCGAGCCGTACGAGCGTGCAGATGCCGTTGAGATGCCGAATCCCCCAGAGGGATCGGTCTTGCCGGTTGAACGCGAGGTCGCCGATTCGCGCGTCTTTGATCAGGCGCTCCTGATGTCCGGTCGCCGGATCGAGGCGCATCAGGTCGCGGAGCGCAGCGTTGTCGCGCGTGTAGAACAGCACGCGGTCGAGGGGATCCCACGCGAGCGACGTCACGGTGTAGAGCGTTGGACCCTTGATATCGGTGAGCTTCTCCGTGCGCCCGTCGGCGGTGATCGCGCCGACGTGCGCAACGACGCCGGGATAATTGAACGCCGCGTAAATCTTGTCCGTTTCGGGATCGTAGAAGGCGCGCGACACGGACCCCAGGGCACGCGGGGTGACGTCGCGATACGGCGTGACCGGGTATTTGCGGATCGCCTGCAGGTTCCGCTGCTGAAACGTGCGCTCGTCCGCTTCCCACTCGGCCCATGCGTGCTCGAGCGTCGTGCCGAACACGCGCGTGAATTGTGCGGCGTAGTACGGACGGCTGCCCGGACGCCGCGACACCCACGCGATCACGCGTTCCGGTGAATACCGATGCGCGAGCCAGACCATGAATCGCGTCCCGTAGAGATACGAGTTGACCTGCGTCTGGAAGTCCGCCTGAATTTTCTCCGACACGAGGCCGAGCGGATCGTAAAAACGCGTTCCGTCGCGTACCATCGAGCGAAAGACCATCTCGTCGTATCCACTCTGCGCGCGACCCAGACCGCCCGACATCCACGTGTCCACGAAGACGGCGATTCCCTCGTGATACCAGCGCGGCGATGCCACGCGGGGCGCCGTCAGGAGGAAGTAGAGAATCGACTCCGGGTGGTCGGGCACCGGCAGCACTTTGCCTCCAAACAGCTTCCGGAACACACGGTCGGCTCCGGCGGCCTCGTCCATGGTGGCGATGTGGACCAGCTCGTGGTTCATCAGGATGTTCATCCGCTCGTTACCGGCGATCGTCTCGAAAGCAAAATTCAGCGGCGCGATTTCCACCGTCACGACATTACGCGGCACCACCGAAGCGCCGGCGTTTCCGCTGTCCGAGATGTCTGTCAACAGTAGAACGACGGGATCCTTTGGGTGAAAGTCGAACAGCCGCGCCTGAAACGCGAGTGAGTTGAGCGCCGTCCTCGCCGCGTGCGGCACGAGGAACGTTTCGGTGGGATCGAGATACACGACGCGCAGGCCGGGCACGTCGACGACTGCGAGCTGCGCCGACGCGGGAGGTGCGAGAAGGATTGAGAGGAGAAAAACGCAGACCGCAGCCTGCGTGATACGCATCGTGGGGAGATTATGAGCGAAGTCGCTGGTCGACGCGTATTGGGCGGCAGAGCGGGTCTGAAGACCCGCCCTGCAAACGCACTACCGTTCGAGCGCGGCCACGAACTGTGCGGAGTTCAACGCGGCGGCGAAGCCGTCGGCGCGGAGCGCGTTCGTGAATGCATCGGCCTTCAGTGCCTGCTGCAGCAGCCCCGTGCCGATCGCATGCTGAATCGCGTCGTTCTTCAACGCCAGGCGCAGCGCGTCGTACTTCAACGCGGACACAAGCGCGCCGTCCTGAACCGCCTGCGCGATCATCTCGCTCTTCAGCGCCCGTACGATCATCTGGTCATTCAGCGCCATGGCGATCGCCGAATCCTTGAATCCCTTCTCGAGCGCCGCGTCCCGGCCCTGCGCCGCGGCAATCAATGCCTGCGCGGTGCCCTGGTCGGTCAACGCGTGAGCGATGGCGTCATTGCTCAGCAGCTGCGCAAAAAAGTCGCTCCTGATGGCCTGCACCACAGCGTGGTCGTTCAGCGCCCGCATGACGACCTGATCCTTGAGCGCGTCGACGAGCGCCTGTTGCGTGAGCGCCTCGCGCACCGCGGCATTGGTCAGCAGCTTGCGGGACGTGTCGTCCTTGATCAGACGATCGAAGACGTCGGTCTGCATGAATTGCTGGACCGCGGTGTCGCCCAGCTTCACGTCTTTGGACGCCATCTGCGGCTGAGGAGCCTGGTAACGCTGTGCCTGACCGACGGTGCCCTGCGTTCCATTTCCGACGGGCGGGAACCCGGTGATCGCAAACGTGACGAGCACGACCGCTGCAGCCGCGGCCAGCCCGATGAGGACCTTCCTTGCCATGAACCTGCCTCCTTCGGTGTTGATCCCGCCCGTACCCGGTTCCGACTCGCTCCATATGAATCGGGCGACGGTCCGCGACAGTTCCGCGGGCGGCGCCGCCATGCCGAGCTCGTCAACGAGGCCCGTCAGGTGCTGCAACGACTCGAAGCGCTGTCGCGCCTCGCCGCTTCGCTCCAGCAGCCGCTGGAACTCGGCGCGCTCCTCGCGGGTGAGCTCGCCATCGATGGCCGCGTGCAGCAGCGCCTCTTCTCGTTCAGTCATGCGTCACATCCATGCGCCTAACCGCTCCGCGAGCAGCTGGCGCGCCGTATACAGTCGCGATTTCACCGTCTTGGCTGGAACGCCGATCGCGTCGCTCATTTCCTCGTAGCTGAGCGCCGCGAAGTGCCGAAGGACGATCACCTCTCGGTAAGCATCCGGCAACGTGAGAATCGCTTTCTTCACTGCGCTGCGGCGTTCCGCTGCCTCGACGACGTCGGAACTTGCCGCCTGGATCGCGTCGGCATCGACGTGCACTGACCGCAGCGCCGCCGGCCTTCGCCGGACGTTCAGGCACTCGTTTACCAGGATTCGGTAGATCCAGCTGAAAAACCGCCGCTTCGGGTCGTAGGTTCCAAGCTTCTCGAACGCTTTGACAAAGGTGTTCTGAGCGGCGTCCCGCGCTTCCTCGTGGTCCCCCAGCAGTCGAAGAGCGACCGTAAAGAGCACCTGCTGATACCGCCGGACAATGCCCTCGAAGGCTGCGGTGTCGCCTCCGAGACATCGAGAGACTGCCGTCTGGTCGTCAGCACTCTGGTCCAAATACACCGCGTATGGCGAAAAGTTGGTGACCAACGGAGGGCCCGAAGTTAACACGCTTCGCAAATCCTGTGTATATAAATGCTTAGTGAATACCTGGGATCTGGAGACGGCAATCGCCCCGGTGCCCGGCGGCGTGGTGTTGACCGCGAAGGGCCGGGTAGGGCGCCTGACGGCCTCGCGTTTTGCCGATGCCTTGACGGCTGCACGGACACAGTCATCGCGTCTCGTTATCGACCTGCACGGCGTCGACTACATATCGGGAGCCGGGTTGGCGGCCTTACGGGACGCGGCCGATGTCGCGGAAACGCTTATCGTTTGCGGGGTTGGCGAGGCACTCCGCAATACCCTGGAGCTTGGCGGCCTGACCGACCGGGTCAGGATTGAGGAAAGCCGCGAGGCGGCGATTGGGATCTTGACGGGTGGGGGTAAGGATGGGACGGGGTCTAAGTAGGGCGAGGTCTTAAGACCCCGCCCTACCGAATGAGATTGAAAGACACGCCGCCGGTAACACTCAGCGTGCCTCCGTTGGTCTCGCGATGCGAGATCGTATGCCCGACAGTGCCGTACACGGCGATCGCGGGATTCAGGGCGACCGTCAGGCCACCGGTGATGTCCGTCTGACCGCGCGGCAATCCAAGAGCGGCGGTCAACGCGTCCGCCTTCGTCGAATACGATTGGCTGACGCTGCCCATCACCCACGCGCGATCCGATAGTGCGGCTTCGACCGCGCCGCTCCCGAACAACGCGCCGCGCGAGAAGTACCCGCCGCTGCCGAAGGCGCGCCATCCGTCTCGGCGAAACTCCACGTTCGCGGGCAACGCCCAGTTGACGCGATCCCCGGTGATCGGCGCCGCGTCCAGGATTTCGATCATCGGCGTCACGGCGAACCCCACGGGGTGCGCCGACGGATCGCGCAACTGCACCTTCGTCGTCAGATACACGTTGCCGAAGCCTCGAGCGACGGGACCGCCGGGCTCGTTCGCGTAGTAATACGGGAAGCTCATGCCGACTTGCAGGCGTTTGTGCAGCGCGACTCCGCTCTCGAGCATCGGCAAATCGAATTCGCGGAATGCCGGTCCACGCCAATACGCGAATCCGAACGTCACGAACCCGTTTCCCTTGTCCATCAACGACGCGTCATCGAGCCACGTGCCGAAGTTACGAACGTCCACTCCGTACGACGGCATATCCGCCGCTGCAACCGACGGTGTCGATGGAGACGACGAAGAGGAAGAGGAAGAGGATGACGACGCCGAAGGGGCCGTGACTCGCCCACCGTTGTGACTGTGGCCGAACGCGCTGTTGCCCTGCGCGGCGGCGAGTGCCGGCAATGCCAGCACTGCCGCCGCGAGGACGACGTACGGGATCGGCGAAGGTACGCTTCGCCTCATCGCTACTTGTCTCCGTTGGGCTTCTTCGTCTTCTTCGTCGACGTGGAGGTCGTCGAAGTGGAGGTGGTCGAAGTAGACGTCGTGGTCGTCGTGGACGACTTGATCATCGCGTCCGCTTCGGCTTCGGCCTTGGTGACTTCAGCGGTCACGTTCGAGGTCTTCTTCACGTCCTGAAGCGCCTGTCCGAGGCTCATGCCTTGATCCACCATGCGTGTTTTCAGGTCCGCGAATGTCACGCCCTCGTGATTCGCCGACACGTTGACCGCCGCCACGAACTGCCCGAGGTTCTTGAACCCCTCAGCCGCTTGCATCAGGTCAGTGCCTCCCGGCAGCCGCGTGCGCAACTTGTCCGCCAGGTTCGTGTTCTTCTGCAGCTTCTGCTGCACCGGCGTAAGGGTCGTGGTGCTGCTCGTCGGCGAGGTCGCCGTAGACGTCGGTGTCGTCGATGACTTCTTGCTCGTCGTCGTGCTGGCGGTATCGGAGTGCTTCGTGCTGCCACCGCCATGCGTTTCACCGCTCTTGCCGTGCGTCGTTGTGCCGCTGGACGAGGGCTTGCTCGACGCGCCATGCACGCCGCTTTGCCCGTGCGTCGTGGCGCCGCTCTGCCCATGAGTGGTCGCACCGCTGCTGCCGTGCGTCGTGGCCCCGCTATTTCCGTGCTGCGTCGACGGACCATGCACCGTCGAGGGGCTCGTCGTCGGCTTGCCACCGCCATTGCCGCGCTGCGCGTACGCAGGGCCGCTGATGATCAGTGCTGAAGCTGCCGCGATCGCGATAAAAGAGCGATTCATTTGTCCTCCCCAGAGAGATCCCGGGCGTTTCGAACCGGGCCCGGTCCGACCTATCTCGCAAGCGCCATACCACCAAAACAAGCAGGGCTCTGACCTGCAAGATATTGATTTTATGGGGCTTACATTTGTTCGTGCGCCGTTACAAATCCGGCAGAATTACGGGCTGGACGGTAGGAACAACAATTCGGTATGGATTACATCCTCTGATCTAACTCGTCCTATCTAGAGGTCGAGGTCTTTCTTCTCGGCGGCGAGCGTCACAGCCTCGCTCGTACGAATGGTCGCAGCAGCATCATCCTCGGCGCGGCGCGCTTCGTCCCAATACTTCGAGTTGGGTCGGATGTCCTGGATGGCCTGCCCGAGCGTCATTCCGTCGTTGACAATGCGGCGCTTCAACTCGGCAAATGACAAGCCCAGATTGCCCGACGCATTCACCGTCGCGACGAACAACTCGAGACGCCTGAATCCGCCGGCCGCACCGACGAGATTTGTACCCTCGGGCAACCGCGGACGGATGGCCTCGAGGAGAATGTGATTCCGCTGCAGATCCTGCTGAACAGCCGTGAGCGTAACGCGCGGCTTCGGCGGCGCAACACGGGTTGCTCGCTGTGCGCTGAGCACTGCGGAGCTCAGAACAAATGCCGCCAGAATCGCGAATGCCAGAAGAGAGCGGCGCATGTATCCCCCTTCGTCTGGAGCGGTAGAGACAGGGACCTTCGCAAGCCCCATACCAGCAAGGCCGCCCCAGCCTGTGGCGGCGCGCCGCTTCCGGCTCCCATGCGCCGGTTACAAGAGAATCACGGGTGATTACGCGATCGTATTCGCGAGACAATCTCTGGATGGTCATCGACACGCTGGAGAACGGCGCTCGGTACGCGTCCCTCCATCCGGCGTTTGCGCGAGCCTTCGACTTTCTCGCACACGCAGACTGGGGCAAGCTCTCACCGGGGGCGGCGGATACCAACGAGCACAGCGTCCGCCACGCATTGGACGGCGACCGCATGTACGTCTCGATCGATCACGCGGCCGCGCGCGGACGCGAAGCCGCGCGCCTCGAGACACACCGCCGCCACATCGACATTCAGTTCACGATCGAAGGTCGCGAGGAGATCGGATGGCGGCCGCTCGCCGACTGCCGTCAGACAGCCGGCGCGTTCGACGACGAGCGGGATGTCGGCTTCTTCAGCGACAGCCCTGATACCTGGCTGGCGCTGCCTGCCGGAACGTTCGCGATCTTTTTTCCCGACGACGCGCATGCGCCGCTCGGGGGACACGGAACCGTGACAAAAGCGATCGTGAAGATCGCTATCGATGAGCAGACTGCACGGCGCGCGAGATGAGCGACATCGCGCGGTTCTGCTCCAGGGTCAGCGATGCAAAGAACAGCAGCACGGCAATCAAGCCCAACGCTGCGCCGACTGTGCGGGTGACTTTCATGAGGGGACTCCTTCCTAGGGTTCCCCGACATCCGGAGCAACGCATGTGCCCGCACCCGAGTACCAGTCGCAAGTAGCTGAGTCGATGCGAATTACCGTCACCGAACCGATCGCGCCACGAGGCCGCCGCGTGACGGTTTCGAGTGTCGATCACGGAATCGTCAGTGTGCTCGCCGCTCGGAACCGCACATGAACTCGCGGCAGGCGAGGGTTGCGGTTCTCGAGGCGCTCGATCGGCGAGTGCGTCAGTTCCGGGGGCGCGAGGAGCTATGGCCGCTTCGGGTTCCTCCGGAGCCGATCCCGCTCGACGACGCGATCGAGGAAGCGCTCGGCGACGGCCGCCACAGATTCGACGCGACAACTCTCCGCTCGCGCACGCTTCTCGAGCTCAGATGGGACGACGGCGCGTCGTGGACCGCCTGGATTATCGTGCTTCCGTCGAAGCGGAAGGTGTATTGCGATTCCGACGCCGAGGAGACGCGCATTCTCGCGTCGGGAGGGCGGAACGAAGGAGACGAGAGCGACCGCGCCTTCCTGCGTCTCCTCGCCGAGTCCGGCGGCGCGCACTTCGGGATCGAGCTGTCCGGCGGCGCTCCGTCGCGCGTCAAGTCCTCAATCGACGATCGCGAGTTTCTCGTCCAGATATTCGTCGAGCTGTTCGAAGTCACGGGAAGCGAGCACTCCGTACGCAGTCAGCTTGCGAATGCGTCGACTGAAGACTTTCAGCATGACGTCGAACGTTGGCTGCATTTGGTCAAACGTGAGTCCCGCGCGTGAGGCGCTCGGCTCGCGTCTGAGGCACGGGCGAACCCCGCCGGCTGTGGGGCGTTTCGCGCACTCCGCAGCGACGAGGGCACGTCAGCTTCCCGGCGCCTCGGGCTACGCCCGGAAAACTGCGCCTCCGGACCTGACCTTACGACGGCCGCGTCGGCTGGGGTTTGTCGCGCGGCAGCCAACAATCATTTGCGCTCCTTGCTGTCCCGATCGTCACTGTCGAAACAACGCCGCCGCGGATCAGAGCCCCTGCGGCGCAGTTTTCAGCATAACGATCACGGGCTGCCCGCATCGCGCCGGGAACCTGACGTGCCCTCGTCGCTGCAGTGATATACACCGCCTTCCGTGGCGCTGCTGGTTCGTCGGCCGGCCTGGGCACCCGTCGCACGAGCGGGCGGCGAGCGGTGTCGCGCTCCGACGCGATGCGGAGCGCGCCGTTTCAGCGCGAGCCGGAAAGCGCTCGCGGCGATTCACCGCGGCGACTTCGCCCCGTGTGATCCGCGTAGATCTCAATGGCACAACCGGCGCATCGGTGCGCCTGACATGTGTCGCCCACACGCATCCCTAGTCGCCGCGGCAGCGTACGCGTACGAGCCGCGAGCGATTTCGCGGCGCGCGGAGCGGCGGCGGAGCGCGATACCACTCGTCGCCTGCGAGCTTTATGCTGGGTTGATGCCGGACGTCAGGCCGACGCGCCGAGAACCGGACGTGATCTTGCCGCGACGTCTATTCCCACGCGACCTTTTTAAGAAGCGACATATCGGAGAGCATCATGCCGGCGCCCATAACGACCGATGTGAGCGGGTTTTCGGCGACGAGGACTGGAAGTCCGGTTTCGTCGCGCAGGCGTCTGTCGAGATTCCGCAGGAGCGCGCCGCCGCCGGTGAGTACGACGCCCCGATCGTAGATGTCGGCGCAGAGCTCAGGCGGAATGCGCTCGAGCGAATCGCGGACGGCCTGGACGATCTGTCGCAGCGGCTCGGCGAGCGCTTCGCGAATCTGCCAGTCTTTGACGGTCACCGTCCGAGGCACGCCCTCGATCGCGTGGCGCCCCTTGACCTCGAGCGTCAGCGGCACGTCGAGCGGCGCCGCCGATCCGATATCGAACTTGATCTGCTGAGCGGTGCGCTCGCCAATGTGGAGGTCGCACGACTTGCGGAGGTATTGGATGATGGCCTCGTCCATCGCGTCGCCGGCCACTCGGAGCGATTTGCCGTAGACCGTGCCGGCCATGGAGATGACGGCGATGTCGGTCGTGCCGCCGCCGATGTCGATGATCATGTTGCCGGCCGGCTCGGTCACCGGAAGGCCGGACCCGATCGCTGCGGCCATCGATTCGTCGACGAGAAATACCTCGCTCGCTTTCACCCGGAACCCGCTGTCCTTGACCGCGCGCCGCTCGACCGGCGTGATCTCGGGCGGCACGCCGATGACGAGGCGGGGCCGCATGAACGGCCGCTTGCCGTGCGCCTTGCGGACGAAGTGCATCAGCATCTTCTCGGCCGCTTCGAAGTCGGCGATCACGCCGTCCTTCATCGGCCGAACGGGCTTGATGTTCGAGGGCGTCCGCCCCAGCATCTCGTGCGCTTCGATGCCGACCGCCTCGATCTCTCCCCTGGCGACGTTGAACGCCACGATCGACGGTTCGTTGAGGACAATGCCGCGACCGCGCGCAAACACGCAGGTGTTGGCGGTTCCGAGATCGATGGCCACATCAGTGGCAAAGGCAGACATGAGGCTCATAGGCGTGTGTTCCGGCGCGATTCACGATTCATACCCGCGTGCATGCAGGAGGAAGTCGAAAAAGGCTCAGTGATTCGCGGAGCTCGCGTCGGAGTGCGGCCCTTCTATCGGCGGGTGCGGTTACATTCTTGAGGGTCGCTTACAGATTCGCCCCGGCGAATCAGGAATTTACTCTTTGCGCAACACACGAATGGATGAGATGCAGTCGTCGTAGCTGCCGGAACAATCGCCTGTCAGCGCTTTCAGATCCGGAATGTCTTCAGTGACGACCAACACGGCACCGCGAAAATTCCTGTCGCCGTACAACCGCGCGTAATACCCGGGCAGCAGGCGAATCGACGAGATGCAATCGTTCCAGGTGCCGGTGCCGCCGTCCTCTCCGATGTTGCATGGACCCTCGACCCGCGTCAGGTCGGTAACGTCTGCGCCGATCTGCTGCGAGGTGCCGCGGAAGCCGGAGTGCATGAAGACTACGACCCCTTGATCGAGCGGTGTCGGTCCGAGCGGGTCGACGCTGCCGCACGCAGGAGTGAGCAGCGCGAGGACAAACCAAGACAGGACGCGAATGATGATTCGCATGCGCTTCCCCTCTTTCAGGCAGGCACAATATTCTATTTCGCAACGTCCGCCGTTCGCATGAGAATCAGACGCCGCAGCTTCAGCACGCGTGAACAGAGGATTGCGAAGAGATGACAGACACAGTGGGATTTATCGGTCTTGGTCTGATGGGCCGGCCGATGGCCAAGAACCTCTTGAAGGCCGGCTTTGCCGTCGTCGCGCACAGCCGCAGCCAAGGTCCGGTGGACGACGTGGTAAGTGCGGGCGCCGAACGGGCCCGATCGCCCGCGGAGGTCGCACGGAAGGCGACGCGGATTATCACGATGGTGCCCGATTCCCCCGACGTGGAGCTCGTGCTCGAGGGGCCAGATGGCGTCTTCAACGCCTTGCAGCGCGGGACGATTCTCATCGACATGAGCACGATCGCGCCGGCGGTCGCACGGCGGCTCGCCGCGAAGGCGGCGTCGTTCGGCGCGACCATGCTGGACGCGCCGGTGAGCGGCGGCGAAATCGGAGCGATCAACGCGTCGCTGTCGATCATGGTCGGAGGCGATGCGGCCGCATTTGAAGCCGTCAAGCCAATTCTTCACGCGATGGGAAATCCCGAGCGCGTGGTCCGGATCGGCGATGCCGGCGCCGGTCAGACGTGCAAGGTGTGCAACCAGATGGTCATCGGAGGCGCGCTGGGCGCCGTGAGCGAAGCGTTCGCGCTCGCACGCAAGGCCAACGTCGATCCCGCCCTCGTCCGTCAGGCGCTCCTCGGGGGCTTTGCCGCCAGCCGCGTTCTCGAAGTGCACGGCGAGCGGATACTGAATTCAAATTGGAAACCGGGGTTCCGCGCGGCTCTGTACGCCAAGGACATGCGGATTGCCGCGAACACGCTCGCGGAATTCAGCACGCCCGCGCCGGTCTCGACCGCCGTTCACCAGCTCGTCGAAGCCCAGATCGCCGCCGGCGAGGGAGAGGACGACTACTCGGCCATGGGCCGCGTCGTGGCCCGGCTCGCGGGCCTCGCATAACTTGAACGGCTGGCCATGTTTCAACGAGGTCCGCTGAAAGCGCAGATACTCCTGTTTGATCTTGGCAGCGAAAGATGCCGATTCAAGTGCGATCGTAATCAGGCACCCACGTCTTGATCGCCCGTTTGATCTCGCGCGGGGGCAGCTTTTCGCGCGTCGCGCGTTCGAGGAGCGCGGGGATCTCGGCGTCGGACGCGAACCGCAGCGCAACAATCTGCTTGTTATCGAGCTGCAGGAGCATCCGCTGTTGCTCGGGCGTGAGGAACGGGGCCGTCCGGAGCCGCATCTCGAGCTTGATGATGCGATCCTGCAACCGCGTGATGTAGGTGCGGCTCGTGAACAACAGCGCCTGCACCGCAGCGCAGAGGCAGAACAATCCCAGCGCCATTGTCACGCGCCCGCCGATGAGGAACCAGCGGAGCGCGAAGAAGATCAGCGCGAGCCAGAGGCACAGGTATCCGATGCCCGCGGCGATTGGCTGGTGGGCGTGGTTTTCGAAACTCTGTTCCCGCATGAGCCGAGTATAGCGGTTTGATGATCCGGTATGCTCTCGCTCGAGGTGTCTCGCATGCTTGCTCGCCTGATCGCCGTCGTGTGCGCGTCGCAGCTCCTGCTCGCGCAGAATCCCCCGAAATACCCGACGTTGCCGAGCGAGACGCCGGACACGATGCGGACGACGGACTACGGCTTCGACTACGCCCGCCGGGACGTGATGATCCCGATGCGCGATGGCGTCAAGCTGCACACCGTCATCCTGGTGCCGAAAGGCGCCAAGGGAGCGCCGATCCTGCTGACGCGCACGCCTTACAACGCCACGGACCTGACGACGCACGCCAACAGCGCGCATCTCGGCCCGATTCTCACCGGATACGACAACGCGACCGACGTCATCGTCGAAGGCGGTTACATCCGGGTGGTCCAGGACATCCGCGGAAAATACGGCTCGGAGGGCGACTACATCATGAATCGTCCGCTCAGGGGCCCGCTGAACCCTACGCCGGTCGATCACGCGACCGACACGTACGACACGATTGATTGGCTGGTGAAGAACGTTCCGGAAAGCAACGGTCGCGTCGGGATTCTTGGCATCTCGTACGACGGATTCCTGCCGCTGATGGCGCTCGTCAATCCGCACCCCGCACTGAAAGTCTCGGTGCCGATGAACCCGATGGTGGACGGTTGGAAGGGAGACGACTGGTTCCACAACGGCGCGTTCCGGGAGCAGAACATGCCCTACATCTACGAGCAGGTCGGCTCGCGGGCAAACGATTTCCACTGGTGGTCGACGCATTACGACGACTACGACATGTTCATGGAGGCGGGATCGGCGGGAAATCTCGGAACGCTCCGGGGGCTCGAGCAGAACGGGTTCTGGCAGAAAATCGTGGCACACCCGGCGTACGACTCGTTCTGGCAGAACCAGGCGGTCGACAAGCTGCTTGCGGCGCAGCCGCTGAAGGTTCCCGTGATGCTCGTGCACAGCCTCTGGGATCAGGAGGACATCTACGGCGCGATCGCCGTCTACAAGGCAATCGAGCCGAAGGACACGGCAAACGACAAGGTGTTTCTCGTCATGGGCCCCTGGCACCACGGCCAGGAGATCCTCGACGGCAGTTCGCTCGGCGCGCTGCGATTCGGCGCCGACACCGCGGCCCAGTTCCGGCGCGACATCCTCGCGCCGTTTCTCGCGCAGTACTTGAAGGACGGAGCGCCGAAAGCCGATGTCGCTCCGGTTTCCGCGTTCGAAACGGGAACGAACACGTGGCGGCGGCTGCAGTCCTGGCCGGTCAACGGTGCGACGGCGACGCCCTTGTATTTGCATTCTCTCGCGGGGTCTAAAGACCCCGCCCTACCGTCTTCTAAAGACCCCGCCCTACCGTCGTCTAAAGACCCCGCCCCACCGTCGTCTAAAGACCCCGCCCTACCGTCCGCGTCGTTCGCTGCGCCTCAAGCTGGTGAGCCTGCGTTCGACGAATACGTATCGGATCCCGCAAAGCCGGTCCCCTTTCGAGCGCGCCCGACGCGGCCGGTTGGATACGACAACGGCCTGACGTGGCCGCTGTGGCTCGTCGACGATCAGCGCGAGCAGTCCGGGCGCCCGGACGTCCTCGCGTTCACGTCGGAGGTGCTGACCGCGCCGGTGAAGATCAGCGGTGAGCCGATCGCCAATCTCGTGGCGTCGACGAGCGGCACGGATTCGGACTGGGTCGTGAAGCTCATCGACGTTTACCCGCCGGAGGTCGCGGGTCAGGCTGAGATGGGCGGTTATCAATTAATGGTCTCGGCGGACATATTCCGCGGCCGATATCGAGAGAGTCTCGAGAAGCCGGCGGCAATCGCGCCCGACAAACCACTGGTGTACCGCTTCGGTCTGCCGACCGCGAACCACGTGTTCGAGCGCGGACATCGAATCATGGTGCAGGTCCAATCGAGCTGGTTCCCGCTCTACGATCGAAATCCACAGACGTTCGTGCCGAACATCTTCTGGGCAAAGCCACAGGACTACAAAAAGGCCGTGCAGCGCGTCTATCACGGGCCGGGTCAGGCAAGTTTTGTCGAGATGCCGATCGTCAAGAAGTGACGGCAGACGCTAAACCCAAAACCCGAAACGGACGTTGAGTCGTGATCCAGATCACCGACAGTCTGTCGATCGACGACCGCGAGGTCGAAGAGCGATTCGTCCGCGCATCGGGGCCTGGCGGACAGAACGTCAACAAGGTCTCGACGGCTGTTCAGCTGCGCTTCGACGTCAACGCCTCGTCGCTTCCCGACGACGTGAAGACGCGGCTGATCGCACTGACGGGAAGCCGGATGACGGCCGATGGCGTGCTGGTGATCGATGCCCGCGAGCACCGCACGCAGGCACAGAACCGGCAAGCCGCGCGAGAACGTCTCGTGGAGCTCATCGCGCGCGCGACACGCAAACCGAAGAAGCGCCGGGCCACCCGGCCCCCGAAGGCGTCGAAAGAGAAGCGGCTGACCTCCAAGAAACACCGCGGGGAGATCAAGGCACGCCGCGGAAAGCTAGATCTTGAATAGAACGCCGGTCGCTGGACGTCCCGTGGCCCGCGACACGGCGGTCACATACTGCTGCACCTGCGCACGATAGCGAGCCTCGCCCGCCGCGAGCTCGTGATCCGTCTTGAAATCGACGACCGTCGTCGTGTCGGCCTCGTCGAATGCAAGGTCGAGAACGCCCTCGATCATGACGCCGTCGCTCTGACGCCACGTCACCGGCGTCTCGCGGCGAAGCCGGGACGCGCGTCGGGCGCGCTCCATCAAATCGTGGCGCAGGACGGCCGACGCAACCGCAGACGCTGCCCGGACCTCGTCGAATGTCGCCAGCAGAATGCGTCCCTGCGTTTCCGCCGTGCGCGCGATCTCGTCGTCGCTGGCGTTCAACGCGATCGTCGCAAGAACAGCGTGCACCAAAGTGCCGAATCGCGGACCCCGCGGACGATCCGCCGCCCCCGCGAGCTGGACGATCTGGATCGACGCGGTCGCGGCGATCTCTGCGTCGATCCCGGACTCGGCCGCCGCCGCGGCCCACGCCGTCGCGGTTTCTACCCTGACGCCGGGCTGCGCGGCGCGATCGATCGTTTGCGCCCGTTCGGTGCGCCATGTTTCGTACTCGACCATCCGATCCTCGACGGCAAACATGTCCCCGTCTTTCACGATCAAGTCGTCACGCCGCAGGCCGAACGACGAGATCGCGCCGAGACGGAGCACGTGCGGGTCGAACCACGTGACCTTGTAGTTGTTGAAGTCATGCAGTCCTGGCGCAACGGTGTAGGGACGCGCGGGATCACCCTCCGGCCGGTTCATCACCGAATCCCTGGAGACGAACTCCGGGCATCCGACGGCGCGAGACGGCGACCGCCGCGATGGTTCCGAAGGGTAGACCGCCGGCATCAACGCGTCGAGCCATCCACCTTCATATGCGCCGTCGCCAATGACCGGCACGACGAGCACGTCGCGCGCCCGCGTCGCCGCAACGTACGCGAGGCGTTGAGCCTCGGCCTGATCACGCGCGCGCTCTTCCTCGCCATGGTGAATCAGTTCAATCGGCGCCCATCCTCCGAGCTTCAGCGCGCACAATTCGTTGTCCTTGTCGATCCATCGGCTCGCTTCGGCCGGCGAAAGCTTGCAGGTCGGATCCGCAAGGATGACGACGGGGAACTCGAGCCCCTTCGCCTTGTGGACCGTCATGATCCGAACCCCGTCGCTGCCCTCCTCCAGAATCGGCGCCTCGGCGGCCTGTGCGTTCTCCGCGGCCGTCCTCAGCTCGTCGACGAAGCCGCGGAACGAGATGCCGCCCGACGCCTCGTACTGGCGCGCCAGCTCCGCGACGTGCAGCACGTTCGCGAGCGCCTGCTCGCCGGCCGGCCGGAGCACGAGTCCGACGTGCGCACGCGTGGCGTTCAGCAACTCCTGAATGGTTTCCGCTACTGGAGTGTAATTGCGCCGCCGGTGCAGCCGCTGGAGCACGAGCAGCGCATCGACGATCGGACGGAGGTGCGCGTCGGTGGTCGCGTGGGTAGCGGCCGCGTCGGCCTTCAGGCCAGCCCTTCCGGCCGCCCTGAACGGATGAAACCCACCGTATCGCTGCTTCCACTCGAGCAGCTCCTCGTCGCCAATCGCGAAGAACATCCCACGCAGCGTCGCAAACACGGACAACTCGTCGTCGGGCCATTCGATCGCGGCGAGCGCCGCGCGAATCGCTTCGACCTCTTCACGGTCGTGGAAGGTCTTGCCCCCGACGAGCACGTGCCGCACGTTCCGCGCCTCGAGCGCCCGGACGTACGGCTGGGTGACGTCCTCTCCAAAACTCACGAATCTGCGAAACAAGAGGCACACGTGCTTGGCCGCGACGGCGACGGGCTCCTGTTCCGAGCGCTCCGTGATCCTCCAGCCGCTGCGAGTCACGATCCACTCGACGAGCGCGCCGACGGCATCGGGTAGCGACTGTTCGATGGCGACCGCAGAGATGTTGCGCGACCCGTATGGGGCGGGCACCGGCAGCGCAATGAGCGAGGGCTGGCGCGGCATGTCCTGCCGAACCGGCGACAGCGGCACGTAGTCGGCCTGCAGCGTGAACTCCTCGCCCGTCATGATCGGCTCGAACGCCGCGTTGATGCACGCCTGGATCTGGGGAACGCTCCTGAAGCTCGTCGTCAGCTGCACCGCCTTCGCGCCACACTGGACCAACCGCTCGCAGACATCGCGATAGACGCCGACGTCGGCCCGCCGAAAGCGGTAAATCGACTGCTTCGGATCGCCGACGACGAACAGCCGGCCAGGGACGGGCTGGACCGAACGCCAATCGGTGACGCCCGGATCGGCCGCCGCAATCAGCAGCAGAATCTCGGCCTGAAGCGGATCGGTGTCCTGGAATTCGTCGACGAACAAGTGCGTGAATCGCGACTGAAATCCGCTGCGGACGACGGCGTTGGTCGTGACGAGATCGCGCGCCTTCGACAAGAGGTCGAGGAAATCGAGCGCGCCCGCGCGCGCCTTCAGGTCCTCATATCGTCGAATGGCCCCCGAAAGCTCCTGCTGAAGAAGCGCGGCAAGGTCCGCGTCGGCGTCAAGGCGAAATCCGTCGAGCCGCGCGCGGAAGGCATCGAGCGCCTCGACAACCGCGGCGCGAGACACGCCCTGCCGGTATCCGGGTCCGCGCCCGTGGCGCGCCTTCGAGAAGTTCCGGTCGCGCGACAGGTCCACCAGACGCGCTTCCCATCCGTCGTAATCCGGTTCGTCCGAACCGATCCTGATCTCCAGGCTCAGATGACGCGCGGCGGCGGTGTCGAGATAGAGATAGTCTTTCGCGTACGACGGGCGATCGGTCAGATCCGCGAGCTCGTGAAGCATGCCGGTCAGCCGCTGGATTTCCGCGATCCGATCGAACGGGCGCCGAGTCCATCCCCCCCCGAAAGTCGCGCCACTGCGCGAGCTCCCACGCCGCACGGCGAAGCCTGTCGACGGGACCGCCCTGTTGCGGCTTCCCCCCCACGAACGAGGCCGCGCTCGAGCGTCGCAGCGCCCGCCGCACTCCTTCGGGCGGATTGGCGAGCTGCTCCTGCAGCCATGCGCCAAACGCTTCCTCGAAGAGCCGCTCGGACTGGTTCTCGGTGAGAACGCTGAACAGCGGATCGACGCCGGCTTCCACGGGACGCTCGCGCAGGAGCTCGGCGCAGAAGCCGTGAATCGTGCTGACGTGCGCCTCCTCGAGCTTTCCAAGGGCGTCGTCCAGCCGCTCTCTCGCTTCGGGCTCCTCGGTCGAGGCGCGCTCGCGCTCGAGCGCCTCGCGAAGGCGCAGCTTCAGCTCGCCCGCGGCCTTTTCGGTGAACGTGACCGCCACGATGTTCTGCACCTCGGCGCGTCCGGTGGACAGAATGCGCAGGATCCGGTTGACGAGCTCGGTCGTCTTGCCCGTACCGGCTGCTGCTTCGACGACAAGCGTGTCGTCGAGCGCGGTGGAGATGAGATCGCGTGCTTTCGTGTCGACGAGTTTCATGGCACTGAACCGGCTTCCGAGGTGATGACGGACGCGAGGGATCTCGCGCGGAGAACGCAGAGGACGCAGAGGCCCGCGTTCAACGCGGAGCGTGCAGCGTGTGGAGACACGGTGCGTTCGCCACGGCCGGCCTTCGGCCGGCCACAGAGAGGTCACGAGATCCGCAAATACAAGCGGCCTCTGAATCCGGCGCCGTTGGTATTTGCGGGTCTCGCGACCTCTTGTCGCGCGCAGCGCGACGTGGCGAACGCCCCTCGCTCTCTGCGTCTCTGCGTTCTCCGCGCGAGATCCCTCCCGTCCGTCATCACCTCGGAAGCCGGTTCACTGCCATGAAACTCGTCGACACGAAAGCACGCGATCTCATCTCCACCGCGCTCGACGACACGCTTGTCGTCGAAGCAGCAGCCGGTACGGGCAAGACGACCGAGCTCGTCAACCGGATCCTGCGCATTCTGTCCACGGGACGCGCCGAGGTGCAGAACATCGTTGCGGTCACGTTCACCGAAAAGGCCGCGGGCGAGCTGAAGCTGCGCCTTCGCGAGGCGCTCGAGCGCGAGCGCGCCTCGACCGAGGAGCCCGAAGCGAGAGAGCGGCTCGACGACGCCCTTGGAAAGCTCGAGGAGGCGCACGTCAGCAC
>JBKPTT010000117.1:0-14681 GCA_046735635.1 Acidobacteriota bacterium | reverse complement strand
GGATCTGGGTCCCGCCATTCCGGCGGCTGACAAGGCGCTCGCGACAGTGTCACTCGATCCGCTCACGAAGCTGCTCACCGATGCCGTCGAGCAGCAGCTGCGAACCCGATACAACAACGCGGTTGGATCCGCGGTGGTCAGCCCGGGCGACATCCCAGCCGGTCGGGAATCGATCAGGGCCTATGTTGAGTTCATTCACTATGTCGAACGTTTGTACGATGCCGCTTCCACGCGCGCGCCGGGGCATTTCAGTGAGACGAGCGAGAAGCGCTAACCGAGGATCGGCTTGTTGAAGGGGAGCGGCACGCGCCGCCCCCCGAGAACCCCCGCGTCAGATGTGCTGGTGCTGCAGCGCCAGAGTGTTGATGGCTGTCCGGTACGTGTCAACCATCTTCAGCACTCCGTCCCCGACGTAGGCGCGTGCGATCGTGAAGTTTTCGCACACGAGCGACGCCTTGGTCGTGAGCTGCACGAAATCCTCGCGGTCGATGAGCGCCGAAAGCTTCTTCGGGTCTCCGCGAAGGAGGAAGAAACCGCGGAATTCACCGGGAATCGGGTCGAGCAGCACCGTGTCGAAGCCGGTGATCTCGTTCCTCTTCTTCAGCGTCTCGTTGAATTCCTTCGCCTCTTTGAACACCTCCAACCCTACCATCTCTCGCCCGACGATGGGCGCGCCCCAGGCAATGAACAGTGCGGTCTCCTGCATGACAAACCTCCTGCCGGTCGGTGCGATCCGGTCCGGCCGTCCTGAGGGACCGCATACGTCATACCGCGAACGCACCTATACCCCTTGTGGCAGTTGCCGCGCGATCCACAATCGGAGCCGATGAGTTGCCGGGGCGGCGTCGGACCTTCCAGATTCGCGGACTCGCGATCCCGGCAGGATCGTCTCTGATCGAGTGGCAGCAGGAGGTGTTATGGGAGTTCCTTGACTCGGATGTTGCGGAATTCGACGCGCGCGCCGTGTCCGAGCAGGCCAATATGTCCCCTCGTGTTCGCGATGCCGCGCGACCCTTCCGGCTTGCTCAGATCCCGATGCTCCTTCAGCACCTCTTCGTCCTTCACGTCGTCCAGATTGGCATCGACGATGGTCGTGCCGTTCAGGACGATGGTGATGTGCCTTCCTTCGGCGCGAATCTCCTCTGAGTTCCATTCGCCGACGGGCTTCTGGTATCCGCGTTTGGCCGGGACGACTCTGTAGATCGATCCGTGATACTGACCCGGAAGAAGATTGGTGTACTCGGATCCGCTGTCGTCCAGGACCTGAATCTCCATACCGACATACGCGGCATCCCCCTCGAGCGGCGCGCGGATGCCGATTCCGTTGTTGGCGTTGGGCGTGAGCCGGAACTCGAAGCGAAGAATGAAGTTGGAGTACTCCTTTTCGGTGAACAGGTTTCCTCCGTCCTCCTTGGTGGAGTAGAGGATTCCGTTTTCGATCTGGTAACCCTTGCCGCTCTTGTTAGGAGCGCCGCGGCGGGTGCCGTACACCCATCCGGTGAGGTCCGTCCCGTTGAACAGAGGCGTGAAGCCGGCTTCTTGAGCCTGAATGACGGTCGTCGCCGCCAATGCGGCAGCGGCCCACACGGCAATTCGGCGTCGTGATTGTGCCCTCGTCATGGTGATCCCCCAAAGACGGGCATCATAGCTCGTGGCGGCGGCGACCGGAGAATCCACGACTCGGGCTCAGATCGTGCGTGAATCGTAGGCCCAGTGGAGGACGGCCTGCCGCTGGCGCGGCCGGCATTCGAGATCGCCAACGTCGCAGTGCCGGCGGATTGCGGCGACATGCCGCGCGATCGCCCGCCAGCGCCGAATCTGCCGGCGATCGTCCGAGGTCCGCCGGCCCATGTAGTAGCGGCAATACCATTGGAACCAGCCGCGCGGATCGTGCGGGTGAATCCAGCCGTTCCGTCGCCAGACGGCGAGCGACTGCGACGCGTTGACGCCGAAGAAGTTCAAGCGCGGATCGCGGCGCCCCGGCGAGAGGCGGGCGCGAGCGAACCAGCTCCGAGGAAACTCCGCCCGGCAGTCCGTCATGTACTTCCCGCCGAACACCCCGAGACGCAGCATCTCTTTCGGCGACAGTTCCGGCCGGAACTCAGCGGCGAAGTTCCGGCCGACAGGCTGCGTGCGGTAGTACACGTACCCGCGCTGCATGCGATCGTTGACAACGACTTTCACTCGCACGGTGGCTCCCTGCCGATTGGAAGTTCAGCATTATCTCGTCTGAAGGTACATCCAGCTTCGACTGTTTCTCGATCTCCCGGAGGCCGGACTGGAGTGCCACATCGAAGCCCGCGCGCGCCATCGGCGCGGCGTATCCGCTCGACTGCCGCCGATGCCCGCCGCGAGGGCGTCCGATCCTCGAAGAACGTGAGCTCGAGCGTCGACGGCCCGCATTCACTGCCAGAATCCCGCCCGACATCGCTCTAGTCTGACTTACTTCAGGCGCGCTTGCTGGTAGTACTCCTCCGTCAGATCTGAGCGAGCAGCCGAGTCATGATCTCGCGCCGAGGACGCTGAGGACGCGGAGTGCGTTCGCCACGTCGCGCGTCGCGCGGATCTCTCCTCCTCCCTGCGGCCGGCCGCAGGCCGGCCGTGGCGAACGCACGCGTTCGCGGGATCTCCGCGATCTGGGCGATCTCCGCGATCTCGGCGATCTCCGCGCGAGACTCGTGCGTTCTCTGCGCGAGCACTCTCTCGCACCGCGGAGCTGACAAAGCAGTGGATTACTGGCCTTCAGGCCAGCCGTATCACGCGTCGCACCTCCGTGGTACGCTCCTCGCCCATGCTCAATTACATCTGGTTCGGGCTCATGGCAACGGCGCTCGTGGTGGCGGCGTTCAAAGGAACCGCTGACGCCGTCACGCGCGGAGCGGTGGAGTCCGCGGCGGGGGCGGTTCAGATCGCGATCGGCCTCGTCGGCATCATGACATTGTGGCTTGGCATGATGCGCGTCGCCGAAGCGTCGGGGCTCGTCACGCTCGTCGGGCGCGCGCTGCGACCCGTCCTGCGATGGCTGTTTCCCGAAGTTCCGCCCGAACATCCCGCCGCCGGCGCTATCGTGCTGGCGCTTGCCGCCAACATGCTTGGCCTCAGCAACGCGGCGACGCCGCTCGGCATCAAGGCGATGGAGGAGCTTCAGGAGCTCAACCCGGACAAGGACACGGCGACAAACGCCATGGTCACCCTGATGGCGATCACGACGGCCGGCGTTCAGTTCATCCCGGCTTCGATGATTGGCGTCCTCGCCGCGGCCGGGTCGACGAACCCAACGGCCATCATCGCGCCGACGATTGTCGCGACCTTCATCGGTACGCTCGCAGCGATCGTCTCGGCGAGGCTGCTTCAGCCGTTGTACCCGCAGCCGCCGGCGCCCGCGCCGGAGGGCGTCCTGACGGACCGCACGGGCACGGGGGTCGACGCATGATTCGCGCAGCGCTCGACGCTCTGTCGCTCTGGGCCATGCCGGTGCTGCTCGTCGCGATCCCGCTCGTCGGGATTCTGCGCGGTGTGAAGGTGTACGACGTGTTCATCGAGGGTGCGCGGGAAGGGTTTGACGTCGCCGTCAAGATCATCCCGTTTCTCGTCGGCATCCTCGTCGCGATTGGGATGTTCCGCGGTTCGGGCGCGATGGATCTCGTCACAGCCGCCCTTCGCCCCCTCGTGGCGCCCATCGGCTTTCCACCGGAGCTGGTGCCGCTCGCCATTTTGCGATCGCTGACCGGCAGCGGCTCGCTGGCCTTCGCCACCGATCTGATCAAGACGCACGGTCCCGACTCGCTCATCGCGCGCACGGCCGCGACGATGTACGGGTCGTCGGAGACGACGTTCTACGTGCTTGCCGTGTACTTCGGGGCAATTGGCGTCCGCCGGACACGCCACGCCGTGCCGGCGGCGCTGATCGCCGACCTCGTCGCAGCGGTCGCGGCGGTCGCCGTGTGTGCGTGGATGTTCTGAATCGGCAGCCGTCGGCGTGCATCAAGAGCGAACAGGACCGCGCAGCGCGGTTGGCGAGTTATCGTCAGGCGAGTTTTTCTCTACTTCTCGCGTCCTCCTGTTTTGCTCTTTCACCGAACGCCGCGTGACCTGGCGTTCAACGTGCCGCGTAGAACGGAAACAACCGTTTGATTTCCTCGGCGTTCGGTTTGCGGCCGTACTCCGAGATCTCGAATGCCTCGGCGGCCTGCACCTTGTCCGCGCGTTCGGGACCGTAGTATTCCCGCAGCTTGTCGCGGAACTCGGTCGCCGTCGCCATGAAGCGGCGCTTGAACGACTCGCGCACGTCATTTCGGCGCTTCGCCTTCCCGGCCTCGTCGCTCGGGACGAACTGCGGCCCGCCATTTGCTCCTCCTTCGTAAAACTGCGACGGCAGCGCTTCGACAACGGCAAGCTTCTTGTCGAGGACGTCGTCTATCGAGACCACGATGTCGGCGCGAAACGGGTTGGGGCGCGTGAAGTTGTCCTCGTAGGAGAGGAAGACGGGGTTGTGCGCCAGCGGAGGAGTGTCGGGGCAGAAGAACGGCACGGTGACCATATACGACGCGTCCTGGACCAGCTGCCCGACGGCGCGATGGTCGGGATGGTAATCGTTCGGGCGATGGCCGAGAACGATGTCGGCCTTCCAGTCGCGAATGAGACGGACGATCGTGCGGCGGTTCTCGAGCGTCGGTTCCAGCTCCCCATCGTGAAGATCCAGAACTTGCGCGGTGATGCCGAGAATCTTCGCCGTCTCCTGGACTTCGGCGGTGCGCCGGCGCGCCAGCGGCCCGCCCGCTTCGCGCCAGTGGCCGATGTCGCCGTTCGTCACGGACACGAACTTCACTTGATGACCGAGCGCGGCCCACTTCGCCGCCGTGCCCGCGAGCCGAAGCTCGTTGTCGTCGGGATGAGCGCCGAACGCGATGATGCGCAGCGGCTGATTCTGCGCGGACGCATTTGAAATGCCAATCGCGAGCAGGCCGATGGCAGCACATAGGATGAGCGCGACCCGTTTCCTCATGGTACCCCCCGAAAAGAATTGCTGATTGTCGATTGCTGATTGCTGATTTATTGGTCGATTGCTGATTGCTGATTGCTGATTGCTGATTGCTGATTGCTGAATGCTGAATGCTGAATGCTGAATTTATTGTCGATTGCTGATGTACTGTCGAGTGCTGACTGACTGTCGAGTGCTGATTGTAGATTGGATAGTCAATCAACAATCAGCAATCGTAAATCAGCAATTCTTTTTGCGGAGGCCAGGATGATCTTTGGAGCGCACGTACTGCTGTATACGAAAAATGCGGACGCCGATCGGGCGTTCTTCCGGGACGTCCTTGGGTTCCCCCACGCCGATGCGGGGCACGGGTGGCTCATTTTCCGGCTTCCGCCGGCTGAGGCCGCCGTTCATCCTCTCGGCGAAACGGGCGCGAGTGCGCCCGAGGGGAGCGGCATGGCCGGCGCGCATCTGCATCTGATGTGCGACGACGTGGAGAACGAGGTGAAAGCGCTCTCCAGCAGAGGGGTGAAGTGCACTCCGCTACAGCGAGAGAGCTGGGGGATCCGCACCGAATTCACGCTGCCGAGCGGCGGGCGGGTTGGGTTGTATCAGCCGCTGCATCCAACCGCGCTCGAGGCGCGCTAGCGCGACGCGTCCCGAATCAGACGCTCGAGCACGCCGAGACTCGCCTTGATTCCGGCGAGCCTTTTCTGCATGTCGTCGAAATCGCCTTCGTACTCGAGCACCAGCAGTCCCGCGAACGGTGACTCGCTCAGCGCCTTGAACACGCCCGCGAGGTCGATCGTACCCGCTCCGAGGACCGCGTTTTCACCTTTGGCGTCCACATCCTTGATGTGAATGGCCTCCGCGCGCCCGGCGAGCGCGCGTGTCGCCCGGACCGGGTCCACGCCCGCACGCGCGAAATGCCCGATGTCGATGCACGTCGAGAGATTCGGGTTCGCCTCCAGCGCGGACGTGACGTGCTCGAGCGTCTCGTACCGCTCGCGCGGGCCATGATTGTGGATCGCGATCTTGACGCCGTATTCCGGCACCAGCTTGTTCAGGAGCGGCAGCGATTCGCGCTTGGGGCCGCCGTTGATGTACCGATAGTCCATTGCCTTCGCGTATTCGAAGATCGGCCGTGCGATCACTTCGCTGTCCGTGAATGCATCGTGGATGTAGATGCCGGTGGCGGTGATCCCTGCGTGTTTCAAGACGGTCCGCGCGTGGGCCATCTGGTCCGGCGTGGCAGTGCGCGGCAGGTGCCCGTCGTGCAGCTCGAGGTGCGTGACACCCAGATCGTGGACCTGCGTCGCCATGGCATCGATATCGATGTCGTGAAACGTCCACGTCTCCATTCCTACCGGCAGTGACCCGAGGCGTTGCCGGTGCTGCGGGATGAGGGTTGCGGGAGCGATCGCCGCCAGCGTGCCGAGGAACGAACGTCGCGTGACCGTCATGGACCGGATCCCTCAGGGCAGAATCGCGAACACGCGCGCCGGGCCGCCCGATCCGCCGCGAATCGCGATCGGCGCAACCACCACCATGAACCCGGTGCGCGGCAGGGCTGTCAGGTGCGCCGCGTTCTCGATATGGAACACATCGAGCGGCATGCTGACCTTGTGCGCTTCGAAGTTCGTCGACGGCCCGTAGTCGATGCTCGGCGTGTCGATGCCGATTCCGGCGGCCTGCCGGTCTTTCGCGAGGTACGCAACGGCCTCCGGAGAGAGGCCGGGGAAGTGCTTCACGCCGCCGCGCTCGTTCATGTAACGCGCGCGATCGCTCCAGAACTTGTCCCAACCGGTCGCGATGAACACCATGGCGCCAGGGGGAATGCTGCCTGCGGCGGATTCGAACGCTTTGATGTCATCGACCGTCACGCGATAATCGGTGTCCTTCGCCGCTTTCCTCGACACGTCGATGCAGACGCCCGGTCGATAGAGCCGTTCGGCGGGAATCTGGTCGACGGTCCATCCGTTCTTCGCGAAGTGCGCCGGCGCATCCAGGTGTGTGCCGAAATGTTCGTCGACGGTGATCCGACCGGCCGCGTACCCGTCCTTTTCCAGCGTCGCCGTTGTCGTCCGCTCGAAGGCGGGCGTGCCCTCCCAACTCGGATCGGACGCCGACAGCGGATGACCGAGATCGACGACGTGCGGCGGGCGCTGAGCCGCAATCTTTTGTGTCGCGAGCGCGAAAACGACGGCGCCGCAGAGTGCGCGAAATCTCATCATCTCCGGAACCGGTGAACGCGAACGAAAGCCGCGCCGCGCTCGTGCTCGGCCGCGTCCGTTCGCGACGGTCATTCTACGCCCGTGTCGCGGCCGTGCCTACACGGTGGTCTGCCGTCGCGGTTTCACGCACTCCGGCGGCCCTGAGGATGGATATCATCGGGCACCACTTCGTGAACGCCGACTGCATCAGATTCAGCCCGACGAACACGGTGAACCACAGGAAGTACGGGTGGACGAACATGCCGAGGAGCACGCTCGCGGTAACGAACGCGCCCGCGATCAGCCGAAGCATGGGTTCGAGCGTCATGACATCACTCCTTCCGGAATTGCCGGAACGAACAGAACCGGAACCTTGCAATAACGAATGAGGGGTTCGCCGTAGTGCGCGAGCCAATCGGCAGTACGGGGCTCGGGTGCCGCTATCACGGCCATGGTTGCGGCGGTGCGTTCGACCGCCGAATCAACGGAGTCGTCGCTGCCGTCCGCCACCTGACCTCCGAAACACTCGGCGAGCGCGCGCGCATAACCAGCTATACCCGCCTGGTCGAATGCGCCGGACGTATGGAGCACTGGTCGGTCGAACAGCCCGGTGCCCGACACGTCCCCCCGCACCACGAGCAGCGGCCGCGACGTCTGCCGCAGTACGCGTTCCGCAACCGATCCAAGCCACCAGCGTTTCGGTCCGTGACGTCCATGTGTGCCCATGACGAGCAGGTCGGCTGCTTCCGCAGCGTGCAAGATCGCGTCAATGGGCGCCCGATCGTCGATGCGCACGTCGAACGCCGTCGACGTGTATCGCCTGCCAAATGCCCGCAGGAATTGTTCGGCTTGGGCGCGCAGCGCGTGCCGTTGCCGCGCGAGCGCGTCGATCTGCTCGGCGGTGAAGTACGCGGGAGCCTCGAGAGATTCAGCGTGAAGCAGCGTCAGCGACGCGCCGCAGCGCGCCGCGATTTCGCCGGCGGTTGCAATTGCCCGGCTGGATGCTTCGCCGAAATCGACGGCAGCAATGATCGATCGTGGAAGGGAAGTCATAATCCATCTCAGGCAAGTGCCGGGGCCGGGGCTGCTTCCGCCCGCGCACGGCGGCGGTGCGTCAGGTAGTAGGTGATCGGTACGGTCATCCGCGACAAAAGCAGCGACGCGACCTCTCCGGCCATGAGTGAAATTGCCAGTCCCTGAAAGATCGGATCGAACAGGATCACCGCGGATCCCGCGATGACGGCGGCGGCGGTAAGCGCCATAGGCCGGAACCGCACGGCGCCTGCGTCCACGACGGCCTCCTCGAGCGGCATGCCGTCCTTCACGCGCAACTCGATGAAGTCCACCAGGATGATGGAATTCCGGACGACGATGCCTGCGCCGGCGATGAAACCAATCATCGATGTGGCCGTAAAAAACGCCCCCAGCATCGCGTGCGCCGGTAGAATGCCGACGAGCGAGAACGGAATCGCGAGCATGATCGTGACCGGCGTGACGAACGACTCGAACCAGCCAACCACCAGGATGTAAATCAGCACCAGCACGGCGGCAAAGGCGATCCCGAGATCGCGAAACACCTCATAGGTGATGTGCCACTCGCCGTCCCACTTCATCGCGTACTTCGACGTGTCGAACGGCTGGTGCGTGTTGAAGATCTCGAGCCCGTATCCTTCCGGCAGGCGAACGCCATCGAGCGCATGGTTGGCCTGCAAAATCGCATAGACCGGGCTTTCGATCTGACCGGCGACGTCGGCAGTCACGTACGTCACCGGCTGCAGGTTCTTGTGGTAGATGCTCGTGTCGCCCGCGACGTCGACGACGCGCGTCAATTCGCCGATCGCGACAGGATCGCGAGCGCCGATGCGGATGGAACGGATGGCTTCGAGCGATCCCCGCACGTCGCGCGGCAGGCGAAGCAGAATGGGCACTTCCTCGCGGGCATTTGGCTCGTGCAGCAAACCGGCGGGCGCGCCACTGCTGGCCATTTGTACCGCCGCCGCCACGTCAGCGCTCGACAATCCGGCCGCTGCTGCTTTCTCATCATCGACCTGCAGGTACCACTTCCTCCGGTCAGACTCGACGTACCAGTCCACGTCCACCACGCCTGGGGTCTTTTCGAGCGCGGCCCGAACGGTGCGCGCGAGCTCGATGCGGCGTTCCGCGTCCGGTCCGTAGATTTCCGCGACGATTGTCTGCAACACCGGCGGGCCCGGCGGCACCTCCACGACCTGCACGGTCGCGCCGAGCGCGGCGGCGACGGGTGTGATGCGCGATCGAATTCGCTTCGCGATCGCGTGGCTCTGCTCCTGCCTGTCGCTTTTGTCGACGAGGTTCACCTGCAGATCGGCCAGGTTTGGCTGCTTCCGAAGGAAGTAATGCCGGACGAGGCCGTTGAACGTGTAAGGAGACGCCGTGCCGGTGTAGGTCTCGACGCTCGTGACGGTGGAGTCGTGGAGCACCTCCTGCGCGAGTGTGGCGGCGACCCCGGCTGTTGTCTCCAGCGCGGCGTCCTCCGGCATGCGGACGATGACCTGCAGCTCGCTCTTGTTGTCGAACGGCAGCATCTTCACGGTGACGAGACCGAGCGGCACCAGCGCAGCCGCGACGACGAGCAGCACTGCTACGCCGGCGAGAAATCCCGCTCGCACGCGTCGGCTTTCAATGAGGCGGCCCATGACACGCCGGTAGAGCGCCGTCAACCTGTCTTCGGGCTCGTGGTCATGCGAATGACGCAGACGGAGCAGCCGGACGGCGGCCCACGGGGTGACGATGAATGCGACCAGCAGCGAGAACACCATGGCGGCGGACGCGCCGACCGGGATAGGCCGCATGTACGGCCCCATTAGCCCGCCCACGAACGCCATCGGCAGAATCGCGGCGACGACGGTGAGCGTGGCGAGGATCGTCGGGTTGCCGACTTCGTCGACGGCCCTCACCGCGACCGCTTCGAGCGCCATGCCCGTGCGCGACATGCGCGCATGCCGCACGACGTTCTCCACGACGACGATGGCGTCGTCCACGAGAATGCCGATCGAAAAGATGAGGGCGAAGAGCGTGATGCGATTGAGTGTGTAGCCGTACAGGTAGAAGACAAACAAGGTGAGCGCGAGTGTGACCGGAATCGCAATGAGCACGACGGCCGACTCGCGCCGGCCGAGGGCGAGCCAGATCAGCGCCGACACGGAGATCACCGCGAGCAGCATGTGCCACAGCAGTTCGTTGGCCTTGTGGGCGGCGGTCTCGCCGTAGTCCCGCGTGATCGACACGTTGAGATCGCGCGGCAGCAGATATCCCCGGAGCGCGTCGACCTTCTTGTTCACCGCGCGGGTCAGGTCAATCGCGTTTGTCCCTTTCCTCTTCGCGATCGACAGCGTGACCGCTTCGAACGCCTCGCCCTGCCGGGTGTAATGCATGACGTAGTCGTCGGGCTCCCCGCCGCCGTCGGTGACCGTCGCGACGTCGGCAAGCCGTATCGGAGTCTCGCCCGCCACGCCGACGACGCTGTCCCGAACGGCGCCGATCGACGTCAGCCAGTTCCCTGACTCCACCGGCCGTGACTCGTTTGCGCCAACCAGCGTGCTCGAGGGCAGCCGAACGTTCGATCGCTCGAGCGCCTGGAGCACCGTCGTCGGATCGAGACGCCGTACGGCGAGCGCTGCCGGATCGATGTCTACCGTGATTGCCCGCCGACGCCCGCCGATGATCGTGATTTCCGAGATGTTCTCCAGTTCCTTCAGTGCTTCCTGAAGCTGGCCCGCGAACTGGCGCAGCTGCACATCGTCGTACCCCTTGCCCCACAGAGTCAGCGCCATGACGGGTACGTCGTCGATCGATCGGGCCTTGACGATCGGCCTGGACGCGCCGGAGGGGAGCACGTCGGCGTTCGCGGCGAGCTTCTGGTTCAATTGAACCAGCGCGCGCTGTTCGTCCTGTCCCACGAAGAACCGGACGACGACGAGGGCACCGCCGGTCGATGACGTCGAATAGAGGTATTCGACACCGGGCACTTCCCACAGCAGCTTCTCGACCGGCCGGGTAATGCGCTGTTCGACTTCGGCCGCCGGCGCTCCCGGCATCTGCAGGATCACGTCGAACATCGGCACGATGATCTGCGGCTCCTCTTCGCGCGGGAGCGCGATCACCGCGTAGACGCCCAGCAGCAGGGAGGCAAGAATGACGAGCGGCGTCAGCTTCGAATGGATGAACGCGCCCGCCAACCGGCCGGCGAGTCCCGGGTTGCGCGTCATTTCACTGCTCCAGACACGCGCACGCCGTCGGTCAGCGATGCAGGTGGATTTGCGACGACCCGATCGGATTCGCGTACGCCGGCAAGAACCTCGCGCCGGTCCCCATCCTCGGCACCGGTGGACACGGCGCGCAGCCGCGCACGATTCTCAGCATCGATCACGTAGACGAACGAGAGCTGTCCGCGCGACACGATGGCGGAGGCCGGCAGCACGAGTGCGCGCCGTGCCGCACCGATGAACCGGGCGCGGCCGAACAATCCCGAACGGGTGCACGTGCCCGCGGGCAGATCGATCTTGACGAGGAAGGTGTGGGAAGTGGGGTCGAGACGCGCAACTTCGCTGACGCGTCCCTGCACCCAGCCTTCTCGCCGATCAACCGTCTCTTCGTCGATTCGCGCATCCGCCAGGCCTCCCACCGTGACCAACGCCGCGCGCGCTTCGTCGATCGGGACTTCGAGCCGGAACGTCGAGGGATCTTCCAGTGTGAGAACCGGCTGTCCAGGGCTCGCGAGCGTGCCCGGATCGACCCGGCGCTCCGTGACCACGCCGTCGAACGGCGCCGCAAGTACGGAGTAAGTCGCATTGATTCGCGCCGTATCGGCGGCGGCGGCTGCGGCCTCACGCGCTGAGGCTGCTGCGGACAGCCGGGCGTGCGCACCCTCCGCGTGTGCCTGTGCGGAGGAGAGCGCGGCGGCCGTCTGGTCTGCTTCCTGAGGGGTCGCGGAGCGCTTTGCAAGCAGTGTCTGGACCCGTTCGTTGGTCGCACGCGCGAGCAGCACGGCGGCTTCGGCGGCGCGCACATCCGCTTCGGCGGCTCGGACCGTTTCGCTGGCGGCACTCGAAGCTGCCGTCGCGCGGCTGGCATTCGCATCGATCTCGCGACCGTCCAGCGTCAGCAGGGTCGCGCCGCGGCGGACGTGGTCGCCGGCTCGAACGTGCACGGCCGTTACAGGCGCCATGATCCGGCTCGCCACCAACGCCGTTTTCGAGGCGCGCACGATCCCGCCCGCCTCATACCGCACGTGCACGTCCGCCATCTGCGCGCGCGCAATCGCAACCGGCACCGCGGCGGTTTCAGTCGCGGACTCCGGGTGCGGTGACGAACATGCGAACGACAGAGCGGCGAAGGAGAGCCACACGGCTGAGCGTTTCACGGAAAGCCTCGCAATCATTGGGAGCGGCCGAGCGCGCGCCGCAGGGCGGCGGCGGCAACGACGCCATCCACCAGCGCGGCGACGCGGTTGCCATCCGCGTCGAGGACCGCACTGGACGCGCGGAGCACGTCGTTCACCTGCGCGAGTCCAGCTTCGAACCGGTCGCGGATGATCCGCTGGCTCTCGCGCGCCTGCTCGACGGCAGCGGCACTCGCGTCGCGACGAGCCCGGGCAGTCTCGAGCTGGTGAACCGCCTTCACCACGTCGACGTGTACCCCAGCGCGTGCGTCTTCGAGTTCTGCACGCGCCCGCGTCACTGCGGCGGTCGAAGCACGCAGCGCTGCCGTCTCCCCGCCTCCTGTGGAGAACCTCCACCGAAGCTCTCCGCCAACAATCCATCCCGACGAGCGATCCGCGACGCTGGTGCCGCTCAGGTTCACAGCTGCCTGCGCGGCGACGTCCGGAATAAACGCGACGCGGGCCTGACGCTGGCGCGCTTCGGCGGCGCGTTCCGCCGCCCGCGCGCGTGCGAGCTCGGGGCGCGACGTCTCTGCCTGGGCGAGGAGCGCTGGCAGATCCTGTCTGTCCGTTGTCTCCGGCGCCGACGCAGGCGGCTCGATCGCCTGAACGTGCGCATCTGCGGCCGTTCCCATGAGGCGGTTGAGCTCGGCCTCGGCCGAGGCCGCATCGCCGCGGGACTGGATCTCCCGCTGATTCAGATCAGCGACGTGTACCGCGAGCGCCAGCACGTCGGCGTCCGTGGCCATACCGACGTCGCGTCGGCGCGTAGCCCGCGCGTGGTCCTCGCGCGCGGCTTCGAGTGCCGAGACCGCCGTGCGCTGAGCCGCCTGCGCGGCGAGCAGCCGAGCGAACGTTTCGGTGGTTTCGAGCGTGATACGCGCCGTGCTCTCGGCAATTCCGGCCGTTGCGCTTTCGGCTCCAGCCGCCGCAGCCGTCACCTCAGCGCTGCGCCGGCCCCAATCCAGGAGCGTTTGTTCGACCCCCACCGTGGTCTGAAAGAAGCCAACGGGATCCGGATGGTTCAGCGCGTCGATCGCGAAATTCGCGGCGCCGAACTGTCTCGCCGCGAGCAGAGAGCTGAACACAAAGACCGGCTGGTTGCCGCGCTGCCACGACTCGCTCACGGTAATCGTTGGAAACCATGCCGAGTGCGCCAGGTCGGTTCCCGCTCGCGCTTCATCGGCGCCCGCGCGTGCGGCGCGCAGCGACGCGTTGTGCGCGACCGCCTGTGCGACTGCCGCCTCCACCGTGATCGGCCCCTGCGCGCGTGCAGCGGCCGGCCAAGCACATAACGCCACTACGGCAATTCGCCACATGCGACGCCCCATGCCACAGAGATGCAGAAAATGCCCTCGTGGTGACATTCGCCGCCGGTGTCACCTTTTCGGGTCGTCCCGCATCTCTCTCTTGGACCGCGAGCGATTGTTACAATCGTTCACGCGTGACCGACACCTCCAGCCGGAAATCCGGCGACGCACGGAGCGCCGGCGCGCCCCATGCGGCGCTCGTCTGCGAGGCGGCGCTTCCAAGTCGCTATCGCATGATCGTCGTGCTTCACGAAGTCGAGGGGTTGTCGACGCGGGAAGTCGCCGAAGTCACCGGCATCTCGGAAGGCGAACGTCAAGACGCGGCGGCATCGCGCGCGGACGATGCTGCGGCGTGATCTGGAGGGCATGTGACTGGTGTCGCGCCTGAGTGCACGGCGATCCTCGCGAATATCTCGGCCTTTCTTGACGGAGACCTCGACGCCACATCGTGTGCGGCCATCGAAGCGCACTGTTCGGCTTGCCCGCGATGTGCGGCGGTCGTCGAAGGCTTGAAGCGAACCGTTGGTCTCTGCCGGAGCGCGAGCGCGGCCCCGTTGCCCGACGCAGTACGCCGCCGCGCGCTCGACAGCATCCGTCGCCTGCTGGACCAGGCGGACGAGCGATGACCGTCTATGTTGCGCTGCTGTTTCTCGTGACCGGCGTTCGGGCCACGCCGCCGCAGGGATCAGGCGCCCTGAACGCCCTCGACGTGCAGATTATCGAGCGTGACGTGCTCACGCGACCGGCCGATCCTGTGA
>JBKPTT010000116.1:0-5442 GCA_046735635.1 Acidobacteriota bacterium | reverse complement strand
GCTCTTCGCCCCGCGCGGCACGGACGACTTCTTCATGGCGACCGCGAACGCCGTGATCTGCCTGCTATTTGGGTTGATGGTTGGGCGGCCCTAGCCTCCGACGCCAATTGGAAACGATTGGGCCCGCGGTTCGCACCGGCGAGATCACGTCAGGCCGACTGGAAACAGCCGGGCCGTTAGATCGCAGCGGCGAGGTCACGTCAGGTCCGGCGCCTCGGGCTACGCCCGGAAAACTCCGCCTGCGGCGGTGGACTTACGGTGGCCGCGTCGGCTGGGGTTTACTGCACGGCAGCTAGAAATCAGTTGGACGCATTGCTCTCCCGCACACCAGTGGCGAAACGGCGCCGTACCTGACGTAACCTCGCCGCTGCGGTCCAGACATTCGACTATTAGCATACGAGGCGACCGCGGCGCGGGTCTCGTTCGCCGCGACCTCGGACTCGCGTGACACGCGATCAGAAGTAAAGCGCGCCTGGAGCCAGACAACCGCGCTGTGCCGGGCAGCGAAACACGAGGCCAGCGCGGGTCGCAAAATCTTCGCGGGAGGGCGCGCTTTTCCACGCGACGTCCGCGGGAGCAAGAACGAGATCCGCGTCGCGATCGGCGCCGGACGCAGCGCCGTGGCGACGCGGGGGACCTGACGTGACCTCGCCGCTGGGCGTGCGGATCACGCCCGATGGTCTGACCCTGGTCTGACCCCGGTCTGACCCTGGTCTGACCCCTCGTCACTCATATCGCAGCGCAAGAATGGGGTCGATGCGGCTGGCGCGGTGGGCGGGGATCAGGCCGGCCGCGGCCGAAATGAACGCCAACAAGACCAAGGTGCCGCTCGCCATCCATGGATCGTTCGGCTGGATTCCGTACAGCTGACCGCTGACGTAGTGGCCCAACGCGAGCGCCGCAGGTACTCCCACCAGCAGACCGATCGCAAGCAGCACGAGCACTTCCCGCATGACCAGCCAGATCACGCCAGCGGGCTGCGCGCCGAGCGCGAGCCTGATCCCAAGCTCCTTCCGGCGACGCGCGACGACGAACGCCATCACGCCGTAGAGCCCAATCGAAGCCAGCAGCGTCGCGAGAAAGCCGAATCCGGCCGACAGAAGCGCGATGAGCCGGTCGGTCATCAACGTCTCGTCCAGTTGGGACTCGACGGTCTTGAGCGCATAGACCGGCATCGCGTTGTCGAGCGCCCTCACCTCGTTCCGAATCATTTCAAACGCGCTCGAAGAACTCGCCTGCATCCGCACGTAGACGGCCGCGCCGTTGCGGCCCCAGTTCGGTACGAACACCTGCCGATGCACGCCCTCGCGCGGTCCCTCGTAGAGCGCATCGGCGACGACCCCGACGACTTCGATGTTCAACTTCGCCTTCGGCCCACCGCCGAAGCCAATGTGCTTGCCGAGCGCGCTGTGGCCCGGGAAGAAGTGATCCGCGAACTTCTTGTTCACGATCGCGACGGTCGCCTGCTCCTTCTGATCCAGCACGGTGAAATCCCGCCCCTCGATGAACGGAATCTTCATCGTCTCGAAGTACCCCGGCGACAGGGCGTTCATGAACGCCTGCATGTCCTCGCCGTCGGCAAACCGGTGCCCCTCGACAGACATCGAGCTGTCCCATTCGCTACCGGCGAGTATCGGAACCGTCGCCACCGCCGCCGATTTCACACCAGGCGCCGAGCGCAGTCGCTCGAGAAGCTCGCGGTAGAACTGCACCGTACGCGGCGCATCGTACCCATTCAACGTCGGCGAGAGCTGGAACGTGACCAGATTGTCCAAACCGACGCCCGTGTCCGTCGTCTTCAGGTTCTGCAGGCTGCGCACGAAGAGTCCCGCGCCGAAGAGCAGGAGAAAGCTGAGCGCCACTTGCGCCGCCACGAGGCCTTTACGCAGGAACAGCGAACCGCCCGTGCCGGCAATCGACCCGACGGTGTCCTTCAGCGTCGTCCAGGGATCGGGCCGGCTGGCCCGCAGCGCGGGCAGGAGGCCGAACACGATTCCGGTCACGAAGCTCAACACGAGCGTGAAGGCGAGAATTCGCGGATCGGGCTGGGCGGTAATCTTCAGCGGCTGCCCTTCCGAAGGCACGAGCGACAGCAGCGTTCGCGTCAAAAGGACTGCAAGCGTCAGACCCAGAAGGCCGCCCGCGAACGAGAGCACGAGGCTCTCGACCAGCAGCTGACGCACCAGCCGCCTCCGCGGCGCGCCAAGCGAAAGGCGGACCGCGATCTCCTTCTGCCGCATGAACGCGCGCGCGATCAACAGGTTCGCCACGTTGGCACACGCGATGAGCAGAACGAGACCGACCATCGACATCAACACCACGAGCGCGGTCGAGAAGCTGTTCCGAAGCTCCGAATATCCCATCGCGGCCGGTTCGACGAGGAGCTGCCCCTTCATGAACTGCTCGCGTGAATACGCCGACCAGTCCTTGGCGGCCGGAAGCGTCATCTCGTATTGGCGAATCTGCGTGAAGAGTCCCTGCAACGGCGCCTTCGCCGATTGGACGGTGTACCCCGGCTTCAAGCGCGCGAAGACCTGGACCCAGCGCGTCCGGCGATCGTCCATGTGCGCCCACTCCCATTCGGGAACCATCACCGGTTTCATCTGGATGGGCACCCTGATCTGCGGCGATTGGGCCGGATCGAGGCCGGAAAACCCGCGCGCCGACACACCGACGATCTCCATCGGGTAGTCGTTGACGAGAATCTTCTTGCCGACGACCGACGGATCATTCGCGAACCGGCTCGTCCAGTAGTCGTAGCTCAGAACCACCACCGGATGCCCGCGGTACACCTGGTCGTCGGATTGCGAGTTGAACACCCGTCCGATCGCCGGCTGCACGCCGAGCATCGTGAAGTAATTGCCCGAGACCATCTCGGCCCCGACACGCTCCGTCCGATTGTCGATGCTGATCGAGGCCTCCACCAGCCGCCGGCAAAGCACCTCCGCGAGCGGTTCCGCCCGCTTCTGGTAATCCTGGTAGATGGGATAGGAGTGCATGCGTGCGCCCGTGTTGCTGCCGTTATGCGGGCCGCGCTGATACAGCATGACGAGCTCATCTGGCGCCCGCACCGGCAGCTTGCGCAGCAGCAGTTGATCGAGAAGCGTGAAGATGGCGGTGTTCGCGCCGATTCCAAGCGCCAGCGACAGGATCGCGACGGTGGCAAAGAGCGGACTGCGGCGGAGACCGCGAAATGCGAGGCGAAGGTCGCCGGTTGACGTCATGGAGCGTTTGACGGTCCCGCCGACCCCGGGGTTTACTTTCGCCTATTTCTTGACGTTCACGGCGGCAACCCATGTATCGACGAGTGCCATCGATGGACCGCCGTGTTCGCGGTAGATGCCCGCCAGACGCAACAGCCGCTCGCGATCCTGTTCGACCGTCTCGATCGGCCGTCCGTTCTGCAGCGCTTCGTAGATCGTCATCAGCGCGAGCGCCAGCGAAGGTTCATCGACGGCGTGCGCGGCAACGAGCTCGTCGAGCGCTTTCAATCCATCGAGAGGTTTTCCCCCGGCGAGCGCCGCCACCGCGAACTGCCGCGTGAATCCCGTGTTCTCAGGCCACCGCGCGCGAGCGCCAACGGCCATGTCGAGCGCCATATCGCCGTACCCTAAACGCATCAGCGCATCGATGAGGAGCCTGTGCACGGGCGCCGCGTCGGACTCTTTGATCAGCGCAGTACGCCAGACGTTCACCGCGTCTTTGTCCTTGCCGCCCGCCGCGTAGCACGCGCCGATGTACACCATGCCGGGGTAGAAATCGACACGGGCCGCGTGCATGGAATCGCGAAATGCCATGGCCGCTGCTTCCAAATTGTGTTTCTCGAGCAACGCGAGCCCTTTTCTGAAATGCGACATCGGTGCATCGGCTTCCGAACGGACCCCGGCGCCGTCGAGGATCTCCTGTACGACATCAGGGGCAAGCACGTCTTCCACCTTGAAAGGCGCAACGACACCCGTGCCGCGCACGGTCCGCACCGTCGACACCGACGCACGTCCGAGCGAGGGAACAACCGTGCCGGCATCATCAGCGACCGCGGGCGCACCGCCCGCGACGGTGAAGACGCGCTTCAGTACGCCGAGCGTCTCCGTCCCCGATGAAACTCGCGCGCGCGCGACGTAATTGCCGGGCGGCAGCATGCGCATCTCGGCGACGCCCTGCGCCGTCATGATTCCCACCGACGACGACGGGCCGATTGATGCTCTGGTCTGCACCAGCGCAGGACCTTCGGCGCTCGCCGCCACTTCGAACGTGACGTCCGCGTTCGAGAGCCGCGCGCCGTCTCCTTGCAGATCGACCTCGATCGCCAGGCGCTCGTTCTGCGCTACACCATCGAGCGCGATAGTGGGGTCGGAACCCGGGCTGTTCGACACTCGGACGAGCAACGGGCCCATGCCCGCGATCGGTCCCAGCGCGGTGGGACGCGCATCGACACGATGTTCGACGGATCCGACTCGCCCGGTGCTGTCCATCACCGCAACTCTCAGCAGATACGTACCTGGCGCGACCGGTATCGTCGTCGAGAACGGCAGCACGTCCCCGGTGGCTTCACTGATGGGTGGCTGTGCGGCGAGCACCTTCTTCCCCGCCATGTCGCGGACGAGTATCTGCACCGTGGTATCGCCGCGCTGGATGCGAGACGCCTCGCCGGTCAGCACGACCCTGATGCGGGAAGAATCCTCCGGATCCGCCGCGAGGTAGCTGGTCACGCGCACACCTACTCCGGTTGCGGGAATCGGGGCCTCGAGCGCGGACGCCAGCCGCGCCGCCCAGTCACGATCCTCGTACGTGCGCGCGTCGAAGATCGCCCTGGCGCGAACCGTGCCGCCGCGCGGCACTTCCACCTTCATCCTCCGCGCCTTCGCGTCGGCATCACCGGGTTCTCTCTCGACGCCCAGGCGGTAATACCCCGACAACTCGCGAGCGAGGCGGTCGAACGCGAGTTCCGCGCCGACCTCCGCGCGCACCGAGCCGCCGCCCGTCATCGACGCGAGCGTGTCGAGCGGTCCCCACAGCAGGTATT
Source organism: Acidobacteriota bacterium (assembly GCA_046735635.1). Lineage (GTDB taxonomy): Bacteria > Acidobacteriota > Vicinamibacteria > Vicinamibacterales > 2-12-FULL-66-21 > JALZOC01. The sequence goes on along the minus strand of JBKPTT010000116.1, from coordinate 419 downwards.
GATCGCGTGACGGTGACAGCGATATCGTCCGTCGTTCCGCCGACGACGTCGACACCGGAACGAATACCGTGAAGAGTGTCGCCCGAGCGGCCGCGGCATCGGCAGCCACCGCGTCCATCATCGACGTCTCATCGCGCTCATCGAGCGGCCATCCGCCGGAAATCAGAATCACCGTCTTGTCTCCCGGCACCGGCTGGAGCATCGACAGCAGCTGACGCAGCGACGCGATGCTCGACTGGGTCGTGAGCGTCGCGGTGCGCCAAGACATCTCGGCGTTCGTTGTCAGCTCCCGAACACAGGGACTGCCCCCGAGACCCGCCACTGCCCCCCCACCGCCGCGCGTTCCGCCTCCGCCCCCACCGCCTCCACCGCCCCCACCTCCGCCGCGCCCACCACCACCGCCACCTGCGCCACCACTT
>JBKPTT010000115.1:0-16082 GCA_046735635.1 Acidobacteriota bacterium | reverse complement strand
GTGTGTGGGTCGGCCGGCGCCGACCGCGCCGCGCATCTCGTTCTTGCTCCCGCGGGCGTCGCGTGGTAAAGCGCGCCCTGCCGTGGAATTCCCGCGACCCGCTGCGAAGAGGCGTCAGACCCCTGCAGTTCGGGATCTGACCCCTCTTCCACAGCGCGGCCACCCGGCTTCGGGCGCGCTTTACTTCTGGTCGCGTGTCACGCGAGTCCGAGGTCGCTGCGAACGAGCCGCGCGCCGCAGTCGGCACCGCGCATCCCGCTCGAACGTCTCTGCCGCCACGTGACGCTGTGTGTGCGGTCAGCCGGCGCCGACCGCGCCGCGCATCTCCGTCGAACGCCTCTGTCGCAGCGGCGAGGTTACGTCAGGTCGGGCGCGATGCGGCCAGCCGGCATCGCAGGCCACCGTAAGTCACCCCGCTGAAGGCGCAGTTTTCCCGGCGTAGGCCGAGGCGCCGGACCTGACGTGACCTCGTCGCTGCGCGTGATTCGCAGCGTCGCCGCAGGCCAGGGCAGCACGGGATCCGGAGCGCGCTCTTCCAGCCGGGCTCGCGGAGCAAGAATGAGACGCGCGTCGAGGCGAGGCCGGGAAGGCGATCAGAACACTGCGGAGATCTCGACGAGGTCGCCGTCCTGCACTTCGACGGCGACAGGATGGACGCGATCGGCTTTCTGCCCTTTCGCGTTGTACATCAACTGATCGGCGCGGTGAATGAGCTCCGCCGCGAGCTTCCGTGCGACGCCGCGCCGCTCGGCAACCGGGCCGAGATGCAGACACACGACGCCGACGTCCACGTGCACCGGGTGCGATCCAAGACGGCGATCGTCGCGCGCCCAATCGTGGGCTTCGACGGCGTGTTTGAAACGATCCGCGATCTCGACCGCCTCGCGGCAGCCGGGCAGATCCGGGATCAGGAAGCAGAACTCGTCGCCGCCGAATCGCGCGTGCAGGTCGCGTGGATCGCCGGCGCGCTCCAATGCGAGAAAGTCCTCGGATCGGATCTGATCCGACAGGATGCGCGCCACGCGCTCGATGATCTTGTCGCCCACTGCGTGGCCGAGCGTGTCGTTGTACCACTTGAAGCTGTTGATGTCGACAACGCCAATGCCGCACCAGCGGACGCGCTGCTCGACCGACAGGAACGACTCGAGACGTTCCATGAACCAGTCGAAATTCAGCAGCTTCGTCTTGGGATCCCGATGCGACTTTTCCGTCAGCCCTGCGACGACCTCCTCGAAGTAGCGCGCGATGTTGCTGACGGTGACGTCCTTCTCGCTGAGTTGACTCTGCAGGCGCGCCATCTTCTCGGCGAACCCCTCGGACAGGGCCCGGATGGCTTCGTGCTTGGATGATTCGATGAGCTGTCGCTGAGTCGAGAACACCCTGTCGATCGCGTCGAACAGGCGCGTTTCCTGGTCGCCGCGGAGCGGGAGCTCCTCGCGGACCCACCGGCGCAGTTCCGCGATCGTCCGTGGCGTCTGGGCCGACGCCGAGACGGTCGCTCGGTCGCGCTTCTCCGGGGATGACGGCAGCTGAGCCATGGCCGTGTGCGCTGTGACTACATCAAGCCATATGCCCACCCTGCTCCAAATGCCGCCGGGCGAGCCCTCAACGAAAATACACCAGAAACATGTCGTTTGGACCCGGCGAAATCGCTCCAGCCACCTTTGTCGGCTGCAACCGGCTGAGGCAGGTGAGGAACTTTCTACCGTTTATCAGTAACGGGCCGGTCCGTGCTGCTTGGCGACAACCACGGTCACATCGTCCCGCCGGCGGCTGAAATCCCGGTACAGAACGCCCGCGATGATGCTCGGGTCGCGCGCGGCCAGACCGGGATATGGAGGGAGATCCCAATGCGTGGAGAGGCCGTCGGTCGCGAGCACGATCGTGGAATCGGGGGCAACGGGATAACTGAATTCGTGAATCCGCGGCGCTGTGTGCCCCGCCGTTCCATTCTGCGACACCATGCTGTGCCGTGTGCCGCCTGCATGGAGCACGACGCCGCTGATGTTGCCAAGCCCACAAAAGTGCGCGACCCCGCGAGTACCATCAACCGCCAGCACGGCGATCGCGGCGCCGCGCGTGGCGCGCAACGCGGTGTGGATGTCCTCGACGATTCGCGCCGGCGATTCCTCCGACATCTGCGCGAACAGCGCCGACGCGGCGCGAGCCGCTTCATGCGCCGACAATCCATGACCGAGGCCATCGGCGACCATGATCGCGAGACGCTCGTCGCGAACTCGTGCGCACCAGTCGTCGCCGCAGATGTCCTCGCTCGGGTGCGACACGTGCGCGGCGCCCAGATGGTAGCGATTCCGCGGCGCCGACGCCGACGGCGCGCGCCGCCACAATCGCGCGACCATTACCGTTCCAGACGTGTGCGTGTAGATCTGGAAAAAATCCGATTGCCGGTCGATGGCGCCGAGACCGTGGCCGAGCGTGCCTGCTGTCGAGTGGCCGTCGCGGCGCGAGAGGGCCACGTCGGACATGCCGGGACCGGCATCGATCGCCAGCACCTCGATTCCCGGATTGTCGTCGTCAGCGTCGGAGATCGGTCGGAGCAGCATCTCGCCCCGCGTCGCGTGCTTCACGAGATTCGTCCCGAGCTCCGAGACAATGAGCGCCGCCTGGCCGGCGCGCGATTCGTCGAACCCGAGGCGCTCGGCGAGCATGTGCACGGCGCGCCGGGGCGCCGGCACTTCGCTGATGTCGATGAGCGGGTACGCTGCGGTGACGTTCATCGCCACCGGATGATTGTGACCCGCGTACCTTTGCCGGGTTCTGAGTCGATGTGGAACTCGTTGGAAAGACGACGGGCGCCCGAAAGTCCAAGGCCCAGCCCGTTGCCGGTCGTATAGCCGTCCTTCATTGCGAGCTCGATGTTCGCGATGCCGGGACCGTTGTCCTCGAACACCAGCTTCAGTCCCCGCCGCGCGCCGTCGCGGACTTCCTCGAGGCGCACCGTGCCGCCGCCGCCGTACTGCAGCGTGTTGCGCGCCAGTTCGCTCGCGGCCGTCACGATCTTCGTCTGGTCGACGAGGTTGAATCCGAGCTCCACGGCGCGTTGCCGTACCGTCTGCCGGACGCCGACGACGTCTTCCGACGTCTGAATCGGACGCTGATCGTTAAGCTGAACCAGCATCCTCGCGTCCTCTCGCCTCGATGCGGCTGCGGAGCAGGTCCATTCCGCGTTCAACGTTGAGCGCCGTTCGTACCCCCTTCAACGACAGTCCGAGCTCGACGAGCGTGATCGCCACCGCTGGACGCATGCCGACGACGACGGTTTCCGCGTCGAGCACGCGGGACATGGCCGCGATATCGCCGAGCATCCGTCCGATGAACGAATCGACCATCTCGAGCGCCGAGATGTCGATCAGCACGCCTTTGGCATGCACCGCGACAATGCGGTCGGTCAGGTCGTTCTGCAGCGTCATCGCCAACCGATCGTGCATGTCGACCTGGATGCTGACGAGCAGATACTCGCCCATCTTGAGGATTGGGATGCGCTCCACGTCAGTTCTCGCGCGTCTCGAGCGACGACCGTGGCTCGCCGGTGTCGGCGTCGCGGTCTCGCCGTGATGCCGACGCGCCCGTTTTTTGCACGGACAGCCCCACACGGCGAAGCGCGATCGCGAAGGCGTCGGCGAGCGTCGCCTTCGTGACCACTGACCCCAGCTCCACCCCGAGGTGCACGATCGTCTGCGCGATCTGCGGCCTGATGCCGCTGATGATGCAGTCGGCGCCCATCAGCCGCGCCGCCGCAATCGTCTTCAAGAGGTGTTGCGCCGTGAGCGTGTCCACGGTGGGCACGCCGGTGATGTCGATGATGGCGATCCCCGCGCCGCTGTCGACGATCCGCTGCAGCAGACTCTCCATCACGACCTGCGTGCGGGCGCTGTCGAGCGTGCCGATGAGCGGCAGCGCGAGAACGCCGTCCCACAGCGTGACGACCGGCGTCGACAGCTCGAGCAGCTCCTGCTGCTGCCGAACGATGACCTGCTCGCGTCCGCGCTGGAACACTTCCATCGTGTACAAGCCGAGCGCATCGAGCAGCCCGTTCGTCTCCCACGTCATCGTCGCGAGCTGTTCCGGATCGCCGCCCGTGATCGCGCGCAGGCGTTCGAAGAGAGGCTGTTTCAGCGACAAGATGAACATCGCCGTCTCGGACGGAGAAAACCCCTGCTGCGCGCGGGAGGCGGAAAGCTCGTCGAGCACCTGCCGCACCCCCGTCCACGGTGACGAATGGATGTTCGTGTCTCCACTCCGGACCGCGTCGCGCAACTGCACGAGGAAGCGGCTCGAATGATCGGTCAGCTGCTGCCGGCTGGTGCGATCCGCCCGGAAAGTGGACGCGCTGACCTGTCGGTCCACCCAGCTCTGAAGCAGCGACTCGGCATCCCGTTGCAGGATCTCGTTGAGCGACGTGCGGACGTCGTTGGCCATGAATCTCCTTCTTCCTTCATTCCGCCCGGCGGCGGATAGTTGCCACGTGATTGGCTTGGCACGTTTTCATCCAGCGCGCCCGAGCGCCTGGCGAACCACGGTGGGGAGCGTCGCGCGCGACAGTTCGCTCTTCGGGAGGATTGCGGACGCATGCTGCAGGAGCGCGCGCGAGTCGGCGTCCTGCAGCTCCGCGCCAGTCGAGATGACGACGGGGATGTCGCGCGTCGCGGGGTCGGCGCGCAGCTCTGCGAGCGCCGTATGTCCGCTCATGCCAGGCATTACCAGATCGAGCACGATGACGTCGGGGTGTTCGATGCGCGCGCGCCGAAGACCTTCGGCTGCGGTCGACGCCTCGGTCACCTCGAACGCGGGGACCGGAAGACACTGTCGCACCAGATACCGCGCCACTTCCTCGTCGTCGATCGTCAGCACTTTCACCGTCGCGCGCCGCGCGTGCAGCCCCGCGATCGTGTCGATGAGCGTCCGCCGGTCGATCGGCTTGACCAGATATGCGTCGGCTCCCAACGCGAGACCTTTCTCGTGCTGCGCCAGCGCGCTGATGATGATGACGGGCACGTCCCGCGTGTGATCTTCGCGCTTGAGGTCGATCAGCAGGTCCCACGCCTCCTCGCCAGCCAGCACGAGATCCATGACGATCACGCCCGGCCGCATGCGCTCCAGCGCAGCCATCGCTTCGCGGCGCGTGCGTGCGGGATATATCTGGAACGCGGACGATCGAAGGACCTTGTCGTAGAAGAACTGCGCGTCGGGCGCATCTTCGACTACGAGGATCGGCACTTTCGAGGGGTTGGGCTGCCACACAAAAGGCAGCTCGTCTTCGGCGCGAGCCGAGAACACGATGGGCACCGAGAAGACGAACGTCGAACCAACGCCGGGCTCGCTGGTCACCGTCAGGCTGCCCCCGAGCAGCTGCGCCAGACGCCGCGACAGGGGCAGACCAAGGCCCGTCCCTTTCACGCCTCGCTGCAGTGGATGCTCGATCTGCGCAAACTCCTCGAAGATCCGCTGCTGATCCTGCGCCGCGATGCCGATTCCCGTATCGGCGACCGAGAAGCTGATGACGTCGGCGCCATCCCGCCGCGCGGACACGCGCACCTCTCCGCGCTCGGTGTATTTCAGCGCGTTGGAGATGAGGTTGCGGAGCACCTGCGACACTTTCGCCTCGTCTGTCTGGAGGAGCGGCAGGTCGCTCGCATCTTCGAAGACGAGCGCGACGGACTGATTGAGGAGCAGCGGACGCAGCATGCCTCGAAGCGCGCCGAAGAGCGAGTGCGCGTCGAACGTCGTGGGCCGAATCACGGTCCTGCCTGCTTCGACCTTCGCGAGATCCAACAGGTCGTTGACGAGCTCCGAGAGTTGATCCGCGGCTTTGCGGATGTAATCGAGCTCCGGCTCCGGCGTACGGCCTTCGTCGCGTCGGTCCTCGATGAGCAGGTTGCACAGGCCGAGGATCGCGTTCACCGGCGTGCGGAACTCGTGCGTCATGTTGGACAGGAACCGCGACTTCAACTCGTCGGCGCGGCGCAGATGGTCGGCCTTCTCATCGAGCTCGGCGTAGAGCGCCACCACGCCGCGATTGGTGTCTTCGAGCTCGCCGTTCAGCCGCCTCAGCTCCAGCTGCTTCCGCTGGAGCTCGTCGAGGGCGCGCAGAAGCTCCTGGTTCTGCTGCTGGATCTCCTCGACGAGTCCTTTCGGCCGCCGCTGCCGCACGCCGTCCGCGATTTTTGCGAGGCGTTCGGCGGTCGCCAGCGGCGCGCGCGCGGGCAGGTATTTTTCGAGCGTCACGCACGTGCCCGACGATGCGCAGTCGATATTGAACCGATCCATCAGCCGGCGCGCCCCGACGATGCCCATGCCCAAACCGGTGGGCGATCGGTATCGCCCGTTGAGGACGTCCTCGAGGTGGGCGATACCCGGACCGCGATCCGCCACGCGAATGACAAACCGCTGCGGGCGTGCGGTCGTCTCCACGCCGAACTCCACCGTGCCACCGGCGGCATACCGGAACGCGTTCCGCACGATCTCCGAGACCGCGGTGGCGATCCGCGTCTGCTCCGACGGGTCGAACTCGAGCAGTGCGGCAATCTGCGCCGCGTGCTGCCGCGCCGTGACGACGTCCTGGTCGTGATGGAGATTGAGCGAAAGGAGCGCGTGCAAGGTAGGCCTTGGAATCCGCGAACGGACAAGCAGAGAGGGCTACTGTACTTCCGGGGTTCGCGCGTGTCCAGCGGTTCGGGGGCCGATTCGAGCGGCGGTTCACGATTTGCATCGGTGACATGCAAGGAGTCGGTCCGTCCGGAGTCCGGCGGTTTCGTCCACCCAGGTTGCATCAGAAAAGCCCAGCATCTTCGACAGGTCACGTGGTCCTTGCTGCGGTGCCCCTCAAGACGCCCCAGGATCTTGTTTCGCTACGCCGGCAGACCCGGGATGTCGCGGAACAATTCGGGCTTTCTGAACGGGCCGTCCGGAGCTTTTCGGCGGCGACCTACGAGGCCGCGCGGCTGCTCTTCGGCGAAAAGCGAACGCTCGACGCCGATGTCGCGGTTTCCGACTCGGCCGACCTCGAGGTCCTGATCCGAATCAACAAGCAGGGCACCGCATTACCTGGCGGTGTTTCGGACTCCGTCCTGCGCTTGAGGACCATCGTCGATCGGGTGTCGATCGAGCAAGAGGACAGCGGCACGTCGGTGACGCTCGCGACTCCGCTTCCGTCCACTGCTTCACGCGATCGGAGCATCGTCGAGCGCGTCAGCCCTCCGGAGCCGCCGACTGCGCCCACGAGCGAGATGGATCTCGTGGAGGAGAACATTCGCCTTCGAAACGCGCTGGAGGAGCTTCAGGCCGAGCTCGACGAGACGAACCGCGGCGTCGTCGCCTTGTTCGCGGAAGTCGATGGTCAGGCCGAGAAGCTGCGCGCGGCGAATCGCGCGAAGGAGGATTTTCTCGCCACGCTGTCGCACGAGCTCCGAACGCCGCTCAACGCGATGCTCGGGTGGACGCGCCTGCTGCGGATGGGCAAGCTCGATGAGGCCGCGATGGTGCGTGCGCTCGACACGATCGAGCGGAATGCGCATGTACAGGAGCAGCTGATTGCCGACATTCTCGATGTTTCGCGGATCGTCACGGGCAAGCTGCGCCTGCAGCTTCGGCCGCTTGAGCTCGAGCCTGTGATCGACGCGGCCATCGAAGCGCTGAGGCCGGCGGCGGACGCAAAAGGCGTTCAGCTGGAATGCTCGTTGACGCGTTCAGGTACGGTGCTGGGTGATCCCGATCGCCTTCAACAGGTCTTGTGGAATCTGCTGTCAAACGCGATCAAGTTCACGCCGGCAGGCGGTTGCGTGTCCTTATCGGTCAGGCCCGAGGGCTCCCTGGCCGTCATCGAGGTGGCCGATACCGGCGAAGGGATGCCCGCCACGCTGGTTCCTGTCATCTTCGACCGGTTCACGCAGGGAGATGGTTCCATCACGCGTCCGCACGGCGGCCTCGGTCTCGGGCTCTCGATCGTCCGCCACATCGTCGAGCTCCATGGCGGCGAGGTGAAGGCGCGGAGCGATGGGCCCGGAACGGGTTCGACTTTCACGGTGATGCTACCGCTGCGGTCCGTATTGCGCACGCCGTCGACTCACAATCCCGCCCGAATCAGTTAGCGCGCCCTCAATCGAGCAACCGCCGCCGCCGCGGAGTCTGCGCGCCGCCGCGCGGCATCGCGCGCGTGTTCGGCTTCGCGGGCTGCGCGCTGCGCCTCCTCGAGTTCTTTCTGCGCCGCTTCGAGGGCCTCGCGTGCGCGCTCCACGCTGCGCTCGGCTCTTTCAGCTTCTCGTGCCGTACGCGCGGCATCGAACTCTTCGCGCTGTGCGTCGTGTTCGGCCGCCCGCAGCTCACGCGCTCGTTTCGCCGCCGCCTCCTTTTCCTCCTGGCGTTCGCGAGCATTGTCCTCTTTCGATTTTTCGCGCGCCGCTCCGGTCTTGCGTCCGGACGCGGCGGCTGGTTGTGGCTTCGGCGCGAACTTGCCCGGCTTGACCGGAGCGATCGAGAGACCGGTGAGCATTTCGAAGCCGCCGGGCTGCAATGCGTGCGTCAAACGGCCCGGCGGCTCTTCGCCCGGCAGCGCACGCAGCGTCGTCAGAATGGCCTGGCGTGTGGCGTCGGTGACCGGGTGGCCATCGTCACGCAGGATACCGAGGGTCGCTTTCAGCGCGCGCTCGATCGCGTCGTCGTGTGACTTTGTCGCCTCGCGGATGTCGCCGCGCCGTCCGGCAAGAATCGCCTTGTGGACGCCACGGAGCGCCGTCGCGGCCTGCACGAGTGCGTCATAGTCGCCGCGGCGCTTCCAATACAGTTGGTTGACAGCCCACGCGGGCAACGACGGCTTTACGAGCGCCCGGACCTCGGCGGCATTCTTTCCGGCCGATTTCGCGAGCGCGTTGCGCGCCGCGACGAATTCGCCCGGAGGCAACTGATAGAGGTTGTCGACGGCTGCGGCGAGATCTCGGTTGTCCATTTTCTAAGCAGATCCTGTAATCCATTCCGGGAAAAATAGAAAATTGAGGTCGGACGGTCGCGTATGCCTGAGTTTCATTCGGAACCGTACATCTACCTTGCCGGACTTTCGCACAAGACGGCGCTCATCGCGTGGGGTGCGTTTTATTTCAAGGCACGCTCGAACGGCCGGGCGAAACTCGTGGACGACGAGGATCTGCAGTGGGTCCATCCTCCGCGGTGCGAATCGATCGGATGCAAGTCCGCCTCGTACGGACCGGCGCGGGTAGAGGTTCGAGACGAAACGGGCGCGCTCGTCGCCGAGGCTCTCACGAACTCGTGCAACCACTGCATGGTTTCCGGCCTCAAGCCGGACACGCGGTACGTCTACTCGGTGACCGTGAAGCACGAGGTGTGGGGGCAAGGCGTGCGGTGGGATTGGGATCCCGCCGTGCAGGGACTCGCGCAGAACGATCGCGTCTACCGTCACGAGTTCCGCACGCTGCCGGATCCTGTCGCGCCGCTGCAGTCGCCGTTCACGTTCGCGGTGATCGGCGACTTCGGTACCGGCATTCGGAAGCCGTCGACGCCGAAACGCCGGCAGCTGGAGGTGGCGCAGGCGCTCGAGCGCGCGGTGGACGAGTTCGACGTACGGCTGGTGCTGACGACCGGCGACAACATCTATGCGTCGAAGCGATTCATGTTGTGGACGAAGGACTCGGGAGACGAAGACGACGACTGGTTCTTCACCTACTTCCAGCCGTATCGCTACGTCATCAATCGCATCCCGTGGTATCCGTCGATCGGCAACCACGACACGCGCGAGACAGAGGAGCACGACGATCGCGAGCAGGTGATGGACAACTTCTACCTGCGCGAGCGGCTGCTGGGGGAAGAGGCGGCAGGGCGCGCGTCGGTCAGCCCGGGCCTGTTCTATCGCTTCCGAGTGTCGGCCGACGTCGAATTCGTGTGCTTCGATACGTCGAAGGAGGACTTCTTCCGGCGCGGGCGGCTCTTCGAATATCCCAAGCACTGGGACTTCATGCAGCGATCGTTTCCCTCGAAGCTGAACGGCGGCATCCGATGGCGAATCCCGTTCGGCCATCACCCGCCTTTCTCCGCTGGTCCGCAACACGGAAATACGGATCGAATGGATCGCGTGATCCAGCTGTTTGAATCTGGTGGCGTACGCGTGTCGTTCAGCGGCCACGAGCACAACTTCCAGCACTCGCGCTGGAATGGCATCGACTACTTCGTGACCGGCGCAGGGAGCAAAATCCGCCGCCAGGCGCCGCACGGGTTCGATGACGCCCACACGGAAAGCTGGTCGGCTGAGTGCCACTTCCTGTTGGTCACCATAGACGGGGACACGATGACGGTTCGCGCGATCGGCGACTCCGCTGACGGATCGGTCGCGGACATCCCGCGCTTCACACCGGAGGGGGATCGCGTCGCTGGACCGCTGATCGTGCGCGCCCAGCAAGACTCGTAATCGCTTACGTCATCCGTCGCGCTGATCCGCATTCGTCGTCGAAAACGGGCCAGTTTGCCGGCCCGCCGCCGGTTCGCACAGGGCATCGCGTTTGCTGCATGTCGGACTGCGCACAGGCGCGACGGTGTCGTCGTTCGAACAATGAGTCGGCGAGCGCAAGGCGCTCGCCAAACAGACGAGGCTGATGGCGGTGACTGCCCGACATCCGGGCTGGTAATCTAGTCACGTGCGATCGGCGCTGGTCTTGGGGACCGTTACGGCGTGTGCGTGCCTCCTAACGGTCTCCATTGATCCGCGCGAGTTGGGTTTGCGGGGGCAAGTTCCTGGCTCGCGCGGGTCGCCTGCTTATCGCTGGGCATTGCCAGCCGGCGTTCCCGTTCCAATCGTTCCTGCCGACAATCCGATGACCGAGTCGAAGGTGCGCCTCGGGCGGCGCCTCTTTTACGACACGCGTTTGTCCGGCAATGGCACCTACTCCTGCGCTTCCTGCCACAAACAGGCGCTTGCTTTCACCGACGGCCGCGCGACCGCCGTCGGATCGACCGGTCAAGACCATCCGAGAAGCGCGATGTCGCTCACCAACGTGGCCTACAACGCGTCCTACGGGTGGGCCGATCCGCGGGTGAGTACGCTCGAAGGGCAGATGCTCGTCCCGATGCTCAACGAGCATCCGATCGAGATGGGCCTCAAGGGGAACGAGAGCGCGATGGTTTCGAGGCTCGCGCGCGATCCGGACGATGCCGCGTTGTTCAAGGAGGTGTTCGACGTCCCCCCTGGGGAGATCACGTTCGATCTGATCGTGAAGGCAATCGCGTCGTTCGAGCGGACGTTGATTTCCGCGAACTCGCCGTTCGATCGATATCTGTACCGGGACGATCGAACCGCACTGAGCGTCGAGGCGCGCCGGGGGATGAATCTCTTCTTCTCGAGCCGCCTCGCGTGCGCGCAGTGCCACAATGGGTTCAGCCTCTCGGGTCCGACCGTGTACCACGGAAGCGAGCGTAGGGCGCCGTCGTTCCACAACACCGGGCTTTACAACGTCGACGGGCGCGGCGCGTACCCTGCGATCGATCGCGGGCTGATCGACGTGACGCACGTGGCGTCCGACATGGGAAGATTTCGCGCGCCGACGCTGCGCAACGTCGCGATTACCGCGCCGTACATGCATGACGGCAGCATTCCAACGCTGGAAGCCGCCGTGGTGCACTACGCCGCGGGCGGGGTGGACAGCCCGTTCAAGAGCGAAAGACTGCAAGGGTTCGAGGCGACCCCGCGCGACATCAGCGATCTGGTCGCTTTTCTCCAGAGCCTCACCGACGAGCAGTTCCTCAAGAATCCGGACCTCGGTCCGCCCCGCTGATCGGCCGGCCTGAAGGCCGGCACTACCGGGAAATCGGCGTGACAGTCACTTTCCGGTACCACACCTTTTCGTGGTCGCCCTGCAGCATGATCGGCCCGGGCTCGGTCTCGTTCGCGTCGAGCGCGCCGCCGGTAATCGCCTCGAGCGTCGCGTTATCCTGAACCTTCTGTCCGTTCAGGAATACGGTGACCTTGTTGGCGACGAGCGTCGCTTCCATCATCTGCCATTCGCCCGCAGGCTTGCTGGCGTTCACGAGCGGGGCGTGCCAGGCATACACCGACATGTGGCTGTGCGCCTCAGGAGGCTTGCCGTAGTCGTCGAGCACCTGCAGCTCGTATCGTCCGCGCAGGTAAATGCCGCTGTTGCTGCCCTGGGTCAGTTTGTACTCCGCGTGAATCTTAAAGTCCTTGAATTTCTGCTTGGAGACGAGATTGTTTGCAGGCGGAGTGTTCGTCATCGCGCCTTCCTCGATGACCCAACCCATCGGCTTCGACTTGTCCTGCACGTCCCAGGCGTCCATGGACTTTCCATCGAACAGATCGACGGGTTTGCCGAACGTGTGCGAGGCGTTCGCGTCGGCCGGCGGCCATTTCGGCGGCCGCGTTCCCACGAAGTCCACTTTGCGATTGGCGAGTTGGACGGAGCCAACGAGCTTTTCCCCTTGGAGCTTCGCGTGATACTCCGGCGACGGCGCGTTGTTGCGTCCCGGCGGCAGCGCGAAGACGAGCTCGCCATAGTCGATCTTCACCGTTGCGAGCTTGACGGGGCTGCCGCCGCGATTCAAAAACATGCCGGTCAGCTGACCGCCCTCGTCCTTCACTTCGAGCCAATACACGTACGTGCTGTTTTCGCCGGTGCCCTGCAGGTTCCACCGGCCGAGATACTGGTTCTGCTGCTGCGTGGCGACAGCCGCGACGGCAGCGGCCGCAGTCGCGGCTGCGATGACGAATGTCCTGATGATCATCGATGCATCCTCATATAGCGGGCCCTACTGTAGGCCGGGCGTTGTCCCCACATCAAGAGACGCGATGGTACAATCGCAGGCTCCATGACGCGCACGACGCGCACCTTTCTCTCTTCGTTCCTCGTTCTGTTTCTCGAGATTGCGCTCATCAGATGGATGCCGGCCTACATCCGGCTCCTCTCGTATTTCTCGAACTTCATTCTGCTCGCGAGCTTCCTCGGGATCGGACTCGGCTGCCTGCTCGCGCCGGCGCGCACGCGGCTGTTTCGATGGTTCCCACTGTTGCAGGCGGTCGTCATTGGCGCGGTGCGGTATTTCCGGCTCGAGGTGACCGTCGCCACGCCCGGCAGCATTTATTTCACGAGCGGGACGTCGCAGAAAGTCGTCCTGGTCGAGAGCACGATGCTGCTGCCGCTCCTCTTCATCATTGTCGCCGCGCTCTTCGCAACCGTCGCACAGCGGATGGGGCGCGAGATGGCCCAGCTGCCGCCGCTGAAGGCATACACCGTGAATCTTGCCGGCAGCCTCGCGGGAGTTGCCGCGCTCGGCCTCATCTCGTGGCTCGAGCTTCCGCCCGTCGTCTGGTTCGGGGTCGCGTTCGCCGCGGCCATTCCGTTGCTGTTCACGCCGGAGCCTCCCGGCCGCGAATCGGGGTCCGCCGACATTCGTCGCCCGTCGCTTGCGGCTGTCACGCTCAACCTTCTGCTGCTTGGCGCATCGCTCGCGCTCGTGTACGGGATGTCGCGAGGCGCGATCTGGTCCCCTTACTACAAGATCACGGTCAGCCGGCAGGGACCCGAGACGGTCGTCGAAGTGAACAACATCTTTCACCAGTCGATGGCGCCCGTCGAGCAGAAGGAATATTTCTATCAATGGCCGTACGCGGTGTTCGGGGACACGTTTCAGGACGTGCTGATCCTGGGCGCCGGTTCCGGAACCGACGTCGCGGCCGCGCTGCGACACGGGGTTCGCCACGTGGACGCAGTTGAAATCGATCCGGCGATCATCCGGCTCGGCCGGCAATATCATCCCGATCATCCGTACTCCGACCCGCGCGTCACGGTCATCAACGACGACGCGCGACATTTTCTTCGAACCACGCGCAAGCACTACGATCTCGTGGTCTTCGCGCTGATCGATTCGCTCACCATGCAATCGAGCTTCTCGGGCGTGCGTCTCGAGAGCTACATGTTTACGGAGGAATCGTTTCGTGCGGTGCGCGATCGGTTGAACCCCGACGGCCTCCTCGTGGTCTACAACTACTTCCGCGAGCGCTGGCTCGTCGATCGCCTTGCCAACACGGCCGCCGTCGCCTTCGGTACCGAGCCGCGCGTCCACGTCCACGAAGCGCGCGCGTTCCTCGGCGTCATGATGGCCGGTCCACGCCTGGCACGGCTCACGGCGCCGCCGCACATTCCCGACCAGGTCACCGCATTCAACCAGTCGCACGCGCCCAGCCCGGCGCGCGTCCTCGACCGCGATCCGGGGATCGAGCCTGCTACCGACGACTGGCCGTTTCTGTACATGAAGGACCGCGAGGTGCCGGCGCATTACATCAAAGCGCTCGGCGTCGTGCTGCTGGTGTCGGTCGTGTCGGTCTGGTTGACGCTGCGCGGTCTCGCCTCGGGTGCGGGTCCCGCGTCGGGCTGGTCGTGGCAGTTCTTCCTTCTCGGCGCCGGGTTCATGCTGCTCGAGACGAAGTCGATCATTCAGTTCGCGTTGTTGTGGGGGTCGACCTGGGTCGTCGCCTCGCTGGCGATCGCCTCGGTCCTGACGATGGCGCTCATCGCGAACGCGATCGTTGCCAGAGTGAACATCACGCGGGCGTGGAGTGTCGGGGCAGTCCTCGTGGCGCTGCTCGCGCTCAACTACGTCATCCCTGTCGGCCGCGTCGGCTTCGAGAGCCGCGCCGCGGAGTCGATCTTCTATGCCGTTCTGGTATTCAGCCCTATTCTCTGCGCCGGTCTGTTGTTCGGGTCGGCGATTGCGAAATCGACGGCGCTGACCCGCGATTACGGTATCAACCTGCTCGGCGCGATGGTCGGCGGGGTCGGCGAGTATCTGTCGCTCATCACCGGCTTCCGTGCGCTGCTCGCCGTCATCGCGCTCTGCTACGTCGGGGCCGTGCTTGCGCGGACGAAGGAACCGAGAGGGGCCGATCGCGAAGCGCGGGTTGCGTAGAGAGAAGGTCGCGCAGAGACGGATCTCGCGCAGAGCGGATCTCGCGCAGAGAGGCGCAGAGGGCGCTAAAGACACAGGTCTCGCGCAGAGGGCGCAGAGAACGCTAAAGACAAAGGTCTCGCGCAGAGGGCGCAGAGAACGCTAAAGACAAAGGTCTCGCGCAGAGGGCGCCCACCAGATCGCGGTTTTCGCCATGTCGATGAGCTCTCGGCGATGCGGCTGCTGATACCATCCGACCTTCAACCGGCAAGAAATCGAACAGATCCGAGCGGCACTGTCCGTGCAACGGATGACTGGATGCGAACGGAACCTGAACTCAATCGAATCGCGTCGGAAATCATCGCTGGTGCCATTGCAGTGCACACGCGCGTCGGGCCGGGATGCTTCGAATCGGCTTACCAGCCCTGTCTCGCGTACGAGCTTCAGCAGAGGGGACTGAGCTTTGAGACGAAGGTCCCAGTGGACATCCAGTACGCCACAATCACTGTGCCGCGAGCTTACGAAGTGGACTTCCTTGTCGAGCGGAGCGTGGTGGTTGAATTGAAGGCTACGTGCAGCAACACGCAGGTTGACGCCATGCAATTGATGACGTATTTGCGTTTTACGGGTTGTCCGCTGGGACTGCTGCTGAATTTTGGCGCTCTGAAGTTAACGGACGGGATTAAGCGAATCGTTAACAACTTTCCACAAGGGACCCCGCCGGGTTGTATGCTGACGCCCCAAACCGAAGCACGGGAAACGCCCCAAGCCCAGCCGCCCGGTCGATTCTGACATTCGATCGGTCGTTCAAGAACCGCTCGACGCGTCCTGCGCGCCAGATCCGGAACCGCGCTCGCTGCGCCCTCTGCGCGAGATCCGTCGAACTGCGGTCCCTGCGCCCTCCGCGCGAGATCCGTCGAACTGCGGTCCCTGCGCCTCCGCGCGAGATCCGTCGAACTGCGGTCCCTGCGCCCTCCGCGCGAGATCCGTCGAAATGCGCTCTCTGCGAACTCCGCGCGAGATCCGTCGAACTGCGCTCTCTGCGCCCTCCGCGCGAGATCCGTCGAACTGCGCTCTCTGCGCCCTCCGCGCGAGATCCGTCGAACTGCGCTCTCTGCGCCCTCCGCGCGAGATCCGTCGAACTGCGCTCTCTGCGCCCTCCGCGC
>JBKPTT010000114.1:0-5479 GCA_046735635.1 Acidobacteriota bacterium | reverse complement strand
CCGACGGGGGGGGTGGCCGCCATCCGATTCGGACATTGCAGCGCACGGGTATCGCTTCAGCGTGGCCACCGATTGGAGCCGAACAGCATCGCGCGCCGCCCATGAGGCGCCACGATATCGTAGATGTCCAGATCGCTCTCGCCGAATTTTCGCTGCAGCGCTGCAAGCGATTCCGGTACCAAGCGCTCATGCGCCTCTACCACGTAGAGGATGGGGTTATTGGGGTATACGCGTTCGAAATCGTCGACGATCTCACCGACCGGTGGAGAGGTCCGGCCCAGATCAAGTCCGCTAGATGCCGTCAATGCATCGCCCCATGGCGGACCGAGCAAGACCACGAGGTGGTGGTCTGCGGGGAAGGGCCGCTCCCTGACAAGTTGGCGGTAGTTGCCCTGGATCAGTTCAATACGCACATCGAGCAGGGTGAGATTTCTCGAGGTCAGGGTGAAGACTGTCTCATCGAGCTCGAAGCCGCGAGCAGTCGCGTCCGGCACGTGGCGCAGCACCCAGTAGAGCCCATTACAGGACCCGGCAAAGGGATCGATCACGCCGAAACGGGTACCCTTGGGCACGCCGCCGACCCTCCGGGCAACGTCTTGACCGATCCTGGCACCCAGCCGATCGCGCACCGCCTCCAGCGTCGTGCGTGCTAGGAGCCGGACACCGCGCGCGTACCACTCGGCGGGCTTCATACCATAGATCGAGACGTAGTCCGGGTCACCGAAGCTGTCGGTGCCGAACTTCTTCACCTCCCACAATTCCATCACCTGGTTGCGCTTGCCGGGACTGAGAAGGACATCACGATCGTAGCGCGGCGTGGAACGAGCTTCACCCATGCACACCTCCGTGCCAGCAGAATTTGTGTCCCGTCTCCACCTGCTCCGCGCTGGCGGCGAGCGGCCCGGCAAGGAGGCCGCCTGCGAGGGTGCCAAGAAACGCTCGTCGGGTCACCATCGCGTCAGCTTACCGGCAGCGTGAAGGTGAAGGTGGATCCCCGGCCCAGCTCGCTCTCGACCCAGATCCGGCCCCCGTGTAGCTCCACGAACTTCTTCGCCAGGGTCAGGCCGAGGCCCGTGCCTTCCTGCTTGCGCGTCTCGTCGGTCCCCACCTGGCGGAATTCCTCGAAGACCGCCACCTGGTCTTCCGGGGCAATCCCGATCCCGGTGTCGGTGACGGCGATCTCGACCAGGCCGTCGGTGCGCCTGGCCTTCAGGCTGATCCGGCCCCCCTCCGGGGTGAACTTGACCGCATTGGACAGGAGGTTCAGCAGGACCTGCTTGACCTTGCGCTCGTCGCCCACGACTTCCCCGAGCCGGCGGTCGATGTCGAGCTGCAGGGCGATGCCGTGGCGGCCGGCCCGCTCCCTGACCAGGGTGACGGCATTCTCCAGGGCGCTCGGTAGATGGAAGGGGGCCGGGGCCAGCTCCATGCGGCCGGCCTCGATCTTCGACAGATCGAGGATGTCGTTGATGAGCGACAGCAGGTGCTGGCCGGAGGCGTAGATGTCCTTGAGGTACTCGTCCTGCTTGGCGTTGAGCGCCCCGAACATCTGTTGAAGCAGGACCTCCGAGAAACCGATGACGGCATTGAGCGGCGTCCGGAGCTCGTGGGACATGTTCGCCAGGAACTCGGACTTATGCCGGCTGGCAGCCTCGAGCTGCCGGCTCTTGTCTTCGATCTCGCGAAACAGCCGGGCATTCTGGATCGCCAGGGCGGACTGGGTGGCGAAGGTGCGGAGCAACTCGATCGTCTCGGCCGGAAAGTCGCCGGCCCGATTGCGGGTCACCCCAAGACAGCCGATCAGCTGGCCTTCGCGGACCATCGGCACGGCGAGGATGGCCCGGACGCCGGACTCGATCAGGTTCTCGCGTAGCCGACCTGCGTAGGCACCCGGCACGGTGATGTCGGGCACCTGAACCGGTTCGAGCGTGACGGCGGTTTGCCCGAGCACGCCTTCCCCCTTCCGGATCCGCGTGGTCCGCCGCGCTTCGGCGAGGGCCGGGCCGGCCTCGGTCGCCACCCGCTGGACGAACTCCTCCGTGTCCTCGTCGTACTCGAAGACCACGCCGCCGTCCAGCCCTGAGAGCTGGACGGCCCGGGCGACGATCGTCGTCAGCACTGTCTCGAGATCGAGCGTGGAGCTGACGGCCCGTCCGACCTCGCCCAGGGCCGTGAGCTGCTCGACCGAGCGCGTCAGATCCGCGGTTCGGGCCTCCAGCTCCTTGAACAGCCGACCGTTCTCGATGGCGATCACTGCCTGGTCGGCGAAGGTCTTCAGGAGCTCCACTTCACTGTCCGCGAAGCGGCCAGGATCTTGACGGGATACGAGGATGGCGCCGACTGCCTCGCCCTCGCGCAACATCGGCACCGTGACCACGCTCCGGAATCCGACCAGCTGGCCGCTCTGCCGCACGAAGTCGTGTGTTGACGGCTCCTCAACGTCTGGCACGTGGACAATCGACCGCGTCAGGATCGCGATGCTGGCCGTGCTATCCATCGCGAGGGGCCGGGGGAACCGCGCGCGGGCAGCGGCGAGCGCTTGGGGCACGTTGCCGTAGTTCGCCGGCGCGTACACCAGCCGACCGTCAGTCACGAAGACAGCCGCATGGACTCCGCGGCAGAGGCGAGCGGCACTCTGGACGATGGTGTCGAACACCGGTTGTACGTCGGTCTGCACGTGCGCAATGGTCCTCAGGATCTCGCTGGTCGCGGTTTGCTGCTCCAGCGCCTCGGTCACCTGCGCATGGGCCTGGGTGAGCGCGCGGTTCTTCTCCTGCAGCTCCGTGAACAACCGCACGTTCTCGATGGCGATCACGGCCTGGTGGGCGAAGGTCTTCAGTAGCTCGATCTCACTGTCCGAGAACGGCCCGGGCTCGGCGCGCGTCACCCCGATGGCGCCGATGGGAGCGCCCTCCCGCAGCATCGGTACGAAGAGCCCGCTTCGGGCGCCGACCGCGCGGGCCAGCGACAGCGTCTGAAACTGAAGCTCTGGATCGAGCTCGAGGTTCGGTATATGGACAAGCGCGCGATCCAGGATCGCACGGCCGGACCCAAGGCCACGGCTGGGGCGCGCCGGGTATAGGCGACGCACCCCTTCGAGAGCTTCGGGAGTGAAGTTGTGCTGGGCGATTTGATGGATTAGCTCACCGTCGAACTGCCAGAGGGCCCCGAAGAGCCCGTCGCACAACCGCACGGCGCTTCTGACAATCGTGTCGAAGACCGGCTGCACGTCGGTCGGCGACCGGCTGATGACCCGTAGGATCTCGCTCGTCGCCGTCTGCTGCTCGAGGGATTCCGTGAGATCGCGGTTGCGTGCCTGCAACTCCGTAAGTAGGCGCACGTTTTCGACGGCAATGACCGCTTGGTCGGCGAAGGTCTCGATGAGTTCAAGCTGCTTGGCGGTGAAAGGCTGAACCTCAGTCCGCCACATCGCAATTACGCCGATGAGCGCACCCTCGCGACGCATCGGCACACCGAGGAGCGTCCGGACGCCGCCAATGCCAGGGGCTTCGGCGTTCCTGGCACGCCAGTCCGAGTCGGCTTGCGCATCGCGGATCTGGATAGGCCGGTTTTCCAACGCCACGCGACCAACGACTGTGCCATCTCCAGGCCGAATGTCGTAACGCTGCGCCCACTCTCTAAATGCCAGAGGGGCATTGTAGTCCACTGCGAGGTGGTACAGGTCACCTTCCGCGCGAAAGATGAACCCCTGCTGGGCACCGCACAGCCGGGTCGCGTTTTCAATAAGCGTCTGCAGTACCCGCTGGAGATCAAAGGTTGAGCGACTGATGACCTTGAGAACTTCGCTGGTTGCCGTCTGCTGATCGAGCGCCTCGGTGAGGTCCCGGTTGCGCGCTTCCAGTTCCTTGAACAACCGCACATTCTCCACTGCGATGACCGCCTGATCGGCGAAGGTCTGAAGCAGGGCGATCTCACTTTCGGAGAACGGGCGCGATTCGGTGCGGTACGCGGTGAAGGCGCCGATGGCTACCCCCTCGCGGAGGAGAGGAATGCCGATCGTGGTCCGGATGCCGGTGTCGCGGCGCGCGTCTGGGTACTCCTGAGCCGCCACCGCGGACTGGTGGTCTGACACGTGGATCGTCGTGCGGTCAACAATAGCTCGGCCGCTCACGCTCGAGCGGGTGAGAGGTCGGGTCTCACCGACGTGAAGCGCCGTGAGCGGCGGGCCCTGCTCGGCCACCTTACGCATCAGGTCGCCTTCGACGCGGTACAGCGAGACATTGGCCGCGCCGCACAGCCGCGACGCATTCTGCGCGACGACTGCTAGCACCGGCTGGAGGTCCGTGGGCGAGCGGCTGATGACCTTGAGGATCTCGCTCGTCGCCGTCTGCTGGTCGAGCGACTCGCTCAGCGCGTGCGTGAGATGCTCGACTTCCCGCTGCACGTCCGCATACGACAGCGCTGGCTTGGCGCCCCCTTCGAGACGCGCGAGGGGCGTACCGCATTCCCCGCAGAACTTCTGGCTTGTCAGGTTCTCCTGCTGGCACCGGGAACACTGCATGCCAAGGGCCTCCCAGTGGACCCCAAACGGTCAGACAGGTGCCGAGAGCTTAGTGTGGCCGGCCGGAGCGGTCAAGAGACCTGGCTCTCCGGAGATTAGGCGCACCGCTGAACGGCCCTTCGTGTCGGAGGAATTACGGATTAACTAGCTTCCCTGGGCCACCACTGTTCTGGGCCACCATACGCTGTTGCAGCGGGTAGAACGTAGAGCAGGTCAGCGGTCTGACACGCCCCTGGTAGCTCGGCCGCGTCCGGCGCTGGATATCCGGTCGGATTGGCTTTGGACACGATGGATATTGTGTTTCTATGGGAGCGATGCGGGCGGAAGTAGTTGATCACCAGCGTGCGGGGGACGACCTCGTGTCCGGCTGAGCGGCGATTCGTCTCGCCTCCGCTGAGAAGATCCCTGAAGAGCGTAGATCAGGAGTCGCGGCGCTATGCCGAATGTGCCGCGTACTTCGCAGGCAAGGGGCCCGATATTGACCTACATACACGTCCCGATTGGCTTCACATCATGCTTCGGGACGCTATCGGCCATGAAGAGCCTTTGCTCAAGAAGAGTGGTAAGCGACCCAGACGGTGGGACCAGCGACAACGGTGCATTGAAGCCACAACATTCAGCGCGGCGTATTCGGCGTTGCGGGGTGTTGCAAAGGCACTTCGTCCGCGCTGATAGTATGAGCCCAAAGGGGCAGCCACAAGTGCTCGCACGGAGGGGTCAACATTAGTTCTTGGCAGAGGGCGCGGAGGATCGAGTCTCCAACAGCGGTTGATCAAGACCGGGGGACGGCTGATCCGGCACGCCCGGTATTTCACCTTGCAGCTCGCGGAAAGCTACTTGACAGGGCCGTTGTTTCGCCAGATTCTCCGGCGCATCGAGCGGCTGGCGTGGCATCCGACATGATCGGGGCAGACGACTCGACGCGCTGCGGGGCCCGCCGGCGGCGGAAGTGTCGCC
>JBKPTT010000113.1:0-27778 GCA_046735635.1 Acidobacteriota bacterium | reverse complement strand
GTGGCAGGCGCGCATCCCTGGCGACGGACGCAAGGTCGGCGTGGTCGTTCATCACGTCGCATTCATGTACCCGCTGGAAATCGATCTCGCGCAGAACCTTGCCGCGGGCAAGCCGATTGCGGGGGTGACCTGGGACGCGGTTCACGGCATCAACGCCAAGCATGCAAAGGAAAACGATGGCGCGACCAAGGCTGCCGCAATTGACCTGCTGCGCCAGAACAGCGCCGCGGCTGCGGCCGCGGTCCGCGCGCTCAGCGACGATCAACTCGACCGGGCCGCCACGGTCTCGCTGAACGCGGACGCCCCGCTCACGTGCCAGTTCTTCATCGAGGATCACGCCCTGCGCCACAGCTATCACCACGCGGCGCGAATCCGTGCGGCGCTGGGCATCGCCCAGGCGGCGGAGGCCGTGTGACGATTGTCGTCCTACCGAAATGAAAGAGGCGCGCCATGGGTTCGAAGAAGCCGGGACGGCTGATGGCCGTCCTCGCGCATCCCGACGACGAATCGCTCGGGGTGGGAGGGACGCTCGCGAAGTACGCCGCGGAGGGCGCCGAGGTCTTCCTGCTGACCGCCACGCGAGGCGACGGCGGCAGGTTTCACGGCCATCGTCCCGGCGAGCCCGAGCACCCGGGCGCGTCCGCGCTGGGCCAAATCCGCGAGACGGAGCTCCGCTCGGCGGCGCAAGAGCTCGGCCTGCGCGAGGTGCGCGTCCTCGATTATCGCGATCAGGAGCTCGATCGCGCGGAGCCGCGTGAGGCGATTGCGCGAATCGCGAGGGAGATGCGGCGCGTTCGACCGGAGGTTGTCGTGACATTCGGGCCAGACGGCGCGTATGGCCATCCGGATCACATCGCGATTTCACAGTTCACGACCGCGGCGGTCACGGCGGCGGCGGACCAGGATTTTGCCTGCGAAGGCGTCGACCTGGGCGCGGCGCCCTACGCCGTCTCGAAGCTGTACTACCTCGCCTGGCCCGAGTCGACATGGGCCGCGTACGAATCGGCCATTCGGAAGCTCACATCCACGGTCGACGGCGTCGAGCGGCACGCGACGCGGTGGCCCGACTGGGCGATTACCACGACGATTGATACGCGGCACATGTGGAAGACTGTCTGGCGCGCCGTCTCGTGCCACGCCTCGCAGTTGACTGCGTACGACCGGCTCAAGGATTTGCCGCCCGAACACCATGAGGCGCTCTGGGGACGGCAGTCGTTCTACCGGGCGATCAGCCTGGTCAACGGCGGGCGATCGCGGGAGGTGGACCTCTTCGAAGGAGTCGCGCGATGATGGATGCATCGATGGCAAAAGACAGACTGACGAAGAGCGATTCCCTTCGTGGTGCTCCGCTGGCCATGGATCGCGCAACGTTCCGCGCGATCGGCCACCGGCTGGTCGATCTGCTGGCCGACTCGCTCGAAGCGGTGCCGCAAGGTCCGGTTACCCGCGGCGAATCTCCGTCGGAAGTCCGACAGGCGCTCGATCTCACCGGCCCGCTTCCCGAAACGGGAACGGATCCGGGGGCGCTTCTCGGGCGGACGGCGCATCTCCTCTTCCAGCATTCGCTGTTCAACGGTCATCCGCGATTCTTCGGATACATCACGTCGTCGCCCGCGCCCATTGGGATGCTCGGTGATTTTCTCGCGGCGGCCGTGAACGCAAACGTCGGCGCCTGGCCGTTGTCGCCGGCGGCCACCGAAATCGAGTGCCAAACCGTCCGCTGGATTGCGGAGCTCATCGGCTACCCTGCGGGTTGCGGAGGCCTGCTCGTGAGCGGCGGCAATATGGCGAATCTGGTGTGTTTCCTCGCTGCGCGGACGGCCAAGGCTTCCTGGGACGTAAGAGCGCAAGGCCTCGGCGGCAATTCCACGCGGCCGATGCGCGTCTATGGGTCCGCAGAGACGCACACATGGATTCAGAAAGCGGCAGACCTGGCCGGCTTCGGTACGGACTCGATCCGGTGGATCCCCGTGGATCGCGAGCTGCGGATGGACGTTGGTGAACTGCAGCGACGCATCGAGGCGGACCGCGCCGCCGGTGATCTGCCATGCCTCGTCGTCGGCACCGCAGGTTCGGTGAGCACCGGCGCTGTCGATCCGCTGCGCGAGATCGCGGCGATCTGCAAGGAACAGGACATCTGGTTTCATGTCGACGGCGCGTACGGCGGGTTTGCCGCGGCCGTTCCGGACGCGTCCGACGATCTACGAGCGCTTTCGGATGCCGATTCGGTCGCCGTCGATCCGCATAAATGGCTGTATGCGCCGCTCGAGGCCGGGTGTGCCCTGGTGCGCGACGCCGAGGCGCTCAGGGCTGCCTTTTCGTATCACCCGCCGTACTACCACCTCGAGGAGCGCGCGATCAATTTCGTGGATTATGGGCCGCAGAACTCGCGTGGATTTCGTGCGCTGAAGGTGTGGCTGGCGATAAAGCAGGCCGGCGCATCGGGATACCGCACGATGATCAAGGATGACATCGATCTCGCGCGGGCGATGGCCGACGCCGTGAAGAGCCGACCGGATTTCGAGCTCGTCACGCAGAGCCTGAGCATCACGACGTTTCGGTATGTGCCCGAGGACTTGCGCGCGACGGTCGGCGAGGCCGCGACGGAGCGGCATCTCGACGCGCTCAACCGGCAGGTGCTCGACCGCCTGCAGCGGGACGGGGATGTGTTCGTGTCGAACGCGGTCGTCGGCGGCCGCTACGTGCTGCGCGCGTGCATCGTGAACTTCCACACGACGCGCACCGACGTCGAGGCCGTGCCAGAGCTCGTCGCTCGCGTGGGGCGCCGGGTCGATGCCGCGCTGCGCCACTCGTCGTCGTTGTAGGCCCGACGTCGCGCGATTCGCGAGCGCGTCATCAAACCTCCACGATCGCCTTGATCAGAGCGGTCCGCTGCCGTAACTCGTCGAATACCCGCGGCACGTCCGCGAGTTGCACTCGATCGGTGATCCATGGGGTGGTGTCGATCGATCCCGTTTCAATCATCTGAATGATGCGCGGGAACTCGTCACAGCTGTTGCGGCTCGCGAGCAAGGTCACCTCACGGGCGTGAAACACCGGATCGTCGAGTGGAACGGCATCCCTGCAAAGCCCGACGAAGACCAGCCTGCCTCCCGGGGCGACGTAGGCGAGGCTCTGCGCCATCGAGGCGGAGCTGCCCGTTGCATCGAAGACGACATCAGCGACGCGTCCGTCCCACGCGTCGAGAACCTCCGCCCCGAATCGCCCGGCGAACGCACGCCGAATGTCGCGCGGTTCGATGACGCGCACCTGCGAACCCCGAGCGTGCGCAAACTGGAACACTGATAAGCCGATCGGCCCTGCGCCGACGACCAGCGCCTCTTCGCCGGGAGCAAGCTTGCTGCGCTGAACCGCGTGGGCGCCGATGCCCAGCGTTTCGACGAGCGCCAGCTGATCGAACGAGAGACGATTCGACCGATGCAACAGGTTGAGTGGAATGGCGAGGAACGATTGCATCGCGCCGTCGACGTGCACGCCGAGCACACGAAGACGCTCGCAGCAGTTCGGTCTGCCCAATCCGCAGGTGCGGCAGTTCCCGCACGAGAGGTACGGCTCGACAGCGCAGCAGTCGCCTGCCGCAAGGCCGCGTTCGTTCGCGGGCGCCTCGACGATCTCGCAGGCGACCTCGTGTCCGAGCACACGGGGAAAAGTTATCAGCGGCTGCGTGCCGGCGAACGCGTGGAAATCCGTGCCGCACACTCCCACACGGCGTATGCGGACCAGCGCCTCGTTCGCGCCGGGCGCAGGCACCGGTACGTCGCGCTCGACGAACCGGCGCGCCTCCTGCAGGACGACCTGTCTCATTCGGTCGGACAGAAGCTTACATCCGGTTTCCGGCGACTCGTGCCCGTGAAACCTAAATGGCAAAAAAATACCGTGTGATGTGGAAGAACACCGGCCCCGCAAAACACAGCGAGTCAACCCTGTCGAGGATGCCTCCGTGTCCTGCGATGGCCGATCCAAAATCCTTCACGCCACAATCGCGCTTTGTCGCCGACATGACCAACCCACCGCCGAACCCGGCAACCGCCGCAGCGAGAGCCAATGCTGCGGCCTGGAGCGGTCGAAACGGTGTCAGTCTGAACAGTGCGGCGCCGACAAGTGTCGCGGAGGTGACGCCACCCAGCAATCCCTCGAGCGTCTTGTTCGGGCTCACGACGGGCGCAATCGCGCGACGGCCGCACAGCTTCCCCCACACGTACTGCAGCACGTCGCTCGACTCCACGACGATGATGAGGAACATCAGCAGCTTCGAGTTCTGCCCGGCATAGCCTGGAATCTGGAGCATCAAGACCGCCGGGACGTGGCTCAACGCGTAGACGCACAGAATCAGTCCCCACTGAACGCGGGCGACGCGTTCACCGAAGCCTTCGGTCACGCCGATGACCGCCGTCGTTACGGACAGGCCGAGCGCGCCCGCAACCGGAATCATCAGTGAAAAGGATTCGTACCACCCAAGACCGACTACCGCGTACTGAAGCGGGATCAGCGCGAAGAACACTACGAGCAGGACGCGATGATCCGCGCGGTTCGTCGGCGTCAGGGTGATGAATTCTCGCAGCGCCAGAAACGACAGCAGGGCGAACATCAGCATGACGCCGCTCGAGCCTGTGGCGAGAGAGACGAGTACGACCCCGCACATCACCCACCACGCGTCAATCCTGGCGTTCAGGTGCTGCATCGCTACCCTGCGTGCCGGCGTCCTCGCCCTGCCGCCGAGCGTGCGGCCGATCGCGGTGGCGGCGATCAATACGAGACCCAGGCCGATCAGGACGCGCGCAACAATTGGATCCTCGAGGAACTGCATGGCTGACGCACCTCCACAAGCGCACGCCGCGCGCGCTCCAGAAAAGCGTTCTTGTCCTCACCTGGGTTCCACCGAATCGGCTGACCGAAGGTGATCGAGCCGATGACCGGGACGGGTACCGTTGCTCCCTTTGGGAGAATACGGTCCATGTCTTTGAGGAACACGGGCACGAGCTCGATGTCGGGTCGGAGCCGGCATAAGTGATAGAGGCCGCTCTTGAACGGCCCCACGCCGTCACCATTGCCGCGTGTGCCTTCAGGAAAGATGATCAACGAGGCGCCGGCCCCGAGCGCCCTCGCTGCGCGCCCGACGCTTCGACGCGCCTGTGCGATGACCCGGTCCCGATCGGCGCGTGTGTCGGAATCGCGACGGTCTACGAGCACCGCGCGGAATACCTGGCGCGCCAGATACCGGCGCAGCCAATTGCGATTCCAGTAGTCCCGTCCCGCAACGGGACGAGTCTGCTCGCGGACTTCCGCCGGCAGCGATCCCCACAGGGCCGGAAAATCCAGGTGGCTGGTGTGATTTGCAAAGTAAATCCGCTGCCGCGCACCGGTCGGGCTGCAGCCCTCCCACCGCGGCGGACCGCACATGCAGCGAGCGGCTCCGGCTACGAGATTCGACACGATCGCTGCATCGAGTGACCGCCGGGTGGGCACCACACCACCCTTCAGCCTGGCCTCGAAGGTGCGCAATGCCGCGATCGCTTCCGGTCTCACGACGATCGACGGACGGGCCCTCCGAATCACAGCGATGGCGTCGTCGGTCGTGCTGGCAACGCCCGCGCTCAGCAGGTAGGCGCCAGCGACCGCGGCGCTGCGCGAATAGCCGATCTTGCAATGCACATATACGACGCCCTTCTCGACATGCCGCGTGATGAAGCGAACGGCATCTTCGAGTTGCGGCACCGTTGGCGCAGTGAGATCGAGAACGGGAACGTTGCGGTACGGCAGTCGCATGAACACCGTCGATTCGGAAAGCTCAACGGAGACGTCGAGCACTGCCGCGACCCCTCGGGAGACTGCGTTCCTGGCCTCGGCGGCCGTCAGCCGCCGGCCCACCCACAAACCCGGGGCGATCTCATCGAACCTACGGCTCCGCGGGCGGTAGTACGCGAACGACAGCCACTGACCCGCCAGGCACGGCCCCAGCACGATCCGCGTGACAACCGGGATCGTCCCGTTCGACTTGCGAAACACTTGTGCGCCCGCGCCAGAATACGCACCGGCCGCGAGCACCAGGCTGACAACCGGCCACATCAGCACCGCGCCCCAGGGCCAGGCTGCCGCCATGAGAGCTGCCATCAGTGCTGCGCCGATCAGGTAATACCCGGCGACGCGTAAATTGCGACCGCCTACCTGACGACTTTCGCGTGAGACGACGAGGTAACAGAGCAGTCCACCCAACACGAGGCCGCCGATGACATCGATGACATGGTGCTGATACGTGAACAGCGTTGAAACTCCGATCAGCGCGAACCACGCCGCACTTATCAGCCGGAGGACGCCGCTCGACCGTCGCAAGTAGATGTCAGCCAGGATGACGTCGAGCGCAACGTGGAGCGATGGGAACAGGTTGTATGGACGATCGAGTGACACGAACGAGTACAGCAGCGCCCCGGCCCAGCCGTTGGCGGGAGGCCTATCGAGCGCGAAGCGAAGCGGCACGAACAGGAAGCAGGACCCGGCGACGAGGATGGCGAGCGTGACTCGTCGCGTGTAGACGCCGATCTCCTCGCGGCTTCGGCAGAGAAACGGGGCTGCGACGAAGAACGCATCAATCGAGAGGTACGGAACGATCATGATCGGCCAAAACGGGATGTGGCGCTCCCATGCGAAGTACCATTGCCCGACATGTGCCCGGTGCTCGGCCAGCCAGCTGGATCCCGCGTAAACGACGACGAACAGAATGGACAGCAGCGCCGACCTTCGGAACGCGAGCCGCGCGATCATGCCGCGACCCGCTCTGCGAGTGACACGGTGAAGATTCCCCAGCGGTCGATCTCCATCGACACTTTGCGAAAGCCGGCCTGCTGGACGAGGGCATCCATTTCGGCCTGCGTCCGGCGGCGCATGATCCAGGGCTTCCCGTCGCGATTGGTCAATGTGCGCGCGATGAACTCCAGTTGCGGGTGCCACGGCTGATTCGTGTAAACGAGGAAGCCGCCGGGCGGCACGGCTGCGGCCAATCCTCGCAGTGACGCAGCAACGGGCCGGTTGTCGGGAAACAACTCATACAACCCGGAAACCACGGCGACCGTCGGACGAGGCTCGAGCGCCGCGAGCGAGTCGGCGTCGAACGCGTCCCCCTGCGCGAATGTGACGCCGGCGATCCCCATCGCCACTGCCAGCTCACGTCCCGCGTCGACGTTTTCGGGCCGGACGTCACGCAGCAGCGCGGTCACGGGCTCCGGCTGCGATCGCAGCGCCTCGAGAACGTACCGTCCCGGGCCCGCCGCGACGTCGACGAGGTGGACTGGCCCGCGACGTCGCTGCCGTGTAAACGCATCGCGCAGCACTCGCTCCAGGTGGCGGCGCCGCTGCCGGATCCCGCGCCAACCGATGTTGGTCAGAAAGGCACGATCGATGAGACGCCCGATCCAGGTGAGGCCCCTCGGGCGATTCTCGTACACGTAATCGAGCGTCGCGCCGGAATCGAAACCGGTCCGCCAGCCGATCCGAATGCCGGCGCTCAGCCGGCCTGCAGTCTTCAGCACCCATCTGAGGGCGGCGTAATGGGCGGCGCCGGGAGCGCAGAGGCGGTCGTGCTCCTGTTTCGTATACCGCTCGGCACCTGCGCGCGCGAGCTCCGGCGGCAGTGGGGTTTCGTCGAACCGTTGGCGGATGAACTGCCGCGCGTCCGCGATCGGGAGGCGGCGCTTGCGTTCATGGAACAGCGCGTGGAAAAAACCAGAGTAGACGCGCATCTGCTTTATCGGTGACGAGAGCGCCTCGAAGAACTGCCGCTGCGGCTCGAGCCGCACGACCCAGTCTGCGCCGGCCGAAAGCATCAACGTCGGTGTGCATATCGCGCCCGCATCGGCGAGGAGGCGGGTCGACGTATCGTGCAGATCCAGCAGGAGGTTGACCGAAATCTGTCGAAAGATCAGCGGGTCACGGTTGTACTCGGCGGCTTCGTTCCTATCGTGTGTCAACAGCCTGGCCTTTACATAGCTCTTGACGACGGCCTCCTTGGACACCCGTCCGCGGGCGCGCAGAAAAGCGATTGCGCCAGGCACGTACAGCCTGACGCGAAACGCGGGCGTCGCGAGCACGAGGCCGCGCACGGGGGGCGCATAATCGTGGATCCAGGTGGCGGCGATCACGGCGCCCACACTGTGCGCCATGACGATCATCCCGTCTTGGCCGATGCCGTACTCGCTCGCGATGTGTGACGCGAACGCATCGAGATCCTTCACCAATGCCGCTACGCTTTCCGCCGCGCCCCGTTCGCCTGAAGAACTCCCGTGCCCGCGCGCATCCCAGGCGAAGATCGCCACGTCGTCGAGCGCCAGCGCGTCGACGACAGCCTGCCAGCGGGCACCGTGTTCGTGTCCTCTGTGCAGGAGCAGCAGCGCTCTGTGCACCGGCGCCGCAGGCATCCAGGCGCGGTAATGGAGCATCGCGCCGTCCCATGTGGTCATGGTTCGTTCAGCGGATGAACGTCCGGTGGTGGTCATGGCGTTACTCCTCGAGTTTTCGCGTGCAGCGCCGCGAGGATTCGTCGCAGTCGAATGCCAATGGTCTCTATACAACCGGCGATGATGACGAGGCAGGTCCAATCGAGTATCACGGGGCGGTCGGCCGCGAACGTGCACCACGCACCCGCGTGCAGCACGACCATGCGCCACGGCTTCGCCATGACTCCGCTGAACTCTCGCTGGACACCCACCGCCTGGCCGAGCGTCCCGACGTAGGCCGTCAGCAGCGCAAATATTGCCGTCCAGTAACCGAGGGTGGTGTTGCCAAGGCCGCTGTGTGCGACGCCGGCGAATATCAGGACGTCAGAAACACGGTCGGGCAGATCGTTCAGTATCTCGCCGCGCGGGCTCGCGTGACGGCCGGCGATCGCGACCATTCCGTCGAGCATGTTCAGCCAGAGCCGCACATAGCAAAACAGCGGTGCGATGAGAAGCAACCAGCGGGATGCCGATGAGGCCCGGAAGAGCAGTGCCGCAATTGCAGCGGCGAGCATCGACAGGTACGAAATCGTGTCGGCGTGAACCCCGCGACGCACGCAAAAGGACACTGCACGTCCCGCGGTTCGACGGAACACGTTCGCGATCGGCCGTCGCCACGAGGGTCGGTACTCCATCCTTTCGAGGAAGGTACGCGACCGCGGGGATAGAAGTCGTGAAGGAACCCTGAAGAACCCTGAGGAACTGTGCCAAGAGGGTGGACGGTCAGTGCGGCAATTTTCCGAACAGCTTCAGAAGGCCTCGCATGCAGGCATGGCCGAAATCGACTCCGGGTCCGTACATCATCGGGCACGCGCCCGCGATGACGCTGATCTGATGCTGGTCGCAGTAGGCGACTGCTTCACGCGACACGCTCGTTCCCGTTCCAATGGACTGGTGCATCCACACGCGTGGGATGCCCGCCTCTCTGCACTGTTCGACGATCTGCCTCGTGATCTCCGGCCGCGTGATGATCACCACACCGTCGACGCCCCCGGGGATGGAACGCAGGTCGGAATAGCAGCGTGCGCCCTCGAAGGCGTCCATGTTCGGGTTGACGGCGAACACCTCATGTCCCGTCTTCTTCAACCGGTCGTAAATCAGGTTACCCACCGGATGATGGCTTTTGTCGCGCGATACTCCGGCGACCGCTATCCGTTTCTGCGCAAGGAAGTCCTCGATTTTTGCGTTCAGCGTTGAAGTGGTCATGGCGATCCTCTCGGGCGTCCGGCGGATCGCTGCAACGGTCCTGCCGCTGGGGCCTTCCCGAGTGCACGTCAAACCGGCAGGTGACCCGGCGAAAAGCGCCGGAATTCCGGCTGCGGCTGCGGACATTCGTCACCGCCTCCCACAGAAGACGCGGCGTCGGCTGCGTAGCGTAATCTGTGGATATGTATCCCCCGGGACCCCGCGGATATCCTCTGGTCGGCGCGGCCGGAAATCCGCGCCACGCTGACGCGAAGAAATCGCTGATTTATTGAAGAATGTCGAATGTCGATTGATCAATCCAACAATAAATCAGCATTCAGCAATCAGAAATCAGCAATTCTCTGAGTTCATGCCTCACAAATCCGCGCCTTCATTAATCGTCATCGTCATTGCTGCGCTCGTTCTTGCGGCGCCCGCTGCCGCCCAGCAGCGGATGAAGGTGATTCTCGACACCGACATCGGTACCGATATCGATGACGCCTGGGCGCTCGGGTACGCGCTGCAGAGTCCCGTGTTCGAGCTGCTCGGCGTGACGGTGGCGGACGGAGATACGTCGGCGCGGGCGCGGCTCGCGTGCAAGCTGCTCCACCGCCTCGGGCGCACGGACGTACCGGTAGCCGTCGGACGGCGTACGCCCGCGGTTCCCGCAGACCGCGTGGATTACCAGTTTGCGTGGGCGGAGGACTTCACGGCGTACAAGCCGATCGAGACGCCAGCCGTGCGATTTCTCGTGGATGCGATCCGACGCAATCCCCATGACGTGACGATCATCGCCGTGGGTCCGTTGCACAACATCGGTGATCTCGTCCGGCAGCACCCCGAGGTCGTCCCGCTCGTGAAGCGCGTCGTTCTGATGAGCGGCTCGATAGGCGCGAACGCGTCGAACCCGGCGGCGGTGGCCGAGTGGAACGTGAAACTGGCGATCCCCGAGGCGCAGGCGGTCTATGCAGCTCGATGGCCGCTGACGATCGTTCCGCTCGACTCCACGACTTACGTGCAGCTTCAGGATCCGGAACGCGAGACGCTGCGACGGAGCGCCACCCCGCTGGCCGTAGCCCTCGAAACCCTGCTGCGGCTGTGGACCGATCGGCCGTCCAGTCGGATGACACTGCACGATCAGCTGGCGCTCGCCGAAACGCAGCAGCCCGGCCGGTTCTTCGCGCATTGCGATGCGATACCGCTCCGCGTCGATGAGAACGGGTATACGCGCGTCGATGCCACGAGCGGCACTCCGGTGCACGTGTGCCTCGAGCCGAAGCGCAACGATTTCATGTCGCACTTCCTGGCTCAACTCATGCGCGACAGATAGAAAATTGCTGATTTTCGATTGCTGATTGCTGATTGCTGATTTAGGGCAGCATCGATCGTTCGGCAATGGACATTCTTCATTCAATCGATCGTTCGGCAATCGACCTTCTTCATTCAATCAGCAATCAGCAATCGCCAATCAGCATTTCTTCTCAGTGCACCGTATCGTTGTGGACGAGCGTCGCGACTGCGTCGACGAGCATCGCGGGATCGATCGGTTTCGGAATGTGGAGCTGGAAGCCCGCCGCGTGCGCTGCGTCCGCGTCTTCCCGGCGCGCGAGCGCCGTCAGCGCGATTGCCGGCGTCACGACGCCCTCGCGGCGCAGCGATTCGATGAGCGCGTAGCCGTTTTCCTCGGGCATCCTGATGTCGGAGATCAGGATGTCGGGCTTCTCCGAGAAGATTTCACGCCGCGCGGCCTCGGCTGTTGCGACGGCGTCCACCGACGCCCCGGCACGTTCGAGCGCGATCCTGACGAGCTCTCTCGTGTCGTCATCGTCTTCGACGAGCAGAACGCGCACGTCTCTGAGGCTGACCGCGAGCGGACGCGCGGGCCCCGGTCGCACGGGTTGAGCGACCTGCGTGACCGATGTCTGCTGCGCGGGCAGCGTGACGACAAACGTCGCACCGTGTCCCTCGCCGCGGCTCTCGGCGCGCACGCTTCCGCCGTGAAGACGCACGATGTGCCGCACGATCCCAAGCCCTAATCCGAGCCCCGACTGGCTTCTTGACCGCGCGTCCGCCTGCCGGAACCAGTCGAACACGTGCGGCAGGAACGACGAGGATATGCCAACGCCGGTGTCGGCGACCGTCAGAATCGCCTGGTTGTCAGCGTGCTGCAGGTCGATGGTGATGTGGCCTCCCGGCTGAGTGAACTTGACGGCGTTCCACGCGAGATTCCACACGACCTGCTCGAGCCGCTGCGGATCGCCCAGCACGATTGCAGAATCGTCGAGGCGCATCTCGATCTGGACCTGCTGCGTCCGTGTCTGCGGTCTGACCGTGTCGACCGCGGCACGCACGATGTCGGCAACCCGCACGGGTTCACGCGCGATCTGCAGCCTGTTCGAGACAATGCGCGAGACGTCCAGCAGATCCTCGATCAGCTGACGCTGGGCCCGTGCACTCCGTTCGATCACCTGAATCGCGTGCTGCGCTGCGTCAGCCGGAAGCCGCTCGGTCCTGAGCATGTGCGCCCATCCGAGAATCGCGGTCAACGGCGTCCGCAGCTCGTGCGACACTGTTGCGAGGAATTCGTCTTTCGATCGGTTCGCGGCTTCTGCTTCGCGCCGCGCGGCTTGTTCCTTGGCGACGAGCTCCGCAAGGTCATTGGCCATCGCGTTGAACGCATGCCCGAGCGCACGCACTTCGGAAGGGCCCGACAACGGAATGGGGCGGTCGAACCGTCCTGTTTGCAGCTTGCGCGCCGAGATCGACAGGCGACGTACTGGAGCGGCAATCCAATGAGCGGCGACCAACGACAAGATCACGCCCGCGAGCACGAACCATGCGCCACTTGCGAAGAGCTGACGACGGAGCCGCTCCGCTGGTGCGAGCGCCTGATCGTAGTCCAGGTGCGCGGCAACGCAGGCGTCCCCGAGCGCGGCAACGGGCCTGACACTCTGAAATGCCTGACGCCCTTTGTAGTCGACGTCCACGAACGCATCGGCGGCTTCCCGGCAGGCTTTCAAGACGCGAGCGACGTATGGTTGTGGAATCAGGTCAGGCCCCGTCCCGATTTTGGCGAGCACGTGACCGTTGTTCTCGACGAGTGAGAGGTCGCCACCCGGCGCGAGATCAGACGGGCCGCCGAAAATCTTCTCGACCTGAGCGTGATCGAACTGCAGCGTGAGGCGGAGTTCGGCACGCGCCGCGCGCATCGTGTAGCGGATGCCGCCGTCGGCCGCGCGAGTCACACGCGCGAGCGCGCCGTACGCGGGCAGGTCGGACGCGATTCGACCACCGGAGCGTCGCAGCGTGCGGCCTCTATACGACAACATGGCCGACGTGGCGGCCTCGCTTTTCCTGAAATCGTCGACCATGGGCCGCACGCAGTCCTCGAGCCAGGCGAGACGGCCAAAGCCGAGCGACTCGGTACAGAGCGATCGAACGCTGACGAGGAACGCCTCCGCGCGCTGTTGCCGGAGCTGAAAGAGCTGTGTGACCCTTTGTTCGGTCGCGCGCGTCGCCGCGCTCACCGACCGGCGCGCATCTGTATCGAGGTTATCGAGGACGGACGTGTACGCGGCCGTCGTGAGGACCATCGTGATCCCCATCAAGAGGCCGACGAACGTCAGCAGCAGTTGGACCGAGAGGGGCAGAGCCGGACGCATCATTGTCGTGCGAGGGTTGCGCCTCCGTCGTCAACCCCTGACTCGTGAGCAAAAGCCTCGCCGCCGGCAACCTCCGCGCGAACGGACATTACGCTCTCGAATCACGCGAGTCACGCACAAAGTGCGGGTCCGCCGAATACCCGGGGACTACCCGCTGAGATGGCGTTCGCGACAAAACACGTAGCAGTCACACAAAACTGTGATGCGATACACCTTGGATCGGGAACTGTCATGCTCGCCAAGCTCGTGATTGGCCGGACGCTCTTGACGCTGGCGATGTTGGCGGCGGTGACTCGCGCGCCGGCGCAGAACCTCGGTCCGGCGCAAATCCAAACGCCGCCCGCACGATCGGGAGGGACGCCGCGTCCCGTCGATCGATTGAGCGGCATGCGAGGCCACGTGTTTGCCGCCGATACGGGCAAGCCGCTGCGCGGCGCGATCGTTACGGTCGTGGACACGCGAGCTGCCAATCCCGTGGAGCGCCAAGGTCGCTGGATCCGCTGCGACGAGGATGGACGATGGGAGGCACTCGACCTCGCTCCGGGCGCGTACCATGTGAGCGTTTCGAAAACGGGGTATCTGAAGCTCGAGTTCGGGCAGACGCGCCCGTTCGAGCGCGGGAAGACTCTCGATGTTTCGGCCGGACAGCTCATCGAGAACGTCGACGTGACGCTGCCGCGTGGCGCCGCGATCACCGGCCGCGTGTTCGATGAATTCGGCGACCCGGCCGCCGGGGTGTTTGTACGCGTGTTACGTCAGCGGTACGTCGACGGTCGCCGCGAGCTCACGCCGCTCGCCGAAGGGATCGAGACGCTCGGCAACGGCGGTGGCGCGATCACGGACGATCTCGGCCAGTTTCGGATCCATGGACTGTCGCCCGGAGACTACTACGTGTCAGCGCTCTTTGCGCCGCCTGGCGAGGCGGCGACAGCCGCCGGTTATCCGCCCGTGTACTATCCGGGCACGGCGTCCATCGCCGAAGCGCGACGTATCAGGCTCGGGATCGGCGAACAAGCCCAGAATATCGACCTCTCACTGATGAGCGCGCGTTATGCGGTCGTATCGGGGGTGGTGCTCAATTCAGTGAACGGACCGGCGAGCGCGTCCATCCGCCTCACGGGCGTCGACGCCGTCGATGAGTCGCTGGTGGCGCCGACCAGAAGCGGCCGCGACGGCACGTTCACGCTTCGAGGCGTCCCGCCAGGCGACTACCGCTTGCAAGTTTACGACGTCAACTCGCCGTCTCCGGCACCGGAGCTCGCGTCCGTTTCGGTCTCCGTCATCGGTGCAGACGTGACCGGGCTCGTCGTCAATGCGGCTCCTGGCGCGACGGCGCGAGGTCGAGTGGTGTTCGAGGGGGGCGCGAAGGCGGATACCAGACTCTACGTACGCAGCGCAGCAACGGTTGCTGGCGCGACGACGTTTTCGACCTCCTCTGCCGGCGTGAATGCGGATCACAGTTTCGAGCTGCACGGTCTGATGGATCGCCAGACGTTCCGGATCGCCACGCTCCCGGAGGGCTGGTTTCTGAAGGCGGTAATCCACGAGGGCACTGACATCACCGATGCCGGCCATGAGTTCAGGCCGGGAGAGGTGGTCTCCGGAATCGACGTCGTGCTCACGCGCCGCGCGACGACAGTGTCGGGGACGGTGCAGGACGATCGCGGCGGTCCGGTCGGCGACTACACGGTCGTGGCGTTCTCGACCAACCCCGCTCGATGGGGATATCAGACGAGATTCGTCCGCAGCGCGCGGCCCGACCGCGACGGCAGGTTCACGATCCGCGGCCTCCCGCCGGACGAGTATTTCATCGCAGCACTCGACTATGTGGAAAGCGGACAGGAGTTCGACCCCGATCAGCTGGCGAACTGGAAAACTCTCGCGACCAGACTGCAACTGGATGAGAGCGCCGCGAGAACAGTGTTGCTGACGCTCGTCCGCTGAACGCCGCCGCCCCCGGCATATCGTTGGTCCTCCGGGATGCCGTGACCGCCGCCTGCCCTGCAACCTGCGTCCGACGCAGCGCAACCCTCGTTGCTGCTGTGTTTAGGCGTATTTCTCGTTACGGCCGCTCCGCGCCGGAGAGGCACACGTTTTGACAGAACGGTCCCTATGGGACCTCTCCCTCCGAATCCTCCCTCCGACATTCGCTCCGATGCTTCGACGCGCGTCAGCCGGAGACACTGGCTGAAACTGACGGTGGGCGGCGGCGCCGGCCTGGCGCTCGGCGGCGTATTCGACGTCGCGGCCGCGGGAGCCGCGGCGAAGCAGTTGAAGCTGACCAACGTCAGCGAGTTCACGACCTCCTGCAACTTCTGTTCGTGCGGCTGCGGCATGGTGGCCGCGGTTCGCGACGGTCAACTGGTCACCCTCGAAGGCGACTTCGATCACGTCGTCAACCGCGGATCGTTGTGCGCCAAAGGCATGGCAATGTTCCCGACGCATGCCTCACCCCAGCGCCTTCAGGTTCCGCGCTACCGCGCCGCCGGAAGCGATCGATGGGTCGACATCACCTGGGACGATGCGATCGATCGGATGGCCCGGAAGATTCGGAGCGTTCGCGACACGACATGGGTTGCAACCGAGCGGGTCGGGGACACGGACGTCCCGGCGAACAGAACCGACGCGTTCGCGTTCATGGGCGGCGCGCAGAACACGAACGAAGAGTGCTACCTGTTCCAGAAGGCGGCGCGCCTGCTCGGCACGGTCACGGTCGAACATCAGGCCCGACTTTGACACAGCCCCACCGTCCCCGGTCTGGGGGCTTCATTCGGCAGGGGCGCGATGACCAATCACTGGTCAGACCTGCAGCACTGCAAGACGATCCTGGTCGAAGGCAGCAACGTCGCGGAAAACCACCCGATGGCCTTCAAATGGATCCGCAAGGCACAGGAAAACGGCGCGATCATCATCCACGTCGACCCACGGTTCTCGCGGACGTCGGCGACGGCGAACATCTACGCGCGCATCCGCCCGGGCGCGGACGCCGCCTTCCTGAACACCATCATCAATTACGTCCTCGTCAACAAGCTGTACGACGAGGACTACGTCGTCACGCACACGAACGCGCTGTTCATCGGCGACCCGCGTTTCGAGTTCAGGGACGGGCTGTTCAGCGGATTCGACGAGGCGCGACACGCGTATGACACATCGACCTGGGGGGATCAGGTCGATCCGGCGGGGAAGCCGCAGCGGGCCACCACCCTCGACGATCCGCGCTGCATGTTTGCGCGTCTGAAAACGTTCTGCTCCCGATACACGCTGGAGACGGGGCAGCGGATTACCGGAATTCCGGCCGCCGAGATACAGCACATTGCCGACACGCTCGCCAGGAACCGTCCGGGGTCGATCCTGTACGCGCTCGGCATGACGCAGCACACCACGGGCGTCCAGGGAATTCGCGCGTTCACGATCCTCCAATTGCTTCTTGGAAACGTCGGCAAGCCCGGCAGCGGCGTGAACGCGCTTCGAGGCGAGCCAAACGTGCAGGGCGCGTGCGACATGGGCGTGCTGAACAACTACTTGCCCGGGTACCTCGATTACCCGACCACGGGTGAGCCGACCCTGCTCGCGTACACGAAGAAGCAGGGCACGGAAGCACGAACGCTCGTGATCAATACACTGAAGGCTTTCTACGGGGACGCGGCGACGGCCGAGAACGACTTCGGGTACGCATGGCTGCCGAAGCGAAACCCCGCGAAAGACTACAGCGTGTACGGCATCTTCGAGAGCGCGCTCGCCGGAAGCATGAAGATGTTGTGGATCGTCGGACAAAACCCGGCGGTCACCATGCCGAACCTGAAGCTCACGTTCGAGGCGATGGCTCGGCTCGAGATGCTCGTCGTGCAGGAGCTCTGGGAGACCGAGACGGCCGCCTTCTGGCAGCGGCCCGGCGTGGATCCGAAATCAATCAACACGGAAGTGATCCTGCTTCCCGCCGCGTTCTTCATGGAAAAGGAAGGGACGGTCACCAACTCGGGAGCAATGGTGCAGTGGCGGTACGCGGCCGTGAAGCCTCCCGGGCAGGCGAAGCCGGACGGCGAGATCGTCGATCGTGTATTCCGCCGCGTTCGCGAGATGGTGAAGGAGTCGAGCAATCCGCAAGACGAGATCCTGCGAAAGGGCTCGTGGTCGCATACGTCGGCTGAAGACGTGCTTCGCGAGATCAACGGCCGCGGGTCCGGCGGCCTTCTGAATGGTGTCGCGGATCTGAAAGACGACGGGTCGACCTCCTCCGGAACGTGGATCTATGCCGGCGTGTTCGGCGGCGGCGAGAACCTCGCGAAGCGCCGCGACTCTCGCACAGATCCCGGCGGTCTCGGGCTGTACCCGCACTTCGGATGGGCGTGGCCCAACAACAAACGCGTCCTCTACAACCGCGCGTCATGCGATCGGGCCGGCCGGCCGTATCCCGGATCGAAACCGATCGTCTGGTGGGACGAGACGACCCGTCAGTGGACGGGCTATGACGTGCCGGACGTGCGCTACGTCACCGATGCGCCCGACAGCGTCATGGGCAGCCGCGCCTTCCACCTGAACGCCGAAGGAGTCGGCCGGCTGTTCGCAGCCGTCTACAGCGAGCCCGATCCCAAATCGCCTCACCTCCCGCGTGACGCCAGCTACGTGCCGAAGGACGGGCCGTTGCCGGAGATGTATGAACCGATCGAGAGCCCTGTCGAGAACCTTCTCCATCCGCAGGTGCGGAACAACCCCACGGTGAAGTATCCGCGCGTCGCCAGCCATCAGCCGATCGGCAAGGCGCGGGACTTCCCGTACGTCCTCATGACGTCGACGGTTGCGGAGCATTGGTGCGCCGGTTCGACGACACGCAACATCCCGTGGCTCAACGAGCTCGTTCCGGAGCCAATGATCGAACTGCCACAGGCGCTCGCGCAGAAGCTCGCCCTCACGACAGGCGACCTCGTCAAAGTCTCCTCCGCGCGCGGCGAAGTGGAAGTGAAGGCAGTCGTCACGCCTCGGATGCAGACGCTCAACATCGACGGCACGGAAGTCGTGATCGTCTGGATGCCCTACTGCTGGGGATTCAAAGGGTTGTCGACCGGCCCGAGCGTCAACCACCTCACGATTGACGCGCTCGATCCGGTCGCAGGCACCCAGGAAACCAAAGCCTGTCTCGTGAACGTCGTGAAGGTCCGCGACGCGGTGCTCACACCGCCGGGTCCACGCGGGAGAAAGGCATGACGCTCGCTGCGACGCCTGTGAAAACGAGAACGACGCTGGTCGACATCACGAGGTGCATCGGCTGCCGCTCGTGCCAGGTCGCGTGCAAGCAGTGGAACGACCGAGACGGCGAACAGACCGAGCTGCAGCCCGATCTCGGATTTCAGAACCCGGCCGTCCTGAGCGCCAAAACACTCACGCTGATTTCCTATCGCGAAGTCGTCGACGACAAGGCACCCGGCGGACTCCAGCTCGTTTCGACGATGTGGCGATGCCTGCATTGTCTGGAGCCCGCCTGTGTGTCGTCGTGTCCGACCACGGCGCTCGAGCGCCGCCCCGACGGACCTGTCGTGTACAACGACAACCAGTGCATTGGCTGCCGGTATTGCCTGTGGGCGTGCCCGTGGGGCGTGCCGTCCGCCGACTGGGACTCGCGTGCGCCCAAGATTCACAAGTGCACCCACTGCGCGGATCGCTGCGATCAGCCCCTGCCGGCATCGCGGAATGGTGAAGCGCTCACGGGGGACGAGGCGGAGCAGTTCCGCGACAACATTCAGGTGCCGGCATGCGTGAAGGCATGTCCCGCGGATGCGCTGCGATATGGCGATCGCGACGAGATGCTGAAGGAAGCGCGCAACCGCATCGCCGCGCGCCCCGACAAGTACGTGGACCACGTCTACGGCGAGAAGGAGGCGGGCGGCACATCGGTTCTCTATCTCTCGTCGGTGCCCTTCGACAAGCTCGGCTTCCCCGATGTCGGCACGAAAGCGTATCCGGCATACTCGAAGACTGCGCTTCACGCTGTTCCGCCCGCCGTCATGGCCATCGGCGCACTGCTCGGCGGGACGTACGCATTTTTCAAGCGGCGCACTCGAGCGATGTCGACCGACCATCACGATCATCCGGAGTTTGCGCCGCTCCAGGAAAAACTCTGGACGCCGTTCAACATTTTCATGGTCGCCCTGATGGTGTTCGGTGCGCTCTCGCTGCTGGCGAGGTTCGTCCTCGGTCTCGGCGAGAGCACACAGCTCTCGGACACCTACGCGTGGGGGCTTTGGATTGTTTTCGATCTGGTGTGGATCGCCGTCGCCGCGGGCGCGTTTGCGACTGCAGGTCTGATCTACGTCTTCCAGCGGAAAGATCTGTACTCGATGGGCCGCGCGGCGGTGCTGATGGGACTCTTGAGCTATTCGTTCGTGACGGTCACCCTCGTTGCCGATCTCGGTCTGCCGTGGCACTTCTATCAGCTGGCGCTCCAGGCCCCCGAGCAGTCGGCGATGTTCGAGGTGTCGTGGTGCGTGGGACTCTACGTCACGATTCTGCTCATTGAGTTCCTTCCCGTTCCGTTCGAACGCTGGGGACTCGGGCGCGCCATGGACATCTGGCGGCGCGCGTCAGGCGTCTACGTTGCCGCCGCCGTCACCGTCTTCGTGTTCCTGTTGTCACGCAATCTCCTGTATGCCGCAGTCACCGCGGCAATCTTCTCGACGTTGGCATGGGCGTTCCGCCCGAAGGACGGGCATACCGAACCGATCATGCTCGCGATTGCGGCGGTCACGCTCTCGACGATGCATCAGAGCTCGCTGGGATCGCTGTTCCTGCTCATGCCGGACAAGCTCGCGGCGCAGTGGTGGTCGCCCGTGATGCCGGTCTCGTTCTTCCTCTCGTCTATCGCAGCCGGCACCGGCTTGGTAATCGTGGTGGAGATGTGGATCGCGAAAGCGTGGAGGCGGCAGCTGCGGATTGAGCAGCTCGCGGCGATGGGACAGATTACGTTCTGGTCGCTTGTCGTGTATTTCACTTTCCGATTCACCGACCTCGCCGTACGGGGCCAGCTCGCCTCTGCACTCTCGGGCAAGATGGGGGCGCTGTTCGCTGCGGAAGTCTTGTTCGGTGGCGCGCTTCCGCTGGCGTTGCTCGCACGCCGGTCGATGCGTCAGCGGCCGGGCGTCCTGTTCAGCGCGGCGTTTCTTACCACCGCGGGCATCGTCTTCAACCGCATGAACGTCGTGCTCTTCGCGATGAATCTGAGAGGATCGATGCCGCAGGTTTCCCCCGAGACCTACATGCCG
This sequence comes from Acidobacteriota bacterium, assembly GCA_046735635.1. Taxonomy (GTDB): domain Bacteria; phylum Acidobacteriota; class Vicinamibacteria; order Vicinamibacterales; family 2-12-FULL-66-21; genus JALZOC01. The sequence continues at coordinate 7,171 of JBKPTT010000113.1, read as the reverse complement.
ACGGTTGTCGAATGGGGCATCTCGATCGGCCTCATCGCGGCGAGCATCTTCCTGTTCGGGTTGGGCGCACGCCTCATGCCGGTCCTTCCAAAGGACCATCGGGTGTCGGCGCCCGTATACCAATGACCCGCGACGCCTGGGTGGCGCGGCATCCGTACCTGCAGCCGGTCGCCGATCTTCGCGCGCGCGTCGAATCGGCGGCTGCGCGCGTCGTTACGCCCGTCGAGCGCGTTCCGGACTGGCAGGATTACCTTGGCGACTTCCACGGGGGGATTCCGCTTCTCTGGAGCGGACACACGGAACTCGACGTGTCGGACGGTCCTGCGGTCGTCCTCGGTATGCTCGGCGAGTTGATGCGAGCGACGCCGCCTGTATGGCTGGCGGATCAGTGTCGCGCGCTTCAGGCCGACCTCGAGGTCCGCCCCGATTCCCCGGCGAACGTCGCGTTGTTCAGGTGTTTATTGTGGGCCGTCCTCGCGGCTGAACTGAAGCTCGTGATTACCGCCTTCACCTCCTGGCGCGACGAAGAGCGGTGGCTGCGCAACTACTGTCCCGTGTGCGGGACGCCGCCCGCCATGGCGCAGCTCGTCAATCGGACCGAGGGGCGCCTTCGCCTCTTGTCTTGCGGCTGCTGCGGCACGCGCTGGCGCTATCGAAGGACCGGCTGTCCCTTCTGCGAGCACGCCGATGATCACACATTGGCCGTGGTGGGAATTCAGGGGGAGGGCGGCCTGCGCATCGACTACTGTCAGCGCTGCCACGGATATCTGAAAACCTACGACGGCGAGGGCAGCGAGAGCGTGCTGCTCGCAGACTGGACGTCGCTGCATCTCGATCTGCTCGCGCGCGACCGTGGGCTGAAACGGCTCGCGTCATCCCTGTACGAGGTCTGAGCCGTGTGGACGGATTCGTCTTTCCGTTGTCCGGACGCCCGCCGCCGGCCAAAGACTGTCGAGCACGCGGACGTTGCGGTGCGGCCGGTCGCCATCGTCCGCGTCGGCGGCCGGACGCCCGTCAACACGAACGATATTTCAGCGGCGGAGGAGCCGCTCGAAATCCGGCTCGACGGTCGGGCATTCATTCTGACGATGCGGACGCCGGGTGCGGACGCCGACCTGGCTGCGGGATTTCTATTATCGGAGCGCATCGTCCAACAGCCCGCCGACATTTCCGATGTGCGGTCCTCGGCGTCGAACGGCAATGTTCTCACCGTGAGCCTTGCGGGTGACGCGAAACGCCGTGCTGCCGCCGCAATGAAGACACGAAGGCATGTGACGGCGACTTCCGCTTGCGGCGTCTGCGGACGGCGATCGATCGACGACCTGATGCGGCATGCGTCCGTTGTCCGCAGCACTGTGCGAGCCAGCGACAAAACGATCGCGGCACTGCCGGCAGCGCTTCGCGCGCGGCAGCGAGCGTTTGATCAAACCGGAGGGCTGCATGCGGCGGCCTTGTTCGACGCGGCCGGTACGCTGATTCGCAGCGCGGAGGACGTCGGCCGGCACAACGCGGTGGACAAGGTACTCGGTGCCGAGCTGTTCGCGGGCTCGTTGCCGCTGTCTCGACGGATTCTGTTCGTCAGCGGGCGTACCTCTTTCGAGATAGTGCAGAAGGCTGTGATGGCCGGAGTCCCTATCGTCGCCGCAGTGTCCGCGCCGTCGAGTCTTGCGATCGATCTGGCGCGGGCAGCCAACGTCACGCTGCTCGGATTCGTCCGCGGCTCCGCGTTCAACATCTATGCGCACCCGGAGCGTATCCGTTTGGCATGACCCGAATCCGTCGGACGGGGTGGCTGTACTGGTTTCCTGGGGTGCAAACGCTCCGCTCCTACGACCCATCCTGGCTGCGACACGATATCGTCGCCGGTCTGGTGATGACGACGATGTTGGTACCCGTCGGGATCGCCTACGCCGAAGCATCGGGGGTTCCCGGCATCACGGGTCTCTACGCGACTATCGTTCCGTTGCTCGCGTATGCGCTCTTCGGTCCTAGCCGCATCCTCGTTCTCGGTCCGGATTCTGCGCTCGCCGCCGTAATTCTGTCAGTGGTGCTGCCGTTGTCCGGGGGAGACCCGCAACGCGCAGTCCCTGTCGCCGGCATGATGGCGATTGTTTCTGGCCTCCTGTGCGTAGCGGCGGGCCTCGCGCGTCTCGGATTCATCACAGAGTTGCTCTCCAAGCCGATTCGTTACGGCTACATGAACGGCATCGCGTTGACGGTGATGTTGAGTCAAATGCCGAAGCTCCTGGGCTTCTCCGTCAAGGCGGACGGACCCGTGCGCCAGATGATTAGCATCGCAGGGAAGGTATGGGGTGGAAGCGTCAACGTTACGGCTCTCGCGGTTGGCGGCATCACACTCGCGGTGATTCTCATACTGAAACGATGGCCGCGCGTTCCCGGAATGCTGATTGCTGTCGCCGGGGCTACGACTGCGGTCGCGGCGCTCGATCTCGCCGCGCGCACCGGGATATCCGTGATCGGCCCTCTGCCGACCGGACTGCCAACGCCGCGTCTCCCGCTCATCCCCGCCGACGCGCTGGGCCCGATTCTGATGGGCGGATGCGCCGTCGCCCTCGTGTCTTTCGCCGACACGAGCGTGCTCTCGCGCACCTACGCGGCGCGTCTGCGCACGCCCGTCGACCCGAATCAGGAGATGGTGGGCCTCGGCGTCGCAAACGTCGCGGCCGGGTTCTTTCAGGGGTTCCCCATCAGCAGCAGTTCTTCGCGGACACCGGTCGCAGAGGCTGCAGGAGCCAAGACACAGCTCACCGGAGTCGTCGGCGCACTCGCGATCGCCTTGCTGCTCGTGGTCGCGCCTGCGTTGCTCGAAGACCTCCCGAACACCGCGCTGGCGGCGATCGTGATCGCTTCAGCTATCGGCCTGATCGAAGTGTCAGATCTCCGCCGCATCCGCCGGATCCAACCGTGGGAGTTCTGGCTGTCGATGACCTGCTTTGCGGGTGTGGCGGTGTTTGGCGCCATTCCGGGCATCGCGATCGCAATTGTGATCGCCGTCATCGAGTTCCTCTGGGACGGGTGGCGACCCCATTCTGCCGTCCTCGGCCGCGTCGACAGCGTCGAGGGGTATCACGACATCACCCGGTATCGTGAGGCCCGTTTGATTCCCGGATTGGTCCTGTTCCGTTGGGATGCGCCGCTCTTTTTTGCCAATGCCGAGTTCTTCCACGAGCGGGTTTTGGCGGCCATTGCGAGTTCGCCTACGCCAGCCCGATGTCTGATCGTTGCGGCGGAACCGGTCACCAGCATCGACGTCACGTCGGCCGATGCCATATGTGAGCTCGACGACGCGCTTCGCGGAGCCGGTGTCGAGATGTGTTTTGCCGAGATGAAGGATCCGGTCAAAGACAAGTTCAAACGCTTCGGCATCTTCACGCGTTTCGGCGAGAAGAATTTCTTTGCGACGATCGACGAGGCGGTCAGGACCTATCTTGCGTCGAGCGCCGGTCTGCACCACCCGAAAGAGCCTCCTGCTAGTATCGTCGGTGCATGTCCCTCGGGCAGCTGAATGCCATCGTTCCCGATCCGCTGCAGCCGGCGATCCGCCGCGCGCTGAGCACAGCGTTCCGAGGGGCGGTCCCCGACGCGGTGACTCAGCTCACCGCCGGCTTGTCGAAATCACTCAATTTTCCACACCTTTGCCGCGGCGCTTTGCATGATCCTCGCGTGCGCTTCGGGCGAGCATCCCCGTGCCGAAGTATCCGACGACTTCGATACATTTCATCGTCAGCTGATGGCCGGTGAAATCAGCCTGGCCGGAAGCGAGGCGCAGATGCGTTACGCGAAGGTGCACCTGGATCGTGCACTCGAGAACGGTCGAACCACCAGATTCGACGAGTCGCTAGCGCTGGTGTCCGGATGACACGAGCTGCCGCTCGTCAGCGAGGGTGCGGGGAGTGCCGATCCACGCAGACAGCAGCGTGTACGCCACTGAGAGCACCACCGGGCCGATGAAGAGGCCGATGATGCCAAACGCGATCAAACCGCCGATGACGCCGGCAAAGATCAGCACGAGCGGCAGATCGACGCCACGCCTGATGAGCAGCGGACGGACGACGTTGTCCAGGGTTCCCGCGAGCACCGCGACCACCAGAACCGTGATCCCCGAAGAGGTGCGACCTGACCAGAACAGCCAGATCACAATTGGCACGAGCAACGGCAGCGGACCGAGCTGGGCCAGACACAGGAACAGCATCACGGCCGTGAGGAGTCCTGCCGCAGGGACGCCCGCAATCACGAGGCCGGCGCCGCCAATCGCGGCCTGTATCAGCGCGGTCCCGACGACACCGAGCACGACGCCTCGGATGGTCCGTGCGGCGAGCACTGCGGCGTCGCGCCCCTGCCGGCCGCCGAGGCGCGTCGCGAAGCGGAGGATGCCGTCCCGCACGCTCTCGCCCTTGCCCAGACCGACGGCGGAGATGATTGCCGCCAGTACGAACTGCACCACCATTCGGCCGATGCCTCCCGCCTTGGCAACGAACCACTGAAGCGCGGCCTGGACGTAGGGCGCCATTTCGGCGGATCGCTCCCGCGGATCGAGCGCGGCGAACCGTGTCCACTTCGCGGCCACCTGTTCGCCGCCGAAAGGAACGTGTTCCAGCCACGCCGGCGGCGCCGGCAGGGCGATCGACTCGAACGACTTGACCTCGGACGTGATGTTCTGCGCATTCCGGACGATCGTGATCAACGCGGACGTCACCGGAATGAAGATGACGAGCAGGATCGCCGCCGTCATCGTCGCGACAGCAGCCCATCGTCTGCGATAAAACGCCTCGAGGCGCAGCAAAAGGGGCCATGTCGCGATGCAGACGATCACGGCCCACAGGATTGATGTCAGGAACGGGCTCAATACCCAGAACGTCGATACGACAAGCAGACAGAGAAACAGGATGGAAAGCGTCGTGTGCGTGACGTCTGCGCCGAGCCGATCGGATTCGGGCATCGGCGGCACACTACCGGTTGGCGAGCCATTGGGCGCGGCCCGAGTCCAGGGAATAGAGGTGACGTTCGTGGCCGATGAACATCCTGTCAGTCTGACCTGCCGGTTGCGGCAGTCAACTGTCAGTTGTGCGGGAACCTGCCTGTCATGACATGCAGATCCTCCCGGCGCTCGAACGCCACCCCATGGTGAACCTTCGACTACTGCGCGAGGGCGGAGTACAGCGCGTCTCTGAGCGCCACGTCTCGCGGATCCCCGGTCAGTGTCGTGCCCATCTGGCTCGTCACATATCCATATCCGACGCACGCGTCAGGATCGGCAAACCCGAGCGATCCCCCGGATCCTGGAGACCCGAACGAGGATCTGCTCCCGAACGGCCACGCTTCACTCGATTTCATGAATCCGAGAGAGAACTGCACGCCATCGCCTTTCAAACACTCGTCGTAGAAGCCGTGGGCCGAGGGAATTGCCGGCGCGGCGAGCAGATCCAGCGTCTCCTTTCGCAGTCCCAGCTCTCGTCCGCCGGTCGCGAACACGCTGTAGGCGTGCGCAATCCCGCGCGCAGTCGCGATCGCGTTGCCCGACGGCACCTCGAGATCGCGTGCATAGACACGCTGCTCGTCGAAATACACGCTCGTTCCGGGGTTCACTTCGAGCGCCCGGTAAATGTTTGAGCGCGGGTTCATCGCGTCCAGCGTCAAGCGAAGCGGGAAGTGGAGCAGCATCTCGAACGGCCGGGGCGGCGACATGATCGCCAACCGCGAGTTGGGCACCGACATCGGGAGACGGAGAAAGACGTCCTCGCCGAGCGGCACTGCGATTTCATCCCGGAAGAACTGTCCCAGGCTGCGGTGTCGAGGATCGATACGGCGCAGCAACTCCCCCTCGTAGAACCCCAGCGTGAGCGCGTGGTACGCCTGGCGCGTTCCCGGCTCCCACGCCGGTCTCTGACGTGCGAGGACGATCGCGAGCCGATCGAGGTCTTCGACGACCGTGCGATCGACCGGCTCGTTGATCGCGAACAGCCCGGCCTGGTGCGCGAGGAGCTGGCGAACCGTGATCTTCTCTTTACCCTGCTGCGCGAACTCGGGCCAGTAATGTGCGACGCGTTCCTCGTAATCGAGCCACCCCCGCGAATGCGCGATCGCGAGCGTCATCGCGGCCAGCCCCTTGGTCGCTGAGTGAACGACTACCATCGTGTTCTGCTCCCAACGCTCGCCGGTCTCCTTGTCGCGAATGCCGCCCCAGAGATCGACGACCTTCTCGCCGTTGCGGTAGGCGCAGCAGGCGCCGCCCAGCTCACGACGGCGGACGAAATTGCTCGCGAACGCTTCGCGCACGGCTTCGAAGCCGGGGGCGACATGACCTTCTACGATGTCGATAGTTGCGGATGACATGCGAACCTCCGCTTGAAACTGCTCCGGAAATCGGACGCATGAAGCACGCCAGAACCTGCGTTCCGCGCCGCGCGCCGCACGGCCCGTTTCTCGCCCTGAATTCGCCGTGGATACGAACCAACGCCGGGCGCCGGTGGATTGCCGGCATGGGGTTGCCGGGACTTCGTCGCGCCGCCTGGGATCTCGACCGGGCGAGCGGGTATTGTGAAGGGAAGCGGCGTGTCGATGGACGGGTTCAGTCGTTCAGCGTTGACGTCGTGTCGGTCCGTTCAGCGCCCAGATTGGCGAGATCGTCGGAGTTCACTCGATCTGCCCGCTCGCGGCATTCCCGGATTGATACTCGCGAGGATGCCCGCGCGTCCGCTGCCCGCGATCGGCGCCAGCGACAGGCCATACCGTCCGGCGTGCAGCATCACGGTGCGTTCGCCGGCGATGCCCATCGCGCTGCCGAAGATCACGTCGCTCAAGTAGTGTTTGTTGTCGTGTACGCGGGCGGTCGCCACGTACGCCGCGACGACTGCTGCGGGGATGCCGGCCTTCCACCCGTAATGCCGCTGCAGCACGCCGGCAGTGGCGAATGCACTGGCCGAGTGCCCCGACGGAAACGATTGCGTGTTCGATCCGTCAGGCCGCTCTCGTTGCGCGGTGTATTTGATCGCCTGGACGTACAACTGACTGAGAACTTGCGCGCGCATGATGTCGGCGCCCGTCGTTGCGAGTCCGCCTTTCTTCGCGATCCAGCCGCCCGTGTACAGCCCCACCCCGATGCACGCTTGAACGGTGAATGCGCCGTAGGTGTGGCCGGGTTCCATCGCAT
>JBKPTT010000112.1:0-21290 GCA_046735635.1 Acidobacteriota bacterium | reverse complement strand
AAGAACGCCGATAACGTGTTCACGGCCAGCACGGTTTCCTACAAGTCTCTGGACGGCGGAAAAACGTGGGCGCCGTTCAAGGGCGCGCCGGGAGGCGACGACTATCAGAACGGGTGGATTAACCCGAACGACCCGAACATCATCCTGCTGGCGAGCGACCAGGGTGCGGTCGTCACGTTGAACGGCGGCGAGAGCTGGAGCTCCTGGTACAACCAGCCGACGGCGCAGTTCTATCACGTCAACACCGACAACGACTTTCCTTACCGTGTCTGCGGCGGCCAGCAAGAGAGCGGGTCAGCGTGTGTGGCCAGCCGCGGCAACGATGGCCAGGTCACGTTCCGCGAATGGCACCCCGTCGGCGTCGAAGAATACGGTTACGCGGTCCCCGACCCGCGGAATCCCGAACTCGTCTACGGCGGAAAGATCACTCGATACGATCGGCGCACGGCGCAAACGCAGAACATCTCGCCAGTGCCGGGAGGCCGCGGCGCGGCGCCTGCGCCCCCGGGCAGCCCCGCGTATCGCACCGTACGGACGCTGCCCGTCGTGTTCTCGCCCATCGATCACAAGACGTTGTATTTCGGGAACAACTATCTCTGGAAGACGATCGACGGCGGACTCACGTGGACACGGCTCGGGGATGACCCGACGCGCAAGACCTACGAGCTGCCGCCGACGATCGGCAAGTACTCCGATCCTTCGCTGGCGATCCAGCGAGGCGTGATTTACTCAATCGCTCCGTCGTACGTCGACCCAAACCGCTTGTGGATAGGGACCGACGATGGGGTAATCAAAACCAGCGCCGACGGAGGTGCGACCTGGAAGGACGTCAGCCCGCCGCAGCTCAAACCGTGGATGAAGGTGTTCAACATGGACGGCGGCCACTCGGATCCGCTGACGCTGTATGCCGCCGTCAACACGCTTCGTCTCGACGATATGCGCCCCCATCTGTTCCGGACGCACGACGGCGGCAAGTCCTGGACCGAAATCAATGCCGGGCTCGAAGACGGCGGGGCGACGAGCTCCATTCGCGAAGACCCGAAGCGCAAAGGATTGCTTTATGCGGCAACCGAACGGCGCGTCTGCGTGTCGTTCGACGACGGGGATCACTGGCAGTCGCTGCAGTTGAACATGGCGCCGTCGTCGGTACGCGATATCACGGTGAAGGACGACGACCTGATTGCTGCGACGCACGGCCGGGGATTCTGGATTCTCGACGACATCACGCCTCTCCGCCAGATTGACGCATCCACAGCAAACACGGATGCGATTCTATTCAAACCGGAGACTGCATACCGCGTGCGATGGAACACGAACACCGACACGCCGCTTCCGCCAGACGAGCCTGGCGGCCTGAATCCTCCGGAAGGCGCGATCATCAACTACTACCTGAAGAACGCAGCCTCCGGCGCCGTAACGCTGGAGATCCTCGACGCGCAGCGGCGGCTCGTCCGGCACTACTCGAGCGAGGATCCCATCGTGCGGCCGGACCCGGTGCGAGGCAATCTGCCGATTTACTGGTTTCGTCCACCGATGGCGCTGTCTGGTGCGGCGGGCATGCATCGATTCACGTGGGACGTGCACTATCAGGCGCTTCAGGTATCCGGCGGTGGCGGCCGCGGCGCCGGTGCGCTGCCAATCGCCGCGGTTCCGTACAACACTGTGCCCGCACCCACCGCGCCGTGGGTGAGACCCGGCACCTACACCGTAAAGCTCACGGTAAGCGGCGTGAGCTACACGCAACCCATTACGGTCAAGCAGGATCCGCGAGTGAGGACTCCTGCGGTCACCATGGATCGCGTCTACACGTTGACGGAATCCGCATACATGACCGGGGTCGAAGCGCAACGCGCTGCCCAGGATGCTCGCGCGGTCGACGAGCGGCTCGCGGGCGAACTGACGGCGGCCGCGGCGGGACTGGCGACTGTCATGAACAGTCTTCAGGCAGCCGACGCGCCGCCGACCTCGCTGCAGACGAAGACGATCACCACGGCGATCGAGAACGCGCGCGCGGCGCTCGCCAAATGGCGAGCCGTCAAAGGCGCGCCTCCGCGTCCCCCTTCCGCGCCAACCGGACGATCAGCGCGAGGAGGACGAGAACGGCCGTAGACAGAAAAATCCAGAACGTGCGCGGCGAGATGAACTCTTGGGGCATCGCCGGACCGCGCACGACTGGCGGCAACGAACCGAGCTCCTGCGCTTCGACGCCGAGGACCTGTGGCGCGAGCAGCGCGAAATCGTATCGCGGCGCACCCAGGTCATCGCGACCGTACACCAGTCGCAGCGAAGCTGCAGCGGGGCGGTAGAAGCGGAGCCGATAAGAAGGAAGCAGCAGGCTCGCGCTGGTTACCGGAAGCGGGCTGTTGTCTCCCTCGTCAATCGATAACCACAGCTCGGTGCCGCTGGGACGAGACAACGGCAGGACGAGCGCCGAGGTTCTTTCGTCGTTGTCGGTGTGAGACCACGTCGTCACCTGGCGAACGAGACGCCAGGGGGCGCGATGATTGCGATCGGCTGGTTGCACTTCGAAAATCTCGACACCTCGCTGGAACACGCGGGCTGATGTTTCGATTGCGAGTTGCGCCGACGGAACATTCGCGTATGGCAAGCGAATGAGGTAATAGGAACGACCCCCGCCGCCGTTTCCGCGAGGGGCCGAATCCGGCGAATCGCGGCGTTCGGGCGACAGCGGGAATGTCATCGGCTCATCGCGCTTCTCGAGAACGTAAGGCAGCTGGCGGTTCGACCCGTCGAGGATGCGGACGTCGGCAAACTGCCCATCAAGTCCGCGGCTGCGGCCGAGAACGTCGGCGTCTAGCGCAAGGGAGACGAGGCCTGCGGGTCCGGACGGAATGGTTCGCTGCACGGCGAACAGGTTCGCGTCCAGTTCCGGGCCTGTGTCCGGCAATGGCGCCGGCGCGGCAACCGGTTCGGCGGGTGCGGTCGCGCGAGGAACACCCCACGAAGCGTCGGCGACCGATTCGACGTGAACGGTGTTCCGGACCGCTTCCAAGTCGTACGACGGGCGCGCAGCGGAGGCGTTGCCGTAACGCGCGATCAGGCCATCCGCTGGCGCTTCGAAGTAAATCCAGGGCAGATTGTCGAAGACGAGCGACACCGCATTCACGTCCAGCGGCGGGTTGTTCCCGTCCTCGATGACGAGATCGACTTCAGGCTCGGAAGGCGGCTGGATTGGAATCCGCATGGAGGCCGCGACGACGCCTTGGCGCGCCACCTGGGTGAGGCGCGCGACACCGAGATCGGCAGGCTGCATGCTCAACCCCGAAAGACGGGACTCCCGCACGAATGCCTGCCGGTACACGTGCACGTCTCCGGGGACGATGACGTCGAGAGCCGTGACCGGCAGATGCGCCCTCGGAAGCTTTACACGATACCGGCTCCTGCCTGGCTCGCTCATCCGGCGCTCGACCCCGAGACGCATCGTCAGCGGCGGCGGAGAAACGAACCCCGGGTGATACCGCGCCTGCACCGTCGACGGCAACGCAACACGTCCGCTGTTGCGGTCGTCCCAGGTCACACGCAGATAGCGATAGGTCCCCGAAGGAAAGCCGAGCTCGATCTGGCGAAGGCCCTCGTCGGGAAGGTCGAAGAGTGTTGCCTCACGCGCGAGCAGCGTCCAGTGTTCGCGATCGCCGCTTCCTTCGAGCATCAGACGTTTCAGAAAGGGTGCCTGCAACCCGCTGACCTGGACCCCATCCATCTGCTGCGCATTTCCAAAGTCTGCTTCGAACCCGCTCGTCTCATCGGTCGCCGCGATCGGGAGTACCTTGCCGTCGGACCACGTCGTCTGACGCACTGGAAACTGCAGCAGGATGTACGCGACCGGGAATCCCTGTTGGTCGAAGAGCCGCAGGTCGGCGAGCGAGGACTGTGCGCCGCCCAGCAGCGACACGTCGGGCGCGAGCCGCCGGGGGCCTATCCCTCGTGTGTCGATTGGCCGCTCGAACCGGAACCGATCGACGCGAGGCTGTTGCGCCGACAGCGAAGCAACGAACGAACCGAAAGCGGCTGCTGCTGTCAGCGCGCGGACTCTCATGCCTGCTCCTCCGGGCGGACGAGGACGAACTTCTGAAGTGCGAGGGATACGACGGCGAGCGAGAGCCCAAGGCCGACGAACGATCCGACTCGGTACAAGCCTTCGAGGGAACCAAGGTCGTACAGAAAACACTTGAACGTCGTAATCGCGATGAGCGCAAGCGCCGCCACCCGCCCGAAGCGGTTGTGCAGGTAGATGCATGCGGCCAGCAGAAGCATGCCGAACGCCAGCCATCCAATCGTGTAGGTCAGGTCCTGCGACAGGGTCGCCCCGAACCGGAACATGATCGTCGGCCCGGGCGCGTAGAAGTCGGCAATCTCGATGTTCAGCAGGATGAACAGCAGAATGACCGCAGCCCCGGGCAGGACCTGGGTCGGACGGAGAGACGTGCCCGGAATTGTTGCCGCGGAGCGAGACAGCTTCCACGCCGCGAAAAGAAAGGCAGCCGCGCAGATCAGGTACGCGTACAAATACCAGTTGAAGATGCGGTATGGGCCCCGAGGCTGGTACAGGAGGATCTCGGGATTGATCGCGAGCCGCACGAATACCGCCGCGGCCAGCGTGAGCGCCGTGTTCAGCAATCCGCGGTGCGGCACCTTGACGAAAAGCCACGCGAGAGCTGCCGCTTCGAGCGCCCACCCGATCGTGATCCACTGCCGCTCGAGCTGGAGCGGAATCGCGACGGTGACAAAGGCGAGGGTCGCGCCGCCGACCAGCGCGAGCCGCCCAAGATCCCGCTGGCCGGCGGGCTCCATTTGAAGCAGCCGCCGGAGCAGATACGCCATGATCGCGCCCTGGGTCACCGGCAGCGCCCCGATCATCCAGCCGTAATGGCCCGCTTCGAGCGACGCGCGAGCCGCGAAGAAGAAGACTGCGCTCGCCGCCACCGCCGTGACGTAGGGCTCGCGCTCGTTCCGCGCACGGCGTCCCAGAACGACCGGATATGCGATGAACACAAGGTAAATCGCGACCGCGAGCCCAAGGAGCCGACGCCACCCTTCAGCGGCGTGCATATCGCCGAACTGCGCGATCAGTGCCATCGCAGCGACCGCCACCGCTCCCATCGCGACGTGTGGCCATCGATGCCGCCACGTGAGTGCGAGGATCACGGACAGATTGACGACGTGAGCGAGAACGATCGCCGCGAACGGCGCGGGGCCAGCCGCCGAGACGACCACGATCGCGGTGAGTTCCGCAACGAACACGACGGCAGTGGCTGCGCCCGCGAAGATAGGGGCCCGACGCAGCGGCATCCACGCAATCGCAAACGCGCTCGCGGCGCCGGCGGCGACGATTGCCGTTACTCCCCACGGTCCTCCAGCCACACTCGACCATTCCGTAATCGTGAGACCGGCGACGATGACACCGGCGGCGTGGAGCGACGGCTTTCGGGACTCAAGCGCGGCCGCGCTGACCGCAAGCGTCATCACGGCGAGCGCGCCGAACACTGGCCAGGGAGGAATCGACCAGACAGGATTGAGAGCGACGAACAGCAGGAACAGGTGGCCGCCGAGGCCAAGATACATTCCGTTGACAGTGCGTGTATCCGCGGCCCGTGGCCCAGCACGCCGCGACATCCATGCGTGCCCGGCAAGCGTCATCAACGTGAGCCCGGTGAGCACAGCGAGCGATGCGAGCAGCCCGACGGCCGCCCCGGCTCGCATCCACCACGCGGCCAGTACCAGCCATGACGCGGCGCTTCCGATGACTGACAACCGCGGCAAACCGCTCGATGCGCTTTCAATGAAGAGAGCGGCGTTGAGGATCGCGAGCAGCAGCGCAAGCGACCATAGGGCCGCCGGCGCTATTGATCCAGTCGACAAGAAGAGCAGCAACGCCAGGCTGGCGAGCAGCACGATTCCGCTTCCGGACTCCGGCTGGAGAGGTCCGCCGCGGCGGCGTGCGAGAACGGGCATCGCCGCGGAAATAATGCCGAAAGCGGCGTAAATGACGACGGCGCTTCGGAGCAGCTCCAGGCGCAGGTGCGTAACGGACCACGATGCCTGCGCAGCAATGGCAAAGAACGCGGCCACGAAGTACAACGCGCCCTTGCCGAACTCAATGGCTCTCCACGCGATCACGAGAACCAGCGCGACGAGCGTTCCAAAGAGCACGAACGGCGCGCCGAATGCCGGCTCGATACGCGCAAGAACGACAGGCACGAAGAGGAGTAGCGGTGCCGCGAAGTCAGCTCCCGTATCGTCGAGCGGGCGCCTCAATCGCGCCGCCGCCACCGGCGCCGCGGTGAAAAACGCGACGAACGCGGCGCAGAAGACGAGCGGGGGAACCCATCTCCCCGGCTCGTACGAAAACACAAGCCAGCTGGCCATCACCGTCAATGTCGTGACCGCTGCAGCCGCGTGCAGCAGCGCGCAGCGCCGGACCATCGCCACCGCGAAGAGACCAGCATCCAGGAGCAGCATGAAACCGAACAGCAGCCAGGGCCGTGCGCCGTACGCCGGCACGCTGCTGACGTACATCGCAAATACGAGCGGCAGCGCGGCTGACACGATCGCGCTTCGCTCGAATGTCTTGCCAAGTGGATCTCCGGCCTGCCGTTGGATCCGCTGGCCCGAAATGAGCAGGCCGGCGATGGCAACGAGCGGGAAAGCCACGAACACGCTCATCGCCAGGGTCAGCGACCTTGCGTCGAGGAACTTGAGAACCCAGCCCCACTGATAGATCGTCGTCAACGCGACAGTCAGCATCGAGAGGAGCGGCCATCGCTTGCGATATGCCACCCAGGCGAGGCCGATGTTCAGCAACATCAAGTACGTGAAGAGCGGGATGGGGCGGTTTTCGCCCGTCGACAGAAGCGCCGGTGTCGCGAACCCGCCGAGCAGCCCGAGTACGGCAATGAACAGAGACTCGCGGCGAATCGACAGCAGAACGGCAATCGCGGTCACCATGGCCAGCAGCACGAAGGCGACCAGCGATGGGATCAGATTCCATAAGGCGTGCGCGGCGAAGAACGTCGAGAAGAGGATGGCGACTGCCGCGGCGTCGAGCGCGTTCGCGGTGACTGGATAGCGGCGCGCGGCCTTGAGCTCGCACACGACGAGCAGCGCAATAGACACCAGGATCCCGATGACGACGCGAATGGGCGGCTGCAGCCATCCGTGCTCGACGGAGTAGCGCAGGAAGAAGACGGCGGCGATGACGAGCGCGACGCCCGCGATCGCCGAGAAGAGCTTCACGCCAATGAGGCTCTCCCAGTCGAAGTCCGGCACCTGACGCGGAGGACGTGGAGGCGGTGGTAGTGGTGGTGCTGGTCTCGCCGGAGCTGACGGAACATCAGCGGGCGCAGCGGGCCTCGCCGGGGCTGACGGAACATGAGCGGCCACGGCCGGCCTCGCCGGACCTGACGGAACGTCAGCGGGCGCAGGCGGCCTCGCCGGGGCTGACGAAACATGAGCGGAGACAGCCGGCCTCGCCGGAGCCGACGGAACATCAGCGGAGACAGCCGGCCTCGCCGAAGCCGACAGAACATCAGCGGGCGCAGCCGGCCTCGTCGAAACTGACACCACTTCAGCGGAGGCGGGGTCCCGCGGCAACTGCGCGACTCTCGCGGTCAGCCGATCGATCGCCGTCTGCTGGTGCTCGACGGTGCGCCTGAGCGACTCGACGTCGGCGCGCGTGCGCCGCGCCGAAATCCAGGCCGCGAGGGCCGGGCCGAACAGGATCGCGACGCACAGAAGCCCGAAGAACAGGAAGTCCACAGGCCCTCCCGGGACGTGCAACTGATTCTGGGAAGCAGGTCACATCTTACCAGTCCGGCGGCGGCGACCTGATAGTCTTACGGCGGTGCAGGCGAACACCGAGCCTTCGAGAATTGTGATCGGCGTCGCCGGAGGATCCGGCTCGGGAAAGACGACCGTCGTTCGCCGGATCATCGAGAGCATCGGCGACGAGCAGGTCACCGTGCTCGAACACGATCGTTATTACCGCGATCGCAACGACCTGCGGCTCGAGGAACGCGCGGCGCTCAACTACGATCACCCCGATTCGCTCGAAACCGAGCTTCTCGTCCGGCACGTGGACGAGCTCCGCGCCGGCCGAGCCGTCGAGATTCCGCAGTACGACTTCGCGCGCTACGCGCGGCAGCCCGCAACCTCGACGGCCACACCTCGGCGCGCGATCATCGTCGAAGGCATTCTGATCTTCGCGGATGCGGCGCTGCGCTCGCTGATGGATGTGAAGGTCTTCGTCGACGCCGACGACGACACGAGGTTCATCCGCCGGCTGCAGCGCGACATCACGGAGCGCGGACGTACGGTGTCGTCGGTCATCGACCAGTACCTCGGCACCGTGAAGCCAATGCACCTGGAGTTTGTGGAACCCAGCAAGCGGTACGCGGACATCATCATCCCGCTCGGCGGGCACAACACGGTCGCGATCGACATGCTGTTGACCCTCATCCGGAGCCTGGCCTCGCGCTGAATGCACCGGACGTGGATCGCCCCCGCGGTTCTCTGTCTCGCGCTCGCGATCGTGCACACGTGGCCGCTCGCCCTCGCCCCGCACGTTTACTCGCGCAACGACAACGGCGATGCGCAGCTGAACGAATGGATTCTCGCGTGGGTCGAACACACGCTGCCGCGCGATCCGGCGCGGTTGTTTCAAGCGAACATCTTCTACCCGGCAAAGGACGTACTCGCGTTCTCGGAGCCGCTCATCGTACCGGCGGTGCTCGGCGCCCCCGTGAGATGGCTCGGCGGCTCGCCCGTCCTCGTCTTCAATCTCCTCGTCATCGCCGGCTTGGCGTTGACCGCGTTGGCGGGATACGTACTGATGATGCGCTGGACTGGCGATCGCGCGGCGTCGCTGCTCACCGGCACGACGTTCGCGTTCAACACGCACACGTTGACCCGCCTCGCGCACGTGCAGGCGCTTCACATCTACGGCTTGCCGCTTGCGCTTTTGAGCATCGAATGGGTCATCACGCGTGGCCGTCGATCGGACGGCGTATGGCTGGGATTCTGGATGGCCGTTCTGGCGTATACCTCGGGATACTTGTTCGTCTTTGCGACCTTCATCGTCGCGATCGCGATCCTCGTGCGTGTCCGCGAGTGGCTGCCGTACTTTCGGTCGGTTTGCGTGGCGGTCGCGATCGCGATGGCGCTCGCTACGGCAACGGTGCTGCCGTTGTGGATTCCTTATCATCGCGCCGCGACACAACAGGGAATGGTGCGGCCGCTCGAGGGAGTCGCGGACTACTCCGCCACGCCAAAGGGATACCTTGCGGCAGCCGGCAGGATCCACATTTCGACCTGGAGCGGCCGATTCTTTCGCGATCCCGTCGACAGTTTCTTCCCCGGCGTGGTCGTGCTGCTCTTCGGAGCGGTCGCCCTCGGATTCGCGTTGCGCAGCTCCAAAGAGAGGAACGCCGTGCTGGTGCGCCGGCGGGTCGCTATGCTGGCAGCGATCGGTCTGGCCGGTTTCGTCCTCTCGCTGGGCACCGCCACCCCTGTGTACGCTTGGCTGTATGCGGTTTTTCCTCCAATCCGAGGACTGCGTGCCGCCGCTCGCTTCGGCAACCTCTTTCTGCTGGCGACGTCCGCCCTCGCGGGACTTGGGCTGTGGCAGGTGCGGCAGCACAGGGGCGTGTCACGCCCGATGACGGTTCTCGCGGTTGCGGCAGTCGTCTTCGCAAACATCGAGGCGCTGCGTGCACCATTCGAATACCGGCCGTTCACCGGCATTCCGCGTTTGTACGCGATTCTTGGCGACGAGCCGCACGTCGTCCTCGCCGAAGTGCCTTTCTATCCTCGACAGGCGGTCTTCGAAAACGCCGAGTACGTGCTGAATTCCACCGCGCACTGGAAGCCGCTGATGAACGGCTACAGCGGATACACACCCGCGAGCTACGTCGACTACGCGAGGGTCTTCTGGTTCTTCCCACGCGACTACGCGATCGATGCCATGAAGCGGGCCGGCGTGACGCACGTCATGGTGCACCCGGATCGATTCGGGCCGGACGCGGGCGAGGTCCTGAAGGCTATCGAGAATAGAAACGATCTCGAACTGATGGGCGTCGGCGCGCGCGGACTGCGCTTGTACCGGTTGCGTTGAGGCGCGAACCTAATCAACAGCGTGCACTGACAAGATCCAACAGGAGGAAGAGAGAAAGAGAGATCTGTCTGCTCTTGACACTGACCGTCGTTGATATGGCACTACCCGCCGGTCGATCCCAAGCCGCCGCGCGCGCCGCGCTGGGGCGCGCCGGTTTCGTCCCACTCGACGCGCGTGACGGGCAGGAGAATGCCCTGCGCGATCCGGTCGCCCGGTTTCACGGTGACCGGCTCCGCGGTGAAGTTGAACACCGCAATTTTCACTTCGTCCGTGGCCCCGCAGTAGTCGGAATCCACGACACCGACGCCGTTGGCGACCATCAATCCGCGCTTCAGCGGCGTGCTGCTGCGCGCGAAGATGCCCAGGAACATCCCGGCCGGAACCTCGATGACGAGGCCGGTCGGGACGAGCGCCGTACTGGCTGGCTGAATGGTCGTGGCCTCGGAGGCGGCCAGATCGAATCCGGCCGCCCCGTCGGTCGCGTATGCCGGCAGTTCCGCCGAATCTGAGAGGCGATGAATTCGGACGCGCACGGCGATCAGCAGTCGGGCACGGGGACGACGAACGATTGGACAATTCGCACGAGGTCATCGACGTTTTCGTACGCGCACGTCGTACAGGCGGGATGCGCGTTGCCCAGCACGAGACGCGAAATCTTCTCGCGGCGCGCGGCATCGTAGAGGAGCAGAACGCGCTGGCGCGAGCGCTCCGCGCGGCCGAGCGTATATCCAACCTCGAATCCCACGCCGTAACTCGACCCTGATGCGTCGGCAACCACGAGATCCGCCGCCGCCAGCCACTGCATGTCCCGATCGAACACGTCGCGCTCGGTCAGCATTCCCTCGGCGTTCTCGACATCGTCAGCGAGCAGATGTCGCGTGAGGACCGTGTGGCCGTCGCGCTCGAGAAGAGTCGCGACCTCCCTCAACGCGGCGACCGCGGCCCGGTCTCCGCGGACCGTGCACGCAAGATAGATCTTCATGGCGGCGGTATTATACGTGCCGTTCGATGCGCGTTTTGCTGTTCCTCGCCGCCGTCATGACGATGCTGCAGCAGCCGCCGGCGCGTCCGCGGGCGCGTGATCTGGGCATCGCGCCGGGAGTGATGCAGCCGGGGCCGCTGAACGCAATCACTGACGTCACCGGCGTTCTGGTCGGACAGGTCACGGTTGCTTCGGCCGACGCGAGAACCGGCGTCACTGCCATCCTGCCCCACGGCGGCAACCTGTTCCGCGACAAGGTGCCCGGAGCCGTGTTCATCGGGAACGCGTTCGGGAAACTCGCCGGATCCACTCAGGTCGAAGAGCTCGGCACGATCGAGACGCCTATCGTGCTGACGAACACGCTCGCGGTGGGCACGGCTGTTGACGCGGTGGTGCGCTGGACGATCGCGCAGCCCGGCAACGAAAACGTGCGGTCGGTGAACGCCGTCGTCGGCGAAACGAACGACGGGACGCTCAACGACATCCGCCGGTTCCCCGTGACGCGCGAGCACGTGCTAGCGGCCATCCAGGCTGCTCACGGCGGGGCCGTCGACGAAGGCGCCGTCGGCGCCGGAACGGGTACCATCGCGTTCGGATGGAAGGGCGGCATCGGCAGTTCATCGCGACGGGTTGGCGTAGCGGGCGATTCGTGGACCGTCGGGGTGCTGGTCCAGACCAACTACGGCGGGCGACTCGTCGTCGACGGGGTGCCGGTGTGGAAAACGTTGATGCCGCCGTCCGAAAGCCGTCAGCCGCCCGGGGACGGGTCGTGCATGATTGTCGTCGCGACCGATGCGCCGCTCGATGCCCGTGATCTGAAGCGGCTGGCGGCGCGGGCGGTGTACGCGCTGGCGCGCACTGGTTCGACTTACTCGAACGGCAGCGGTGATTACGCCATCGCGTTCTCGACGCATCCGTCCTTGCGCGTATCGCCCGCCGCGACGCCGCAACCGCGTACCCTTCTGACGACCGACAACCTGTCACCGCTCTTCGAAGCCGCGCTGGACGCGACCGAGGAGGCCGTTTACAACTCGCTCCTGAAAGCGAGCGACGTGACCGCAAACGGCCGCACGGTCCCGGCACTCCCGATCGACCGCCTCAAGGAGTTGCTGTCGACTCGCCGGTGAACGTCACGGGTTGGCCTATAATGCCGCGCGTCATCTCCCGGACAACTCTGGAGGCAATCTTTCGATGAAGCACTTACGCTGGGTCGTACCCTGTACGGCGCTTGCCGTGCTCGCCGCCACGTCGATCACAGGAAGCGGACAACAGCCTTCGGCGCCGGCCGCCGGACCTTTCGACGCGCTGCATTTCCGCCAACTCGGTCCCGCTTCGATGTCCGGACGGATCTCGGATGTGGCGGTCTATGAGGCCAATCCGGCGATCTTCTACGTCGGCACGGCACATGGCGGAGTGTGGAAGACCGTCAACAACGGAACGACGTTCGAGGCGCAGCTGCAGGATCGAGGCCTCATGTCGATTGGCGACGTCGCCGTTTCGCAGAACAACCCGGATCTGGTGTGGGTGGGCACCGGGGAATCCAACAATCGCCAGAGCACGTCGTGGGGCGACGGCGTCTACAAGTCGACAGACGGTGGCCAGACGTACGCGTTCATGGGACTGCGCACGTCCCGGTACATCAATCGGATCGTCATCGATCCGCGCAACACCGAGACGGTTTTCGTCGCCGCTACGGGCAACCTCTGGGCTCCGGGCGGCGAGCGCGGCGTGTACAAGACGAGCGACGGCGGCAGGACGTGGAGGCAGGTGCTCAATGTCGACGACGACACAGGTGCGAACGACGTCGTGATCGATCCCGAAAACAGCCAGGTTCTGTACGCGTCAACCTACCAGCGGCGGCGCAGCGCATGCTGCATGAACGGTGGCGGGCCGGGCAGCGGCATCTGGAAGTCAACGGACGGCGGCGAAACGTGGACCCGACTGAAAGCGGGTATTCCCGACGGTCCTCTCGGTCGGATCGGCCTCGACGTCTCGCGCAAGCGACCAAGCATTCTCTACGCGTCGATCGAGGGTCCCACCCAGGCGGGTCGTGGCGGCCGCGGCGCTGGAGCAGCCGGGGAGGAGGGACCCGGAACAGCGCCGGCGGGCGGCGCACAGGCGGGCGGCGGCGGAGGCGGATTCGGCCGTGGAGGCGGGCCGCTCAACCCGAACGATCCAACAGGGCTCTATCGGTCGGACGATGCGGGCGGGACGTGGAGGAAGGTGAACAACGCGAATCCGAGACCGATGTATTTCAGCCAGGTACGAAGCGATCCGAACGACCCCGAAATCGTGTACCTCGGCGGGGTCGGCCTGCATCAGACACTAGACGGCGGCAAAACGATTGCGACCGACGTCGCGCAGCCAATCCACGACGACGTCCACGCGATCTGGATCGATCCGTCCAACTCGCGCCACGTGATCATCGGCAACGATGGCGGGCTTGCGTATTCCTATGACCAGGCGAAAACGTGGGCGTTCGTTCCCAACTTGCCCGTCGGCCTCTTCTATCACGTCAGCTATGACATGGCGACG
Organism: Acidobacteriota bacterium; assembly: GCA_046735635.1. Lineage (GTDB taxonomy): Bacteria > Acidobacteriota > Vicinamibacteria > Vicinamibacterales > 2-12-FULL-66-21 > JALZOC01. The sequence goes on along the minus strand of JBKPTT010000112.1, from coordinate 7,644 downwards.
CCGTTCAACGTGTGCGGCGGGATGCAGGACAACTATGACTGGTGCGGTCCAAGCGCCGTACGCGGCGCCGCGGGCATCGCGAATCACCACTGGTCGACGATTCAGGGGGGCGACGGGTTCGTCGTCCTTCAGGATCCCGCCGACAGCCGCGTGATCTACAGCGAGTCGCAGGACGGCAACATGGTGCGCGTCGATCGCGTCACCGGCGAGACGATGGCGATCCGGCCGCAGGCCGCAGCTGGCGAGCCGCCGCTGCGATGGCACTGGGATACGCCGATCATCATCTCGCCGCACGATCCCAAGGTCGTTTACGCCGCCGCGCAGAAGGTGTTCCGCTCCCCCGATCGCGGTTTGTCGTGGACACCAGTCAGCGGCGACCTCACGAGCAACGCCAACCGCGACGACATCGTGACCATGGGCGTCAAGGGGAGCGATATCACGATTGCCAAGAACGACGGCATTGTTGCATGGCCGACGATCGTGTCGCTGGCGGAATCCCCGAAGCGCGGCGGCCTCATCTACGTCGGCACCGACGACGGCAATCTGCAGGTAACGCGAGACGGTGGTAAGACGTGGACGAGCCTCTACGCGAAGCTGCCTGGCGCGCCGAACGGCGCGTTCGTCTCCGAGGTCGTCTCGTCGCGTTTCGACGAAGGCACCGTCTACGCCACGATTGACGATCACCGGCAGGGCAACTTCGAGACCTTCGTGTACGCGAGCCGCGATTTCGGCCAGACCTGGCAATCGGCGAACGGCAATCTCAGTGGCGAGGTCGTGAAGACGCTCACAGAGGACCTGAAGAACCCGGACGTCCTCTACATCGGCACCGAAACAGGTCTGTTTGTCACGACCGACCGGGCCAAATCGTGGACGCGCATCCGCGCGAACCTGCCCACCGTGCGGATCGACGAAATCACGCTGCACCCGCGCGACAACGCGATGCTGCTCGCGACCCACGGCCGCGCGCTCTGGATCCTCGATCATCTCGAGCCGATTCAGGAGTACGCCGCGGCGCAATCGACGACAGCGGATGCAAAGCTGTTCTCGCCGCCGCCGGTGGCGATGTACAGGCGGCCTGCGCGCGATCGCAACTATGAGTTCTGGGGCGACCAGACGTTCTTCGGCGAGAACCCGCCGCAGGCAGCGGTGATCTCCTGGTTGATGAAGAAACAATCTGGGGACGTCAAGTTGAAGATCACCGACGCGGCGGGGCGAGAGGTGCGCGAGATCTCAGGAACGACTCTGGCTAACAGTGGAAAACCGGGAATGCAGTCGGCGTGCTGGGATTTACGGGTGCAGCCAGTACCAGCCGCGACAACCGGTAGACAAGGCGGGACGGCCGGGCGTGGCGGCGGAGGTGGTGCCGGCGGAGGTGGTGCCGGCGCAGGCGGCGGCGCCGGAGGTGGCGGCGGCCGCGGCGGGCAGCAGACACCGAGCCCCTTCGGTGCCGGGTGCGTAACCGGCGGCGGTGGGTTCGGCGGATTCGGAGGATTCGGCGGCGGCAATCCGGGTCCGTACGTGCTGCCCGGCGTCTACAACGTCTCGCTCATCGTCGACGGCAAGACAATCGAAACGAAACCGCTGCGTGTCGCCGACGACCCTGAAGTCGTGCTGACCTCTGTCGAGCGCAAGAAGCTGTTCGACATGGCCATGGAGATGCACGAGCTGCAGCGGCGCGGCGCTGAGACGGCCAACGCGCTGACGCCGCTCAACACGAAAGTCACCGAACTTGCGCCGCAGGTTTCGGCAAACACGAACATCCCGGCGGAGGTGAAGGCCTCGTTCGATCAATTCAGCAAGGATCTCTCGGTCATGATTGCGAAGTTCGCGCAACCGGCGGGCGGCCGTGGGTTCGGCGGCGGTGGTGGTGGTGGTGGTGCCGCGGGCGGCGGCCGCGGCGGCGCGGCGAACGAGAGCGTCATGGCGCAGGCCGCGCAGGCGAAGAACGGCCTGATGGGCGGAATGTGGCCGACCGAGCAGACGATGAAGGCCTACGGCGAGACGAAAACGAAGATGCCGAAGACCATCGCCGACGCGAATGCGCTGCTCGTCAAAGCGCAGGCCTTGAGTGCGCAGCTGGCGAAGTACGACGTCACGCTGCCGGTTCCAGCGGCGACGAAGTCTCCGACGTTGCGGTGAGGGGCGGCGTACAGCGTTGGCGGGGCTGAAGCCCCGCCCTACAGATCACGCGGCGTCGGCTGCGGCATTCGGTTCGCGATCTGCGGTGGCGCGGCGCTGGAGCAAGCAGACGCCAGCCCACGCGCGATCGGTTCGTGGACGCAGCCGCGACAACGTTGCGGCGAGCCGAAGCCGCAGCGGCACCCGGTTGAGCCGCACGGCGGCCTTGAACATCGACTCCGCCGCGATTGGCTGCCAGCCAAAACGTTTGAAGAAATCGGGTCCTTCGGCCGGCGCAAACTGGAATGGCGCGCCGGCCGCCGCAACCGCCTTCCCCATCGAACGCTGCAGGACGCGCAGCGTCGCCGGCGACGCCAAATCCAGCGTCCAGCGATCGAAAGCCGGAACGTCTGCCAGATCGCTCGCAAGCCCCGCGACCTGCTCCTGCGTGAGGTAGATCACCAGCCCTTCGGACACGACGAGCGCCCGTTTGTCCCGCGCCCCAAGCTCGCCGAACAGGCGGCGACGAGCGTGAATATCCGAGAGATCGAGTCGCACACGCTCGAGATGACACTTCGGCTGCGCGAAGGCGAGAATCTGCTCCTTGTAATCGATCACGCGCGGGAGGTCCACTTCAATCCAGTCGAGCGCGGCGGGCAAATCCATACGATACGGGCGGGCGTCCACTCCGGCCGCGAGATTCACGACCATTTGAACGCCGCGTGCGATCTCGGCGGTGATGAAGCGGTCGAACAGGCACGTCCGTGCTACGAATGCCCACGCGTGCCGACGTGACGCGGACTGGCGGCGGATGGCTGTCCCAGCTAACGCGCGCGCAAACGGATCGCGAAAGGCGGCGTCGCGGCGCTCTGTCTCGGCCGCGCGGTACACCGCCATCCATCGCGCGGTGTCCGAAATATCTTTAATCAGGCTTGCCCTCGAGCAGACCCTCGATTGGGACGGTCTTGGCGCCGTGCTCGTCGCAATAGGCGTAGTTGGCCGTCGGTCCGCCGTACATGCCGACGCCGGCGTGCTCCCCCTTTTTGTTCAGGATGTAGAAATCAATCCCGAAGTTCGGCAGACCACGATCGTTGAGCAGGCGCTTCTCGATCGTGTTGCTCTTGATCCGCCGGAGCGCGGCCATGCCCGCGTCCTTTGGATGCGCGCCTCGCCGCATTTCCTCGACGATGAGGAACGAGCACAGATTGTACAGGTTGGCCTCCCCGCGGCCCGTCGAGCCGGCCGCACCCACGTCGTTGTCGACGTACAGGCCGGCGCCCAGTATGGGCGAGTCGCCGAGCCGACCCGGAATCTTCCACGCCAATCCGCTCGTGGTGGTCACGCCGCAGACGTCTCCCTTCGCGTTCACGCCATCACAATTGATCGTGCCGTAGAAGTGATTCGGGTCGATCAACCCATCGGCAATCATCTGCAGCTGAATCCGCCGCATCGCTTCCTGACGCTTGATGGGATCGAGGTAGTGCAGCGGATCGGTTTCGCGCTTCCACTTCAGCCACAGCGATCGTGACCGTTCGGTATTCAGGTCGTCCTCGATCTTGAATCCGAGCGCGCGAGCGAAGTCCTGTGCCCCTTTTCCGACAATCAGATGGTGGTCGGTCTGCTCCATCACGGCCTTCGCGACGAGCGAAGGGGTGCGGACTCCTTCGAGCGCGCCGACGCCGCCGGCGCGCTTCTTCGGACCGTGCATGCAGCACGAGTCGAGCTGGACGATGCCCTCGGCGTTGGGAAGCCCGCCGTAGCCGACGCTCGTCTCGTCGGGATCCAGTTCGACGATGTTCACGCCGGCGATGAGCGCGTCGAGCACGTCGTCTCCGCGCGTCATCTTCTCGAATGCGGTTTCGAGGCACGTCTTCGTCCCGCCGTTCTTGAATCGGTTTCCGTTGGCCGACGAGATGACGACGGGATGGATCCCCGATGGCGTCGTCACGGCCGGCGCTTGTCCGAATGCGGCGCGCGGTGTCGCGGCGGCGGCCAGACCCGCAGCGGTGCTGGTCACGACGAACTCCCGGCGATTGATCTTTCGAGGCATGCGAGTCTCCGCGCCAAGTCTACGTCAGCTTCGACCCCTGCAGCCACAAGCCGCCGCCACCGCGAACCGCGAGTTTATTGACCGGCTGGCGTTTGCCGATTACGATTGCGCTCTGTGCTGCGCGACCCCGGCCCGGCCCTCACGCGCCGTATTTCACTTGAGACCGTTCGCGACGCGGCAACGCATGTTTACCAGGCGGCGATCCGGACTCCGCTCGTACGCCTCGACGTGCCGTTCGAGCGCAAGCGGCCGGAAGTCTTCTTGAAGCTCGAGACGCTGCAGCCCATCGGGTCGTTCAAGATCCGCGGAGCGCAGAACGCAGTCAGCCGCCTCACACGAGACGCACTGGCACAAGGCGTGTGGACGGTGAGCGCTGGCAACGCGGCACAAGGCGTCGCGCTGGCGGCACGGCTCGCCGGCGCGCCGTGCAGCGTGATGGTGATGGACACGGCGCCCGAGACCAAGTTGAACGCCATCGAGCGCCTGGGCGCGACGATCGTCAAAGCCACCTACGACGAATGCTGGCAGACGGTCGAGCAGCATCGGTCGGATCGCATGCGGGGACGCTTCGTTCACCCATTCGATGACGACGATTTCATCTCGGGGAACGGAACGATCGGCCTCGAGATCGTCGAAGACCTGCCGGATGTGGATGCCGTTATTGCGCCGCTCGGCGGCGGCGGCCTGCTTTCGGGAATCGGCTGCGCGCTCGACGCGCTTCGTCCTTCGGCGCGTGTCTACGCGGCAGAGCCCGAGACGGCGGCGCCTCTGGCTGTTTCGCTGAGCCGTGGACAGGCCAGCCGGTTCGACGAATGGAGCGCGTCGTTCGTCGATGGAGCGGGCGGCAAGTCGGTGCTCGAATCGATGTGGCCGCTTCTCCGCCAATGGGTTGACGATTCGATTGTCGTCGGCCTCGATGCAGCCGCGCGTGCGATGCGCCTCGTTGCCGACCGCGTCCACGTCGTGAGCGAGGGAGCCGCCGCGTGCGCCGTCGCGGCGGCGCTGTCGCCGGTCATCACAAACGCGGGACACGAGAAAGTTGTCGCGGTGGTCTCGGGCGGCAACATCGACCTGACGCGCTTTGCCCAGCTGGTGGGCGCTTGCGCATGATCACGCCTATCTTCACCATCCCTTCGAGAGGACATCACGCCGTTGGATAACCCGAAACCCCCGAGCATCCCCGAACGCCTGAACCGCCTTCCCGAGCTCGCCACCGACCTCTGGTGGACGTGGAACGTGCAGGCCCGGGACGTGTTTCGCAAGCTGGATTATGCGCTGTGGCGCCAGACCGCGCACAACCCGGTGCTGATGCTGCAGCTCGTCTCCGACGAGATGCTGCGGCTGGCGGCCGAGGACGATCGGTACCTGCTCATCTATGACGCGGCGGTCGATGCGCTCGACGCCGCCCGCACTGCACGCGACACGTGGTGGGAACATCGCTATCCCGATTGTACTGGTCCCATCGCGTACTTCTCCGCGGAGTTCGCGCTTCACCAGTCCCTTCCCATCTACGCGGGCGGGCTCGGCGTCCTGGCGGGCGACCACTGTAAGGAAGCGAGCGACCTCGGAATTCCGCTGATCGGCGTCGGGTTCATGTACCCGCAGGGGTACTTTCACCAGAAGGTCTCGCCGGAAGGCTGGCAGCAGGAAACCTACGAGAAACTCTCATGGGCGCACGCGCCCGTCGAGCCGGCGATCACCGCCGAAGGCAAGCCGTGCATCGTGGCGGTGCCGCTCGGAAACCGGAGCGTGCTCGTGTCGGTGTGGCGGGTGCGGCTCGGGCGCGTCAAGCTGTATCTGCTCGACACCGACCTGGAGGAAAACGCGCCGTGGGACCGCGATCTCTCGGCGAGGCTCTACGGCGGCGACCGGGAGACGCGCGTTCAGCAGGAAATCATCCTCGGCATCGGCGGCGTGCGTGCCTTGAAGGCGCTCGGCTCGATTCCGGCCGTCTGGCATCTCAACGAAGGGCACGCCGCATTCGTCGTGCTGCAGCGCATCCGCGATCTCATCGAGCACGGCGACACGTTCGACTCCGCGCTCGAAGAAGTCCGTCGGACCACCATCTTCACGACGCACACACCGGTCGCTGCCGGGCATGACGCGTTTCCATTCAATCTCGTCGAGACGCACCTCGCGAACGCGTGGGGCACGCTCGGATCGTACCGCGATGCGTTCATGGCGCTGGGCCACTACGACAATGGCAGCGGACCGCAATTCAACATGACGGCGCTCGCGCTCCGCACCGCGGGCGCGACCAACGCCGTCAGCCAGCTCCATCGGGAGGTGACGCGCGAGATGTGGGGACCGATCTGGCCTGGTGTGCCCGAGGCTCAGCGGCCGGTCCGCGCGATCACCAACGGCATTCACGTCCCGACCTGGCTGTCTGCGGAGATGAACCGCCTCTTCGACGATCACCTGCCGGCAGGCTGGCGCGAGCGCCACGATGACATCGGCATCTGGGATGCGATTCTGGAAATCCCCGACGAGGAGCTCTGGACCGCCAGGCAGGCGCTGCGCACCTATCTCTTCGCGTTCATTCGCGAACGCGCACGATCGCGATGGATGGAAGAGCACGTCAGCGCCGCGCGCGTCGTTGCCGCCGGCACGCTGCTCGATCCCAACGCGCTCACGATCGGGTTCGCCCGCCGGTTCACGAGTTACAAGCGCCCCGAGCTGATCTTCCAGAACCCCGACCGGCTGCTCGGACTGCTGAACGCTTCGCGACGGCCAGTGCAGATCGTGTTTGCCGGCAAGGCGCACCCGGCCGACGAAACCGGCAAACACCATCTGCAGCAGGTCTACCGCCGCGCCACCGACGCCATGTTCGGGGGCCGCCTGGCGTTCGTCGACGACTACGATCTGCACGTGGCGCATTTCCTCGTCCAGGGATGCGACGTCTGGTTGAACAATCCTCGAAAGCCGCTCGAAGCGAGCGGCACGAGCGGGATGAAGGCGTCGGTCAACGGCGTGCCACATCTGAGCATCGGCGACGGGTGGTGGGCCGAGGGGTATACGGGACAGAACGGCTGGCTGATCGAAGGCAACTCGAACTCCGGCGACTCCGACGCCGTCGATGCTGCCGACGCCGAAGCGCTCTATCAACTGCTCGAGCGCGAGATCGTTCCGGTCTTCTATGACCGCGACGCGCAGGGCATTCCCAGGCGCTGGCTCTCGTTCGTACGCCAGGCCATCTATTCCGTCACGCCTCGCTTCAGCGCACGCCGCATGGTCAAACAGTACGCCGAGGAAATGTACGGCCCTGCGGTGCGTCCTCGCGTGACGCAGGGCGCGTAATTGCCGAGTGCCGAATGCCGAGTGCCGAATTTTAGATTGGCGAATGGCGATTGAGATTGGCGAATGGCGATTGAGATTGGCGGAATGCCGAATGTGAATGTCGGGTGCCGAATGTGAATGCCGGGTGCCGAATGTGAATGCCGGGTGCCGAATGTGAATGCCGGGTGCCGAATGGAATG
>JBKPTT010000111.1:0-14212 GCA_046735635.1 Acidobacteriota bacterium | reverse complement strand
CGTTGGCCGACGTGACCTTCTTGCCGTTCTTCAACGTCAGCACGTCGGGCAGATCCGGAAACGGGTTGGCGGTGGCTTCGTCGTAGTTCGCGTGATTGGGCGCCTGCTCGTTGCCGCTCGGACCGGGACGGAGTGCCTTTATGCCGAGCTGCTCCATCATGTTCTGGTGGTCTTCCGCAGCCGTCCACGTCTTCGGCTCCGGCGATCCCGGCGGCACCTTCGACATGTCGAGCGGCGCCGGCGGCGGGGGAGCGAACTGCGCGAACAACGCGCCCGCGGAAAACGTCAGGACTGCGGCGAGCGATGTGGCGCGTCTCATGGTTGTTTCTCCAGTCGGTTTCCGACGCGACATTCTACTCGGCTTCACGAAATCTTTCGGCGCCAGTAGTGCTCGATGAGGCGGGGCATGAACCCTCGGCCTACGTCGCCGGCGAGCGAATGGATGTCGTTGAGAATACCTGCGGCCGTCACGTCAGGCCCCGCGCCCGGCCCGCTCACGACGAGCGGCTCGGTGCGATATCGCCGCGTCGTAAACGCGACGAGATTACGTGTTCCTTCGAGGGCGCCCATCGGACTGGAGGCCGGCACTGCGGTGAGGCGGGCCGAGATCGAGCGCGGTGTCGCCGTCACCACGTACCGCAGCACGCGTCCGCGCGCGGCTTCACGTTTTACTCGCGCGGCCCACGTCGCATCGAGCGACGGCAGTCGCTTCATGAAGTCGGCGAGCTTCAACCGGGCGAGCGATCGGGGTACGAGATCGTCGGCTGCCGGCGCGGTTCCCTGATATCCCATCAGTCGCGCAAGGATGATCGCCTTACGCGCCGCATCGCGGCCCGAGAGGTCTTCGCGCGGATCCGGCTCGGCATATCCCCGCTCGACGGCCTCACGCACGGCGTCGGAGAACGGCACGCCCGAAGAGACGGCGGACAAGACGAACATCAGCGTGCCGCTGACACATCCGTCGATCCGCACGACGCGATCGCCGGTGTCGACGAGCTTGTGGTACGTGTCGATGATGGGCAAACCCGCGCCAACTGTCGCCTCGTACCGGATCTGCCGGTGCGCCGCCGCGGCATCGGTCATGAGCTGCGCGCAGCTCTCCGGCGATCCGGCGAGCGGCTTCTTGTTCGCGAGAACGAGATTGAACCCGTGTCCCAATGCGGCGCGGAGCAGATCTGAGGTCTCCTCGCTCGTCACGTCGACCAGCACCGGCCGCGTCACCGCGTGGCTGGCCATCGTCGTGAGCGCCTCGGCTGCCGACGCCCGCCGGCCGCCGACAGATGCGAGTTGCGCGCCGGCATCTTTCTCCTGCGCGAGCCGGAGCAGCCTTCGGCGCGAGAGGCCCCTCGGTTCGAATACGTACCCAGAGCGATCGAGCAGCCCGACGACGCGCACATCCGATTCGGCGTTGGCGACGGCGATCTGATCTGCCAGCGCGCGGCCCACGCGGCCGAACCCCAGCATGACGACGTCCGTCCGGGGCATCGACACACCGCCGCCGCCGATCTTCGAGAGTTGGAAGGCCGAGTGAATCTGGCGGACAGCCACGGGGACGTCGGCGTCGGTCACGACAAACGAGATGTTGCGCTCTGACGAGCCCTGAGCGATTGCGACGACGTTCACGCTCCCATCGGCGAGCGCCGCGAACACTCGCGCCGCGATGCCTGGTGTTCCCGCCATGCCGTCGCCCACGACGGCCACCACGGACATCCCCGATCTGGCGCCGACGCTGTCGATGAGCCCGCTTGCGAGCTCCTCGCGAAACGCGCGACGGAGCGAGCGAACCCCACGCTCCGCCTCCGAGTCGGGCAGCGTGAATCCGATCGAGCTTTCAGAGGACGCCTGGAAAATCGTGGACACGGACAGGCGCTCGGAATCGACGGCGGCGAACGTGCGTGCGGCGATCCCGTGAACGCCAATCATTCCCTTGCCCGAGACGGTGAGCACGGCCTGTCGGGGAACGGTGGCGATGGCTTTCACCGGATGTGCGATCGACGACCGGCGCGCCGACACCTCCGTCCCAAGCCGGTCCGGTTCGAGGAACGAGCGGACGTGCAGCACGATCCGCGTGCCGGCAATCGGAATGAGCGCGCGGGGATGAAGCACTTTGGCGCCATAGTGGGCGACTTCCGCCGCTTCCCGGTGATGCAGTTGCGGAATCAGCCGCGCGTCGGGAACCAGGCGGGGGTCTGCCGTCAGGATCCCTGGAACGTCCTTCCAGAGCACGACGCGCCGCGCGCCCAGCGCGCGCGCGAGCACGGTCGCGGTCAGATCGGATCCCCCGCGGCCGAGCGTCGTGACGCTTCCGTCCGGAGCATGACCGATGAACCCGGGGACGACGGGAATGATCGCCGCATCGAGCAGGGGGCGAAGAAGCTTGCGTGCCGCGCGCGAGGTGAGCGACATATTGGGCGCGGCCGCGCCGTACTGCGCGTCGGTCGAAACGATGTCGACCGCCTCGACGTACTCCGTGCGGCGCCTCGCGCGCTGCACCGCCGCGGCGAGCACCCGCGCCGACATCCGCTCGCCACGCGAGACGAGGAGATCGCTGGCACGCGCTTCGAGATGCCCCAGCACTCCCACGGCGGCGCTGATCTCACGATATTCGCGAGCGGCCGCATCGATCCGCGACAGGAGGTCGCGTCGCCTCGTGCCGGATTGGATCAGCGTCTGAACCGCCTCGCGGTGACGCCGGAGGAACGTCGCCGCCGCCCGCGCCGCGTCGTCATGGCGGCCGGCGATCGCGGCGCGCGCGCCGTCGAGCAGGAGATCGGTGACGCCGCCGAACGCCGACGCGACGACGACGAGAGGCCCGCGGTGCGCCGCGATCAACGCGGCGGCGCGATCGACCGCGCGCGCGTCGGCAAGCGAGGCGCCGCCGAACTTCCAGACCTCGAGCTCGCCCGACGGCCTCAACGTCCCGCGGCGGCCCACTCGCTCCTGACCGACGGACCGACAGCCCAGAGAATGCCGTTGCGAACGAGACGATGGAACATCGGGTGCCCCCAGACACGCTCATCGTGGCCGTACGCCGTGTAGAACACGCGTCCCTTGCCGTGTTCGCGCACCCAGGTCCAGGGTTCGGCGCCGCTTTCGTCGACACGTTCCATCAGCACCGTGCGATCCGGGTTGTGCTTCGTGTGGACGTATGTTTCGTCCCATACCTGGAATGGCTGGATTCCATCCATGACCGGATGGTTCGGCAGGATGATTCGGGTCGTGAACTCGCCGGTGCCGTGCTTCAAAAATTGGGCGCCGACGAGCGCGATGTATTTCTCAGAGTTCTGGAAGCAGAACGACGCGCAATGAATCGGGAGGAAGCCCTTTCCATTCTCTACGAAGTCGAGGAGCGCCTTCTCCTGATCCGGTGTGATCGTCGTGTGATTGGCGTAGATCATGAGCGCGTCGTATTTAGCGAGGTTCGCGGCGTTCAGATCCGCCGGGTCAGGCGTATACGTGAAATGGAACCCCTCGCCCTCGATGGCGGACGCGATCATTGGCTCGAAGCGCGCCGAATCGTGGTGAGTGCTCTTGTGCCCAAGGAACAGAATTTCGATCGCGCGTCCCTTTCTCGGAGCCTGACCGTCGATCCGCGGGACGACGATGGCGGCCGCGGCGAGGAGCGCAGCGAGCAGGACGAGCGTTCGTCGAGTCATGTGGTGCCTTCCTAAAACGTCGGAATCGTGATCTTCTCGCCGCCCTTGAGCGCCGATTGGTGCGCGCAGATCCCCACGAGCGTCCAGTTCACGGACGTTTCCGCATCCGGCATCGGCGGCTTTTCGCCGACGCACGCCATCAGGAAATTGTGCGCGAGGTGGGGGTGAGATCCGCCGTGTCCGCCTCCCTGCAAGAACGACAGATGCTCGGCATCCTGGATCGCGGCGGGCTGGGTGAATCGCCGAATCGGCTCCGGGAGCAGGTGCGCGTAATCCGGCACCTTCACTCGCTTCGGAATCTCGGGTTCGCCCAGCGGATGCTGTTTGGTGCTCTTCGTGTGGATGATGGGGTCTTCGTTCTCGACCTGCTGCCATTCGAATGATTTTTTCGATCCGTACGCGTCGAAGCTCTCCCGGTACTGCCGTGCCGTGTTGAACAGGCTCCGGGTGACCTCGGCGCAGACGTCGGAGTCCTTGAGCTTGAAGGTCGCGGTCTCGATAGCGAATGGACTCCCATACTTCGGGATCAACGATTCGTCGATCCTGCCCGATCCGTGACACACGACGTGTTCTGCGTGCTTGCCGACGAGCGCGAGGCAGGGGCTGACGCAGTGCGTCGCGTAATGCATCGGCGGAAAGCCTTCCCAGTACCCTGGCCAACCCTCCATATCCTGCTGGTGGCTGCCGCGCAGGAACTGGATCCGGCCGAGCTCACCGCGATCGTACAGCTCTTTGACGAACAGGTATTCGCGGCTGTACACGACCGTCTCCATCATCATGTACACCTTGCCGCTCCTGCGCTGCCACTCCACAATCTGCCGGCACTCGTCAACGGTTGTCGCCGCGGGCACGGTGCTGGCGACATGTTTACCGGCCTTCAACGCGGCGATTGACTGCGGCGCGTGGTCCGCGATCGGCGAGTTGATGTGGACCGCGTCGACGTTCGGATCCTTCAGCAGCGCGTCGTAATCCGTGTACCGCGTTTGGATGCCGAACCGATCGCCGCAGGCGTCCAGTTCGGTTCGGTCACGGCGGCATAGGGCGTACATCTCGGCGTTGGGGTGTCGCTGATAAATGGGGATGAACTCGGCCCCGAACCCCAGCCCGACGATGGCGACGCGAACCTTGCGCTCACTTGGCATGTTGGCGCGGTTTGTAACACGGTTCCGCGAAGAGCGTCAACGAATCGAAGTATTATCGTTGCCCTCGAAAGGTGCGTGGTCGATGACGATCCTGAGTCGAACATTTCTGACTGGCGCCGCTGTCCTCGCGGCCGCCGGCCTGTCTCTGTTTGCGCAGTCTCCGCGTCCGGCCGCGCCTCGTTCAGCGCGCGCTGCGGCGGCCAGTGCCGGACGTCCGATCAAGGTGCTGTTCCTCGCGCCCGAAGAGGAAACGCCGCACGATCCGGTGAAGATGCTGTCGGCGATTTCTCCCGTTCTTGCGCGCCGAGGCATTCAGCTGACCTACGCGACGAAGCTGCTCGAGGGCGTCGATTCTGCCAGGCTCGCGTACTACGACGCTGTGGTCGTCTACGGCGACAAGCTCACGCTGACGGCGCCGCAGGAAAAGGCGCTGACCGATTTCGTCGAGGCCGGCCACGGCCTCGTCGCGCTGCACGGCGCCGGCGAGCTGTCGCTCGTCGGCGCGCGCGTGCAGGGACAGGCATCCGAGTTCACTGCCGAGATTGTTCAACCCTCCAACCCCGTGGTGCAGGGGATTCAACCGTTCGCAGCGTCGGAGGAGCCGGTGGCCATCGGCCCCTCCGACGCGGATCGGACCATCCTGATGTAGCGGGACGGCCAGCCTTGGACGTGGCTGCGTACGCAGGGCAAAGGACGCATCTTCTACTCCGGGTACGGCCACGATGAACGCACGTGGGGCAATGCCGCGTTTCAGAACCTTGTCGAGAAGGGCATCGTGTGGGCGGTTGACGAACAGGCGCGGCGCCGTTGGCAGCAGCTCGAGATGCCCGGCGTGACCTACGTCGAGGGTTTCAACGTTCCGAATTACGAGAACCGTCCGGTGCCGCCGCAGTTCCAGCTCCCGTTCGCCCCCGAAGAAGCGCAGAAGTTCATGCAGACGCCAGCCGAGTTCAGCGTCGAGCTCTTCGCGGCCGAGCCCGACATCGTCAAGCCAATCAGCTTCAACATCGACGAGCGCGGCCGCGTCTGGATTATCGAAGCGCAGGATTATCCGAACGAAGTGCTGAATGGCAACGCGGGTGATGATCGGATCAAGATCCTCGAGGACACCAACGGCGACGGCAAAGCGGACAAGTTCACCGTCTTCGCCGAGCATCTGAACCTGCCGACGAGCCTGACCTTCGCCAATGGCGGCGTGATAGTCGCGGCGGCGCCTTACATGTTGTTTCTGAAGGACACCAACGGCGACGACAAGGCCGACGTCCGTCAAGTGCTGAGTACGGGCTGGGGGCTGCGCGATACACACGCCGGCCCTTCGAACCTCCAGTACGGGACCGACAATTACATCTGGGGCGCCGTCGGCTATTCCGGGTTCAACGGAGAGATCAACGGCAAACAGATGCAGTTCACGCAGGGCGCGTACCGGTTCAAGCCCGATGGCAGCAACTTCGAATACATGACCATGTCGACCAACAACACGTGGGGCTTGGGATTCTCCGAGACCTTCGACGTGTTCGGCTCCACGGCGAACAACGACCAGTCGTGGTTCATGGCAATTCCGAACCGGTATTTCGACGGCGTCGAAGGTTTGCCTGGCACGGCCCCACCGGGGGGCCGCGGCGCGGCGTCTGGTGCGGGATACCAGAGCGCCGCGGCGTTCTACTCCGTCCATCCGACCACGCCGTACATCCGTCAGGTCGACGTCTGGGGCGGCTATACGGCAGCCGCGGGTCATCATCTATATACGGCACGCACCTACCCGAAGGAGTACTGGAACCGTGTGGCGCTCGTAAGCGAGCCGACCGCGCACCTGATTGGTCTGCCTGTGCTCGAGAGCCAGGGCGCGGGGTTCGTCGCGCGCGACGGCTGGAATCTCGTCTCGAGCGCCGAGGAGTGGTTCGCGCCAGTCGCCGCGATGGTGGGACCTGATGGGTCGGTCTGGTTCTCCGATTGGTACAATTTCATCGCGCAGCACAATCCCACTCCGGCTGGATATAGCACCGGTAAAGGCGCGGCGTACGAAACGTCGATGCGCGATCACCTGCGCGGCCGCATCTATCGGATCGTCTACAAGGGCGCGACCCCGGCGAAAAAGCGCTCGCTTTCGAAGAACGATCCGGCCGGCCTCGTGAACGCGCTCGGCGCCGACAACATGTTCTGGCGCCTGCACGCGCAGCGGTTGCTCGTCGAGCGCGGACAGAAGGACGTGGTGCCGCAGCTGATTGCGATGGTTCGCAATCAAGCCGTGGACGCCATCGGCACCAACGGCGGGGCGCTGCACGCCCTGTGGACGCTGCAGGGACTCGGTGAGCTGAACGCGACGACCACCGAGGCCTATCGCGCCGCCGTCGATGCCCTGAAGCATCCGGCTGCTGGAGTGCGCAAGGCCGCCGCTATGGTACTCCCTCACACGACGGAGTCGGCAAAGGCGCTGCTCGCGTCGGGCGTGCTGCACGATCCGGATCTGCACACGCGGCTCGCCGTGGTTCTCGCCGTCGCGGACATGCCATCCTCACCGGACGTCGGACAAGCGCTCTACGCCGAAAGCCAGAAGCAGGAGAACTTCACCGACCGTTGGCTGAGCCGCGCGTTCTACATCGCCGGTTTCCGTCATCAGAAGGCGTTCACCGCGGCTTATCACGCGGATCGGAATGCACTTGCGTACGCTGCGTTGCCGATTGCCGTCCGCCTGGGCAACACGAAGCCTGACTGGCGAACGCCGGACGCCAAATCGATCGCGGCCGACTGGTCGAACATGGAAGTGCCGGGCAACTGGGAATCCCGCGGCCTTCCCGACTTCGACGGCGTCGTATGGTTCACACGCCCGTTCGAGTGGAACGGCAATGGAGAGGCGGCAACCCTGTCGCTCGGACCGGTTCGCAACACCGCGGAGGTCTGGATTAATGCCCAGTCCGTGACGCCTGCACCGTTCCTCCCGCCTCCCGCCGCGCCGGCCGCGCCGCAAGGCCGAGGGGCTGGACGCGCTGGAGCGGCGCCGCCGCCTGCTCCCGCTGGCGGAGGACGAGGATCCGCGTCCTATACTCTCCCGGAAGGAGTCGTGCGCCGCGGCACCAACACCATCACCGTACGGATCCAGAACGGACGCAATGAGGGAGGCTTCGTCGGCACGCCGGATCAGATGTTCGTCGAGGGAGGCTCGAGTCGAGTGCCGCTAGCCGGAGCCTGGAAGTATCGTGTCGAACGACAGACGAACGCGGGCACGCTCTACACACAGCCGGGGCAGCTCGCCGCCCACGTATCGTTCACCGTCGAGGGCGGGACAGCAGGCGCCGGCGCGTCGCTTCCTCCCGTGGCGCCGCAGGCACCCGACGTCGTGGTTCGGCTGAGCACCGTGCCCGGGAAACTGCAATACGACAAACCGGAAATCAACGCCGCTCCCAATCAGTTGATCGAGGTGGTGTTTACCAATCCGGACGTCATGCAGCATAACTTCGTGCTCGGCGCTCCAGGGTCCTTGAATGCGATCGGCGAGGCCGGCGACAAGCTGGCGGCCACACCCGCGGGTCTGTCGCAGAATTACGTGCCGGACGTTCCGCAGGTGTTGTTCTCGACCAGGCTCGTCGAGCCGAGCCAGAGCGTCACGTTCCAGTTCCGCGCGCCGGCGTCTCCGGGCCAATACCCGTACGTCTGCACGTTCCCCGCGCATTGGCGGACGATGAACGGAACCCTCAACGTAATTCAGCCCGCCGGCAGGGGGAGGGGAGGGAATCCCTAGTCCCTCAGGGAATCCCTCATCGCAAATCAGGGATCGGTGATCCGCGATCGTGCGTCCTTGAATTCGATACTTTGTCAGATCCGCGGTGCGTGAGAGTCTCGCGCAGAGCACGCACGGATCTCGCGCGGAGATCGCGAAGATCGCGGAGATCCCGGATCGCGTGCGTTCGCCAAGGCCGGCCTGCGGCCGGCCGCAGGGAGGGGCAGAGATCCGCACAGACAAGCGGCGGGGAGGGGTGCGCCATTTGTCTGTGCGGATCTCTTCCCCTCCTGTCGCGCAACGCGCGACGTGGCGAACGCACGACCTCCGCGTGCTCAGCGTCCTCGGCGTGAGACCATGACTCCGCCGCTCGCCAGCCGATCTGACAAAGCAGTGAATCCGCGAATCTCCGAATCTCGTTGGCACGCTGGACAACTGGTACGACCGACTGTCAAGGTTCCGAGCTTCGACGTCGTCACGGCGCCGGCGGCGCGCATCCAAGTAGGCTCTACACCTACTCATGTCTGAGTGCGAGGAGCGGGCCGAGATGAGCGGTCGGACGCGCCGGAATGTAGCTCGCGACGACACTCACCAAACACAGAATCGCCGAGCCGCCAGCCGAATGTGACTTGATCGATGTCACGCCGAACAAGAAGGAATCGAAGGATGAGGGATTCAATTGTCCCGCAGCACCACCATAGGATCCACTCTTCCTGCCGCTCGGGCGGGCAGGAACGACGCGAGTAATGAGACGAGCATCACGATGCCTGCGTTCATCGCAAAGACGATCGGGTCAGTCGGTTTGACGTCGTTCAGCATTGCCTGGAGCGTCCGCGTCAGCAGGAAGGCACCGAGCGAGCCGATCGCGACCCCCGCGATCGCGACCACGACGCCGCGTGCAAGCACGAGCTTCTGAACGGCCGCCGAGTTGGCGCCGAGCGCCAGACGGATTCCGTATTCCCGCCGTTGGCGACGGACGTTATAGGCGGTCACGCCGTAGACCCCCACCATCGCAAGCAGTCCCGCCAGGCCTCCGAAGAGGGACGTCAACGCGGAAAGCAGCCGCGGCTGGCCGACCGACGCGGCGACGACCTCCTCCATCGTCTGCACGTGGCTGACCGGCAGCGTCGGATCCAGTGTGGCGACGATGCTGCGCGCCGCTTGCACGACCTGGCTCGGATCGTCGGCCGTCGTCCGGATCACGATCGTCATCGGCCCATCGGGCGACTGCTCGACGGTTCGGTACATCTCGTACGGCGTGCGGGCGGCCAGTCCGTAGGAGCGGACGTCATTGACGACCCCGATGACCTCGAGCCACGGCCCGTTGTGGCCGTTCGTTGATACCCGCTTGCCGAGGGGACTTTGCCCGGGCCAGAACTTGTCGGCCATCGATTTGTTGATGACGATCGCCGCCGGGGCTCCTTGCTTGTCGCGGCGGTCGAACAGCCGCCCCTGCAGGAGTTGGATGCCCATCGTCTTGAAGTAATCGCCCGCAATCCAGCGCCACTCGACGAGCGGCGCGTCGCCGGGATTCCATGGATTGCCGCTTTCGAGCGTCAGCTCGCTGTTGGTGCCGAAGCGGTACATTGGCAGCCCTGTCGTCGCGCCCACCGATTCGACTCCGGAAACCGGGTGAAGGCGGTCGAGCAGATCGCGATAGAACGCGACCACACGGTCAGCGTCGGAATATCGTGGTCCCGCCGGCGACACATCGAACGCGACGACGTGCACGGGATTGATGCCTGCGTCACGGCCCTCGAGCAGCACGAGGTTCTTCACGAGGAGGCCGGCGCCAACGAGCAGCGCGTATGCGAGCGCAATCTCCGCGACAACGAGGCCGTTCCCGAAACGGCCGCCGGCTCCGCTGCCGGTCCGCGTGTCGCCTTCGCGGACCGCGCTCGCCAGCTCGCGCGTGCGCAGCCGGATCAAGGGCCAGAGGCCGCACAGGATTCCAACGAGCACGGTGATCACCGCGGTGAATGCGAGCACGCGTCCATCGATCTGCACCGTGGCGGCGCGCGGCAGGAGGGTGCCCGCGAGCACGACGAACGTGCGCACCGCCCACACCGCGAGCAACACACCGAGCACTGCGCCGGCGATCGCGAGCACGAGCCCTTCGGCAACCAGCTGCTGCGCCAGCTCCCGCTGTCCCGCGCCGAGCGCGAGTCGAATGGCGAGTTCACGGCGGCGGGCGAGACCCGCCGCCAGCAGCAGGTTCGCGACGTTCGCGCAGGCAATCAGTAAGACGAGAAACACGGCGCCGAGCAGCACGCGCAGCGGCGTCCGGATGTTGCCGACGACGACCTCATACAGGGATCGCACGTCGATTCCGTGATTGTTGCCGAACTCGCGCGCGAGTGTCTGCCCCAAAGCGCGCATCTCGGTGGCGGCGCGCTCGACGGTGACGCCCTTTTTCAATCGGGCGTAGGTCACGAGGAAATGCGACCCGCGCGTCGCGGGATCGAGCTTGCGCTGAAGCGGCACGAACACATCGCCGTTCCGGTACGCGAAGCTCTGGGGCATCACGCCGATTACCTCGTAGGGCTCGCCGTCGAACGTGATCCGCTGACCGATGATGTTTGGTTCCTGATTGAACCTTGCGGACCAGAATCCGTACGAGAGCACGACGACCTTCGGGCCGCCCGGTTGATCTTCGGCTTCGGAATACCAGCGTCCCATCAGCGGCCGGACGCGGAGAACGTCGTCGAGCGATGCCGTCGTTGCCATCCCGGCGACACGCTCAGGTTCGCCCTGGCCCGTCATCACGAACGACGCGGGCGTGGCGCCGCCCATCGCAGCGAAAACCTGGTTGCGTTCTTTCCAGTCGTGATACTTCGGAAACGAGGCGGGGCACGTCTTGCAGGCGGGCTGCGTATCGAACACCGCGACGAGCTCCCGAGAATCGGGATAGGCAAGCGGTTTCAAGAGCACTGCATTGAAGATGCTGAAGACAGCGGTGGTAACGCCAATCCCCAGCGCAAACGCGAGTACGGCGAGCACGGTAACCGAGCCGCCGCGAACGAAGGTGCGTAGGGCGTAGCGGAGGTCGCGCATGCCCCTTTGACGCAGTTCCGGGCTGTTGCGTTGGGCTACACTGGGGAAGTGCCCCCCCTTTTTCGGCGCGCGGCCAGTGTTGCCGTCGCGCTGCTGATTTGTCTGGGCAGTGCCGCCATCCGGGCCCGGCAGGCCCCTGATCCTGCGGGTCAGGCATCCGCGTCTGCGAACCCCGATGTGCCGCCGGTGCGCATCGACGTCATCGTGACTGACGCCAATGGACGCGCGGTCTCTAATCTGAGGCCGGCTGATTTCCAGCTGCTGGAAAACGGCACGGCGCGACCGCTGTCCGCGGTTGAGTTACGGACGTTGTCTCCGGACAACCCGGATACCTCGCCCGTTGTGACTGAGTCGGACGAGGCGAAAGCCGCGCGGCAGCCTGGCACGCGCGTATTTGCCTTCTACCTGGACGAATTTCACGTCACCGCTGGTCCCAATGCGGACCGCGCGCGAGACGCCATCCGTCAGTTCGTCGGCGACGCGCTGCGCCCCCAGGACCTTGCCGTCGTGATGCGTCCCCTCGACTCGCTGAACGCTATCCGGTTTACGCGGGATCGCGCCGTCCTGAACGGCGCCATCGACGCGTTCACCGGTCGCCAAGGGGACTTCACGCCCAAAACACGTTTCGAAGAGTTGTACATGGGAACGGCGCCAGACATCGTGGCGGCCGCGCGCCGCCAGATCGTCGTGTCTGGACTTCGAGAGTTGCTGATGCGCCTCGGCGGAATGCAAGCGGACCGTGCTGCAATCGTGTTCGTCAGCGAAGGATTCTCGCGCGAATCGTTGCCGGCCGCGCGCTCATTGCGTTTCCAGGGCATCGACGCGCTTCCGCGTGCGTCCGGCAGCTTTCACGTGCCCGTGTACACGTTCAACCCAGCGATGCCCTCCGGCGGCGGCACGGCGGGTGACCGCGATCGGGCAAACGAGATGCTGCAGTGGATTTCCGACCAGACTGGCGGCCGCACGATCGTTGCGGGCTCGGAGGTCGCCGGCCTTGCGCGCCTCAAGCACGACTTCGAGAGTTATTACGCGCTCACTTATCAGCCTACCGCCGCAGACGGCCGCTTTCATCCGATCGAAATCCGCGTACGCAGAAGCGGCACGACCGTCCAGGCGCGCAGAGGCTACTGGTCGCCGCTCGCCAGCGAGTGGCGCACGATGGTGACGACCGCGGCGTCGAAGCTCGCGTCGCCATTGTCGAACCGCACGCTGCGGCGCAGCAACATCATCGATACCTGGGTCGGCTTGCTGCCGGAGACGAAAGGGAGGACCCGGATGGTGATCACGTGGGAACCACGAACCCACGGCATCTCCGCCCCCGATGTCGTCGCGTTGAAGGCGAAGACGACCACCGGGATCGTGCTGTTCGACGGCCGCCTCAGCCGCGTCGGTTCGGAATCGGCGCTTCCGCCCGACAGCGCCCGATTCTCCGTACCGACCGGCCGCGTCGAAATCGATATGTCGATCTACAACATGGAAGGCAAGGTCATCGACAGCGACATCCGTGATTTCGATGTGCCGGATTTCGGCGCACAGAAGCGCGGACCGATGCTGCTCGCGCCGGAAGTCTTACGGGCACGGACGCTGCGCGACTTCAACAATGCAACGACCAATCCCGACGCCGCGCCATCATCTGCACGATCGTTCACGCGCAGCGATCGGCTCATCATCCGTGTGCCCACGCTCGATACGAGCGGAGCGGCGGTCCAGGTAACCGCGAAGATCCTGAACGCGTGGGGTCAGCCGATGCGCGACATCGACCCGATTCCCGCGGCCGCGCGCGACGGCCTTGCACAGTTCGCGCTGCCGCTCTCATGGCTCGTTCCAGGTCAGTACCAGATCGAGCTCCAGGGCACGAATGCCAACGGCGCCGTGAAAGAGCGCGTTTCCTTCCGCGTCACCGGATAACGAGCGCCCCGCTACTCGCTCCGAATCGCCTCGATTGGGTCGATGGTCATCGCCTGCTTCACAGGAATGGCAAGCGCGAGCGTCGACGCGATCACAAGCGCGAGAACGGTGCCGGCAAGCGCGCGCGCATCGTGAGCCGTGATGCCGAAGAGCACCGTGTGAAGGATCTGGCTCGCGGCAAATGTCAGGATGAGACCGGCCGCGGTTCCGACCACGATCAGCCGGCCAGCGCCCGCCAGCACGAGACGTACGAGATCGCCTCGGGACGCGCCGAGGGCAATCCGTACGCCGAACTCTCGACGGCGGTCGGCGATTAGCAGCGTCAATAGACCGTAGAGTCCCAGAGCCGCGAGCGATAACGCCGCGCCAGCAAAGAGCGTCACGAATGTCGCGTTGAGACGCGGCTCGTCGAACGAGGCTCCAATGATTTCGTTGACGCGGCGGACGCCGAAGAGTGGGCGGGAACGATCCAGCGATCGCACGAGCTGCCGGATTGACGTCACGAGGACACGCGGATCGGCGTCGGCACGGACGACGTACTCGGGATCGGGCCAGCTGCCGGCGGGCATGCACAGATACGTGTATGGTGCCGCCGGTGCGGATGGTCCATCTTCGATGATGTTGCCGACGATCCCGACGATGCGCCAGGAACTTGCGTCCTGGGCCACGCTGAGGTTTCGGCCGAGCAGATTCTGACCGGTTGCATACACGTCTACGAATCGGGCATTGACCATTGC
>JBKPTT010000110.1:0-8928 GCA_046735635.1 Acidobacteriota bacterium | reverse complement strand
CGCTCTCTGCGCCCTCCGCGCGAGATCCGTCGAACTGCGCTCTCTGCGCCCTCCGCGCGAGATCCGTCGAACTGCGGTCCCTGCGCCCTCCGCGCGAGATCCGTCAAACTGCGGTCCCTGCGCCCTCCGCGCGAGATCCGTCGAACTGCGGTCCCTGCGCCCTCCGCGCGAGATCCGTCGAAAATGCGCTCTCTGCGAACTCCGCGCGAGATCCGTCGAAATGCGCTCTCTGCGCCCTCCGCGCGAGATCCGTCGAAATGCGCTCTCTGCGAACTCCGCGCGAGATCCGTCGAAAATGCGCTCTCTGCGAACTCCGCGCGAGATCCGTCGAACTGCGGTCCCTGCGCCCTCCGCGCGAGATCCGTCAAACTGCGATCTCTGCGTCCTCTGCGCGAGATCCCCGCGCGAGACGTCAGTGTACGGCCACTCTCTCCCGAACCGTCGCCGTATCGGGCGGATGGAACAGCAGCACGAGCGCGACGGCGGCCGCGATCGCCGACAAGAGCGGCACGAGCCACAGGGCGCGGAAGTCGACGACGCCCCCCTGGTTGAAGGTCTCGCTGATCAGGATCGGGCCCAGCGTGTTGGCCACGAGCGGACCGAAGCCGAGAATCTGCAGGTTGAACAGCCCCTGCGCGCTTGCGCGTGCGTCCTTGGGGAAGAACTCGTCCACGAAGATGTAGACGGTCGCGAAGAAGAACGCGTATGCGATGCCGTGCAGGACGTTCACGAACACGACGAGTTGCGGGTACTGCGGCAGGAACGCGAACACCGCGAACCGCGCGGCGTGTCCGAGAATTCCAACGGTCATCGTCGCGCGCCAGCCGAGCCGCTTGAGCGCGGCGCCCAGAATCAGCATCGTCAGGATCTCGGCGATCTGGCCGATGCTCATGACCGGCATGATCCAGTTGCCGGGAATGCCGACACCACCGCCGGCAGGATCGGTGCTCAGGAAGCGCGCGGCCCAATTGAAGAACAGGTTGTGGACCGTTGCGTCGACGAACGTCACGATCCAGAGAATCAGGATGAACGGGATGCTGAGCAGCCTCACGGCTTCGAGCCACGCGAACTTGTTTGCGCCCGCTTCCACCGGCTTCGGCGGCGTGTGTGGGAGCGTCAGGCTGAACGCGGCGAGCACGAGCGACGCCGCGCCGGCGACGACGAACGTCCATTTCGTCCCTTCCTGAAGCGCCGGCCCGGTCAGGCCTGACGCCAGCACTGTCCCCAGCCACGCGACCAGCCCCTGCGGGTTCTCGGCGTGGACTTTCGCCCAATCGACCAGGATGAAGGTAAACGGCCACGCCGCGAGAACCCATCCAATCGTGCCGCCCATGCGGACCACGCCGAATTCCTTCTGAGCATCCTTCATGTGCGCGAACGCAATCGAGTTGGTGATCGAGATCGTCGGCACGTACAAGAGGCAGTGAACGAGCATCGCGAGGAAGAACGGCCAGAACGACTGCGTGAATGCCAGCGACAGCATCGCGACGCCGCCGATCAGGTGGCTCGCCGCGAGGAACTTCTCGGCGGCGAAATTGCGATCCGCGAACTGATTGCTGAAGAACATGCCGACGATCGCGGCGATCGGGAACGCGTTCAGAATCCAGCTCTGTTGCGAGGGTGTAAACCCGAGCCCGGGAAGGTAGCCGAAGATCAGGGGGAACCACGCCCCCCAGATGAAGAACTCCAGCACCATCATCAGGATCAACTTGAAGCGGATCGCTCTGTTCATAGGAGAGAGTCTATACAAAAGAAAGCCGGGGTCTGAAGACCCCGGCCTACCCGATTCCGCCCCGGACCCGGATCCGCATCCCGGACCCCGCATCCCGGACCCCGCATCCCGGACCCCGGGCTATAGCGTCGTCTTGAACTCCGGCCGGTAATTGCGCGTCAGGAACTGGTTGGCGTCGACCGTCTCGTTCTTCGCGTTCTTGACCATGTTCGTGACGCGCATGTTCGCGCCGTCGTAGAAGATCTTGCCGCCCGCGCGCAGCGAGACGACGCCGAGCAGCATCACCTCGTTGAGCCGCGCGGCATAGGAGAACGGGCTGGAGATCTCGGCCTTCCCCTTGATCGCCTCGACCCAGTTCATTTCGTGCTCTTCGTGGGTAATCCGTGGCAGTACCGGCTTGGGCGGCCCGTACGAATCGTGCAGCGACTTCGGCAGCAGCCGCGGGTTGAGACCGTAGGTGTCCTGCAGCATCTTTCCCTTGGTGCCGATGTACAGCACGCCCCCTTCACCGTTCAACCGTTCGTCGCCGATCTCCTCCGGCTTCGGCGGATTGAACCCACCGTCGTACCACGTGAGCCGCACGGCCGGCATGTTCGCGCGCGCCGCGAACTCGTAATACGTCGTCGTGGCCGCGGGGTAGGATGCGCCGTTGAATGGCGTCGAGATTGTCTCGATAGCCGTCGGCATGCCGAGGTTCAGGTTCCAGAACGGGTGATCGATCAGGTGCGCGCCCATGTCGCCGAGCGCGCCCTGTCCCCAGTCGACCCAGCCGCGCCAATTGAACGGGTGATAGATCGGATGGTAATCGACCTTCGGTGCGACGCCGAGGAAGAGATCCCATTCGAGTCCCTGCGGAATCGGGTAGTCTCCTGCCATCGCGGCCGCCAGACGCAACTCGACGCCGCGGCCGTTCCAACCGATCGGCCGATTCGGGTCAGGCGGCTGGAGCGGCGCCGGACGCGGAATCCCCTGCGGCCAGTAGCCGAGCGGCCGGTTGGTCCAGACGTGCACCTCGCGAATCTCGCCGATGGCGCCAGCGGCGATGTACTCGTGGCCGGTGCGCGCGCCGTCGGTCGAGTGCCCCTGGTTGCCCATTTGCGTGACGATCTTCGGGTTCGCCTTGGCTTTGTCCGACAGCATCCGGCACTCGCGGACCGACCAGCACAGGGGCTTCTGCACGTAGACGTGCTTGCCCACATCCATCGCAGCGAGCGCGATGGTCGCGTGCATGTGATCGGGCGTCGCGACGACGATGCCGTCGATGTCCTTCTGTTTGTCGAGCATGTCGCGGTAGTCGGTGTACCGCTTGAGCTTCGGAAGCTGCTCGTCGAGGAACCGCTTCAGGTTGGCAGCCGTGTTCTGCGCCGGCCGGCGGGCATTCGCTTCGGCTTGCGGCTTGGAGGGCGTCCGCCGGTTCTGCTGCGCGTTCGCGTTCGGATTTGGACTCTGCATGCGTTCCAGATCCGACTGATATTGTTTGAACCTGTTCTCGGCATAGCCCCAGTCGACGTCACATACCGCGACGATGTTCTGGCTCATGAGCGCGCGCGTGTTCGACCCGCCCATGCCGCCGATTCCCACGGTGGCGACGTTGACCGTATCGCTCGGCGCCTGGAACCCGCGGCCGAGCACGTGGCGCGGGAGAATCGTCAGCCCCGCCCCGGTCGCCGCGACAGTGGTGACGAACTTCCGCCGCGAAATGGCGTCTGTCATGGTTTTCCCCTTTCGATCACACAGCAGCCAAGCACGTTCGCACGGCGGACACCCGCCGGTCAAGTGGCGGCGGGGCGGCCGCGCGGGTCAGGAAGCGGCCGCCATTGCCGAGGTCCGAATGGCGGATGCCGAATGGGATTGACGATTGACGCATGCCGATCGATTGTTGAATGTGGAATTTGTACTGGCTCTGGCGTTCGTGCTCTCATCGCATTCGGCAGTGCACTCGGCACTCGGCACTGCAGTGCATTCGGCATTGCATTCGGCAGTGCATTCGGCACTCGGCACTGCATTGCATTCGGCACTCGGCCCTCCCATTCGTCATTCCCCCGATCTCATTCGACCCTCGACATTCGAAAATTCTGCATTCGGCAATCGCCCCTCGGCATTCCGCGTGGATCTCAAGCCGCTACTCAAACGCGCGGCGGAGTACGCGGCCGATTATCACGAACGCTTTACGGCATTGGTCGCCGAGGAGCAGTACGTGCAGCGGACCGGTCCCGATCCGAGGCGTCCGCCGATGGGGCGGCCGCTCATCGAGAAGGAGCGAAGGCTGAAGTCCGAATACGTGATCGTGCGCGACCTGGCAGGAAGCGGGTCGTGGGTCGGCGTACGTGACGTCATGGAAGTGGACGGCGAACCGGCGCCCGATCGAGGGCGCCTTCGCGCGCTGCTCGACGACGCGTCGCGTCCGCTCGCGCAACGCCTGCGTGCGGTTGCCGATCTGGAAGCAAAATACAACCTCGGCGACGTCTACCGGACCATCAACGTGCCGACGCTGGCACTCGAGATTCTGCTGCCCGATCGGCAGCGGCGCTTTCGGTTCAAGAATGGCGGCCCGGCCACGCTTGGCGGCGCGCCCGCCGTGCGCGTCACGTTCCAGGAACGCGAGCGCCCCACGATCATCCAGTCGCCAACCGGCGAAAACATCCCGGCGAGCGGCACGTTCTGGCTGGACCCCTCGACTGGCGCCGTCCTCCGCACCGAACTCCGCGTCTCCCCGACATACGGCGTCGCCGTCGACGCCGTCATCATCGTGACCTACAAGGTCAATCCCCGCTTCGACATGCTCCTCCCCGACGACATGGAGGAGATGTACTTCAGCCGGAGCGGCCGGATCGAAGGACACGCGACGTACACGAACTACCGTCGGTTCGAGACGGACGTGCGGATAAAGTAGTTTCCAGCTCCCAGTTTCCAGCTCCCAGCTTCACGCGAACCGCCAGCCGCGAACCGCCAGCCGCGAACCGCGAACCGCGAACCGTGAATCGCGAACCGCGAACCGCGAATCGCGAACCGCGAACCGCGAACCGCGAATCGCGATATACTATGTGCCCATATATGGGCATCGATGCGTTGTCGCGCGAGCTGAAACGGGGAAGTGCGGAGCTGCTCCTCCTGGCGCTGCTGGAGGAGCGGGAGCGGCACGGATACGACCTCGCGCGCCTGATTGGCGATCGATCGCGCGGCGTCATCAGCTTTCACGTGGCGTCGCTGTATCCGACGTTGTACCGCATGGAAGACCGGAACCTGATCGAAGGACGCTGGGTCGAGAAGGCGGGTCAACGAAGGCGGCGCTACTACCGTCTTACTTCCAAGGGCCGGAAAACGCTGGCCAGCCATCGCAGCACCTGGCAGAACTTCTTCGAGGGACTCAATCGAATCGCGCGTTTCAAACACGCCTGACACACAGGCCGCTTATGGATTGGAAATCGAGAATCGCCGCCGCGTTAGCGGGCGGCCATACTCCGGACGACGGTGTCATCGAGGAACTCGCGCAGCACGCCCGTGCCATGTACGAAGCGGCAAGGGCCGAGGGCGCCTCGGACGAGGAAGCGGCCGCACGCGTCGGCGAACAGATCGAGCGGTGGCGCCGCGACGCGGAGCGTCTCGGTCCGCGGTCAGGGCGCCCAGCGGCGATCGAACCGCCGCCAGCGTTCCCGATACGTCCGCTCACCGGCGTCGCGCAGGACATCCGGTACGCGTATCGGCTGCTGCGCCGCGAGCCGCGGTTCACACTGCTGGCCAGCGCGACAATGGCGCTCGGAATCGCAGCGACAGCGGTGCTGTTCAGCGTGACGTACGGGGTGTTGATGAAGCCGCTCCCGTGGCCTGGCGCTGATCGCCTGGTCCTCCTGAAGGAGACGCGCGGCGGGAAGCCGCCGCGGTTCAATACCTTCACAAACGCCGCGTACCTCGCGTGGCGCGAAGACGCGGCAACGATCGATGGCATGGCCGCGTGGTCGGCGCAGACCGTAACGCTGTCCGGACAGGGGGAACCCGAACGGGTCCGCATCACCGCCGCGACCGCCAGCCTCTTTCCGTTGCTCGAGGCGCACCCCCTGATCGGCTCGTTCTTCACCGACCGCGACGAGGTCGGAGACAACGGCGACGTCGTCGTGCTGTCAGAAAGTCTCTGGCGCGAGCGATACGGCGCCGAACGCGGCGTCCTCGGACGTGCGGTGCGCCTCGACGGGCATCCTTACACCATCATCGGCGTCTTGCCGGAGCGGCTCGCGTATCCCGATCACCGGTCGCGCGCGTGGGTGCCGTTTCACGTGCCACTCACGAAGGGCAATTCGTTGTCGATGTTCGATGCCGTCGCGAAGCTCCGTCGTGGCGTGACCCCGGCGCAGGCAGCGGCGGAAGGCACTGCCCGCGGCCGCTTCGTCGCGGATACAGGTATGACGACGATCGCGATTTTCGGAGGGGCTGGCCCGGTCGGCGTGACGGCCGTACCGATCAAACAGGCGCTGACTGCGGAAGTTCGCCAGCCGCTGATCGTGCTGCTGGCGGCCGTAGGCCTCCTACTCGTAGCGGCGGCGGCCAACGTCACCGGTCTGCAACTCGCACGTGCGACGTCCCGCCGTCGCGAGATCGCGATTCGCGCGGCCCTGGGCGCCGGCGGTGCGCGAGTGATGCGCCAACTGCTCGCCGAGAGCGTCCTCCTTGGAATGACAGGCGCCGCGGCGGGCCTCGCACTCACCTGGTTGCTCCACCGCGTCCTGCCGTCGGTGTTGCCGGCTGACTTTCCGCGTGCCGCCGATCTGCACCTCGATGTCATCGTCGTCGCGTTCGCGCTGGTCACGTCGGGCGTCGTCAGCGTGGCGTTCGGATTACTTCCCGCTCTGCGCGCGCGGCACATCGGTCTCACTACCTCGCTGAGTGAAGACGGTTCGGCGCCGGTCGGCATGGGTGGCGCCTCGCGCCTCGGGCGCACGCGCGCGGTGTTCATGGCCGCGCAGGTGGCTATCGCGTGTGTACTGCTCATTGGTGCGTCTCTCCTGGGCCGCAGCTTCGTGGCGCTGCTCACCGCAGATCGCGGCTATGACCCATCAGGCGTGCTGACGGCCAGGCTATCGATGCCTGCCTCGCTCTTCAGCCCCGAGCGGCGCTTCGAGGCCGTCACCAATGTGCTCGAACGACTCGCCGCTATGCCGGGCGTTGCTGACGCCGCGTTTACGTCCGAGCTTCCTCTCACTCCCGGTGGGTCGACCGCCGCCACTACGATGCAGCTTCCCAGTGGACGGGTGGCCGTACAGGCATCGCCACGTGTGGTCAGCGACGGGACGTTTTCTGCCCTCGGCATGCGTATCGTTGCCGGGCGAGGCTTCAGCAAGTCGGACACGCAGAGTGCGCCGCCAGTTGCCGTTGTCAATCGCGTATTCGAGAACCGATACTGCGACGGCAACGCACTCGGCGCCAAGATCCCGATGGGCGTCGGATACCAGGATCCGGATAGAGAGGCGACCGTCGTCGGTGTGGTGGACGACATTCGCTATGTAGGATCCAACGATTCGACGCAGCCGGAGATCTACTACACGTACTCGCAGCTGAGAGGGCGGCTCATCGTGCCCGTCGTCACCTTGCTCGTTCGGGCACCCGGCGATCCACGTGCGCTCGCGGCCGCCCTGCGAAGCGCGGTCCGCGATGCGGATGTCGCGCTCGTGTCAGAGTCCGTCATGACGATGGAGGATCGCATGCTGGCCGGTCTGGCGCGGCCGCGCCTGTACACGATCCTGCTCGGTGGATTCGCTGCCTTCGCGCTCGCGATCGCCGCCGTCGGGTTGTTCGGCGTCCTGTCCTACACCGTCGCGCAGCGCTCGCGCGAAATTGCCGTCCGCAGCGCGCTCGGTGCCAGACCGTCGCAGATCGTGCAGCTGGTCGTTCGCCAGGGATTGGGGATCGCAGTTGTCGGGATCGCGGTTGGCATTGCGAGTGCCGTCGCACTCGCGCGATCAATGGAGACGTTCCTGTACGGCGTCACGTCACACGACGCGGTGACGTTCATCTCCGTGCCCTTGGTGCTTCTCGCCGTCGCCGCGCTGGCGTGCTTCTTCCCCGCGCGTCGTGCCGCTCGACTGGATCCACTGAGAGTGCTGCGCGGTGCATAGCAAGCCAGTCCGCGTGCAGGGCGCGCCTTTATAACCCGGTGCTTCTGTCGACGCGCCGCGGCATCCAGGCGACCATGTCCTGGCGGCGCGAGAAGTGCAGCAATGGCTTCATCGCGGGCAGACGGATTCCGGACGCGTCGGCCATCGTGTTCACCGTGATGTCGGCTTCGGCGGACTGAAGCGGCCATGGCGGATGGTGGATATCGAGCTGCAGCGCGTGAAAGCTGCTGTCGACGGTGAACAGGCAATAACGTTCGGTGAGGAAGTACTCGAGCGTTCCCTCTACCGGTGGCTGGGGCTCACCGATGGGCCGATAGCGCGCGCGCAACTCGGCACGCGGCGCGCCGGAGGATGTGCGCCGGCTCTCGTACCGAATCCACCCGTCTTCGTTTTCGACCGTCATCTCCGCCGTGTAGTACGGAAGGTGAGCCAGCGTTCGCGCGGTACCGACCGCAACCGGGTTTCCCGCATCGAGGCTGAAGAAGTACACGCCCGGCGTGTTGGCGACCCGGACGTAGGTGCGCACGTTCAACTCCGGGAATGACGAGACCCACGGGAGCGCCGGTACGCCGCGCGGTGCAACGTTCGTCATGTAGAACGGCACGACCGCGACCCACGCCTGACCGCCAAAAGTGTCCAGCTCGAAGCCAGCCGGAATCTTTTCTGCGAGCACGGCCGCGTCGACCGGCCAGTGCGCGAATAGTAAGTCGTGCCACGTCTGAGTCATGACCCACGGGGAGGACGGCATCGGCCAGGGCCGGTGTTCGGTTTCGTTCAGGATGTCGTGATTGAAGTCGTTGCTCACGTCGGCAGACTATTCAATAAACCTGCCGGTGGCG
This sequence comes from Acidobacteriota bacterium, assembly GCA_046735635.1. GTDB lineage: Bacteria > Acidobacteriota > Vicinamibacteria > Vicinamibacterales > 2-12-FULL-66-21 > JALZOC01. The sequence goes on along the minus strand of JBKPTT010000110.1, from coordinate 250 downwards.
AACGATCACCGAACGACGAACAACATCCGTGGGAAGTCGAACTTCCCGGCAACCGCGTCGATGATGTTGATCTGGCAGGTGTACAGCCCCGGCTTGAACTCGGACGCAAGCACCTCGAACTGGAACAGCGCCGCGTGCCTGTCGGGCGCGTCGATAGTCGTTTTCTCTACGACCGGCGTTTCGAATACCTTCACCTTGCCGCGATAGAAGGCGAGGCTGGTGCGCAATTCGGGCGTCGAGCCGTTGGCTT
>JBKPTT010000109.1:0-13765 GCA_046735635.1 Acidobacteriota bacterium | reverse complement strand
GCCCCCTCGAGGCGAGTCGCGGGATGATCTCGTCCTTCCGCGTCAATCCCGGGTGCGCCATCGAAACAATTCCTCCAGCCTTGTCGACCAGCTCGATGATGTCGTCGGGCAGCGGCCCGCGCCGCGGTACGTAGGCCGGACGGTCGTTCCCGATGAGACGATTGAACGCGTCGTCCCGATCGCGCGCGTGGCCGGCGGCGACCAGCGCGGCGGCAATCTGCGGCCGGCCGATACTGCGGCTCGGATTCCGCATTCCGTCGTCCAGCAGCGACGTGAGATCGATTGGACAGCCGAGTGCTGCGAGACGATCGCCGATATCGCGGACGCGACGGAGCCGGTCGGCCCGCTGCGCCGACAGAAACTCCCGAAGGTCCCCATTGGCGACGTCCACGAAATAGCCGAGCATGTGCACATCGCGGCCGCCCTCCACCGCGGTGATCTCCACGCCCTCGATAAGCCTTATCCCGCAGGCGACGGCAGCCGCGTGCGCGTCGGAGAGACCGTCCAGTGTGTCGTGATCGGTGATCGCGATGACCCGCAGGCCTTCCGCCGCGGCGCGCGAGACGAGGGCCCGCGGCGTCAGTGTCCCGTCGGACGCCGTGGTGTGGAGATGGAGGTCGATCAACGGACCACAGCAGGCTCGCGACGCGGCCGCCGTGTAGACCCACGGGCGCCGCGCGCGCGGCGCCGGGCGCCCGACAGAGCCCGATATTCGCGAATAAGGAGCTCCAGGTGTGCGCGTTCCTCGTCGGCAAACCGGAGGAAGATCTTCTTCCCCTCCGAGTCCTCGAACTTGTCGCCGTAACGTTTGAAGAACCGGTGCGATCCGCGCTCGCACCGGATTGCCATCATCAGCGCCTGACGCACGTCGAGCCGATTCTCCAGCCGCAGGGTGGCGGCGGCGAACAGGCCATTTGCCGCACCTTTGAAGAACAGAAACGTCGGCCGAGCCTCGAGCTGCGAGTCCTGCTGCAAGAGCTCGCGATAACGTTCCTCCAGGCGCGACAGACGCGCCCGATCCTCAGCCGCGAGCTTCTGGAAGACGCGGCGCCCGCGTGGATCGCGCGTCATCGTGGCGGCGCGTGAGTAGAACTCGAGGCCGCTGCGTTCGGTTGCAATCGCAATGCGGAGCGCGTCGCGCGCGAACACCCGCTCGGTCGAGCCCCCCTCGGACGGTGCCGGACGTCCGGTCCGGCAGGCCTCGCACGTGCCATGAATCTGCAGCACGCTTTGACGCGCGGCGAAGTTTCGGGCGCCTGCGACTTCTTCGATCAGCGATTCGATGTCCGAGCTGAGGAACTCGAACGACTGATTGCAGGTCTTGCAAATCAGGTGGAAGTGGCGGGGGTGGCGGTATGAGTGCTCGAAGCGGATGCGTCCGCCCGCGAAGTCCACCTTGCGCGCGATCCCGGCGTCGGCCATCCATTGCAGGGTACGATAGACGGTCGCGCGGCTGATTCCGTCGACGGCTGGGTGGCCGTCGCCTTTGCCGGAGTCCTCGCGTCGAATCAGATCGAACAGATCGTCAGCGGTGAGCGCGCCCTCCTGGCGAAGGAAGACGTTGACGATGAGATCGCGCTTGGTGGAGCGTTTGCCGGAACGTCGGACGCCGTCGAGGGGGGCGGCGGGTTCCGAGTCTCGTTGAACCGTCAACCGCCTGCCTCGATGGAACTCCGATTACACGCTGAACGAAGATCCGCAGCCGCAGGTCGACTTCGCGTTGGGGTTCTTGATCGTGAAGCCGCCGCCGGTCACGTTGTCGACGAAATCGACTTCCGCACCGCGCAGATAGCGCGCGCTGATGGGGTCGACGAGCAGCTTGACGCCGTTGGATTCGATCACCGCGTCGGTGGTCGCGTCTCCCTCGCCTTCGTCGATCATCAAACCATACTGGAATCCCGAACAGCCGCCGCCCTGGACGAACACGCGAAGGCCGGCGTCGATCTTGTTCTCTTCGGCGAGCAATTCTGTGATTTTCGAAGCTGCCGATGGGGTCACATTAATCATGAGCAGAAATCTCCGGGTGGTAACGGTCGTCTTATTATAACGTCCGCGTCAGGATCCCGCAACCGTCAGGGTGTCAAGGAGTTAGACGCCGCCACGCACGCAAAGGGTGGTAAAAAGGGTGGGTGACCACCGCCGACGACCTCATCCACGCGCACCTCGCTCAAAAGATTTGGGACAGAGACATCGCCGCCTGGGGTGCGGTTCCTGGCAGCTCGGATGCCAGATCAATCGAAACGCGCCTGGGGTGGCTGGACGTCGGGAAAACCCTCGCGCGCGAGATGGGCAACCTCGAAGCGCTGGGCCGCGCCGCTCGGGAAGAAGGTCTCAAGGCCGTGTACCTCCTTGGAATGGGCGGCAGCAGTCTCTGCGCCGAGGTCCTTCGATCGGTGTTCGGCGTCGCCGCCGGACATCCGGACCTCTTCGTCCTTGACACGACCGACGAACTCACGATCACGAACGCGGCCGCACGGCTCGAGCCCGCCGATACGCTTTTTCTCGTCTCGAGCAAGAGCGGCGGCACCGTCGAAGTCGCATCGATGGAGCGGTTCTTCTGGAACCACATGCAGGCGCGCCTCGGCGCGGGCACGGGACGCCACTTCATCGCGATTACAGACCCCGGAACGGCGCTGCAGAAGCTGGGGGAATCGCGCGGCTATCGCGCCGTCTTCCTCAACCCGGCCGACATCGGTGGACGATTCTCCGCGCTGTCACTGTTCGGGCTCGTACCCGCAGCGCTCATCGGCGCGCCGCTCCATGCGATCGTCAACGGCGGCAAAGCAATGGCTGAGGGATGCCAGCAACATGGCCATGCGAATCCGGGACTCGAGCTGGGCGCTTTCATCGGCGCCGCCGTGAAGCAAGGACGAGACAAACTGACGTTGGCGCTTTCGCCGCGGCTCTCGTCGCTGGGTCTCTGGATCGAGCAGTTGATCGCGGAGAGCACCGGGAAGCACGGGACAGGCGCGCTTCCGGTCGTCGACGAGCCTCTCGGCCGTCCAGATGAATACGGCGACGATCGGGCGTTCGTGGCGATCGCGACGGAGGTGGACGAACCGGACGCCCACAAACTGCGCGCACTCGAATCGGCAGGTCATCCGGTGCTGCACCTGCGAACGCGGATCGATGGCCTCGGCGCGGAGTTCTTTCGATGGGAGTTCGCCACTGCCGTCGCGGGCGCCGTGTTGGGCATCAACCCGTTCGACGAGCCGAACGTCTCGGAAGCAAAAGAGAAGACGAAGGCGCTCCTTGGCGCCTATGCCTCGGATCGCAAGCTCGCTGAGCCTGCGCCAGCAGCGGACGACCCGTCCGTGTCCGTCTTCAGCAACGCCTTCACGGGCGCCTCACCCGCAACCGTCGTCCGGAACGCGATCGAATCCCTGCGCCCCGGGAACTACGTGGCATTCCTCTCGTACCTGCCGGCAGAAAGCGACGTGCAGTCGGCAATTCTCGACGTCCGCGACGCGATTCGATCGCGCAAGCGTGTCGCGAGTACCTTTGGCGTGGGACCGCGCTATCTGCATTCCACCGGGCAGTATCACAAGGGAGGTCCCAACACGGCCGTGGCTTTCGTCATTACGGCAGACGATGCGACGCAGACGCCGATTCCGGAGGCAGGCTATACGTTCTCGGTTCTGAAGCGCGCGCAGGCGCTCGGAGATACACAGACGCTCGAGGCGCACGAGCGCCGAACGGTGCGAATCCATGTGAAGGACGCCGGCGCCGCGCCGCAGATCATCGAGCGGCTGTTCGCCGAGGCACTGAAGTGATCGGCGCGAGGACCGCGTCCACCGACGCGTCTTCGCGCTGAATGGGTTCCCGCCGCAGGAGTCTTGGCGCGACGATCAGCGCCGCCCCGTACACCGCCAATGCGGCGAACAGCGTCGTCGGACGGCCGCCTATAAAATCGACGAACACGAGTTTGAGTCCCGCGAGGAACAACAGCGGATACGCGAGCCATGCGGCTTCGCGGCCGCCCGGACGCCGGCCAGCCGCCGCCACGGCGAGCGCCGCGATGACCAGTACGATTGTCCGAATCGTCGAGAGCTGAGAAGGGTCGATCGCGACCGGCATCAACTCGAGGAGCGCCGCAACGAGGATCCCGACGACGCTCACGATCGCGACCGTCGAAACGATCAAACGGGCGACTGAAACCACATACGGCCACCTTTCCCGCGTGTCCTTGAGGGGCAGCGCAGCGACTGCGAGCACGGCGGCAAACGCTGCAAGCGGAAACACTCCAGGGCGTACGACACCGGCGACGCCGGGTGCCGTCATCGCAATCGTTGCGTTCATGAGCAATCCCGAGACGATGCACGCTGCGAGAGCATACAGCGCCGCGTGCAGCATCAGCGTCAGCCGATGATGCTGACGCGCGAGGCCGAGCGCGACCATCGCAAGGACCGCACACACGATCGAGGCGACCGCGGCTCCCAATCCGACCATCAGCCCGGCAAGCGTGAAGAAGAAGCCGACCATCGAGTGGAACACGAAGCTTGCGGGCGCGCGGTGGCGCTCGCTGAATCCAAATGCGGAGGCGTATGTCGTGACCGCTGCGATGAGAGACGCTGCCGAAAGCATTTCCAGGCCATGAGACGAGTCAAACAGCAGGTACACGAGGCCGCCGTAACCGACTGCGAGCACGCCGGCCGACTGCGCGACCTCGAACGGGACGAGATGATTCGATCGAAATGCTGTTCTCGCGGCGAAGCTCCCCAGATACCCGACGAGCATCAGGCCCTGCAGCCAGAGGACGCTGCCGGCGCCTCCATGCACGGCCGCACGCCCGGTGGCGATGAACAGCATGAAGTTGGCCGCGAGCGCCGGCAACCACCGGAGCTCGTTCCATCCGTGCAGATAGCCGAGCCAGAGCGTCGCAAGGCCGACCCCTATCGACACGAGCGTGTACGGAACCCACGAAGAGGTCGCCGCGGCCAGACCAATCGCAGACCCAAGGGCGCCAAACGTTACCACCCATGCCAGGCTCTGAAGTTGTCGCCGCGACGACAAGACGAGCGCCGCACCCGTCAGCGCCGCGACGAGGCCAGCGCTTTGCGGAGGCGTGAGCACGTGGAATCGCACGGTCGCCTCCCAAACGAGCGGGTACCCAATCAGGGCGGTGGCCAACGCGTGACACAACGCATCGAGATGTGCGCCGCGGCCCTCCGCGCGCGACGCGAGCAGCAGCCAGGGGGCACCGTAGACCAGGCCCAGGGCGACTCCAACTTCCGGAGCGACGACGCGTGATTCGGTGATGGCGCGAAGGAGGTACGCGCCGCCGAGCACGACGAGGGTGCGGCCGGCGAGCGCAAGCCAATGCTGGAACGAACGAGAGCTGATTTCGGCAGCAGCGGTCAGCGGATCGCGGAACGGCTCCGCACCCTGGGCCGACGCGGTGTACTCCCCGTGCGCGAGGCGTTCCTCCAGATCCGCCACACGCAGTCTGAGGGCGCCCACGGCGGCCTCGAGCCGGGCAATCCGATCCTCCATCGCCGCCCCCAGCCGCCGGAATGTCGGCACGGATGCGCCGAAGTACCGGCAGAAATCCGCTGTTTATGAGCGAAACGCGCGTCGTGCTGGAGTGGCGTTGCAATTTGAGTGCGCGGAGGAGCGAGCTACCCTCTCAATGTCTCCAGTACTTCTCCGGACTTCTGTTCGACCTCCTTATGCAGGCTGTTGCCATGCGAGTCCATCGTCACGATTGCAGGCAGGTCACGGACCTCGAGGTGCCACATCGCTTCGGGGGTGCCGAATTCCATGAGCGACACGCCAGCGACTCGCTCTATGCAGCGCGCATAAAACTGCGCGGCCCCGCCGATCGCGTTCAGGTAGACCGCCCCGGACTGCTTCAACCCGGCAAGCGTCCTCGCACCCATGCCGCCCTTCCCCATCACCGCCCGCACGCCATAGCGTTCCAGGATCTCAGCCTGATACGGCTCTTCGCGGATGCTCGTCGTAGGGCCGGCGGCGGTGACCGTCCAGTTGTCATCGGGGTCTTTCACGACAACCGGCCCGCAGTGGTAGAGCACGGCGCCGCGGAGGTCGACGGGAGGCTCGTGCTTCATCAGGTGCGCGTGAACGGCGTCACGTCCGGTGAATACGCGGCCCGATATCAGAACGACGTCGCCGACCTTCAGCGAACGAATCTGTTCTTCCGTAATCGGCGCCTCGAGCGCGACCTCTCGGCCGGTGCGCGGGAAGCCGGCCGCGACGAGTTCCGGCGACAGCATCGGCTGCGATGGTTGGGTGCCCTCACGATAGAGCCACCGCGTGATGGCTCCCGTTGCTGCATCGACCGTGACACCGAGGCGGCGGAACGCCCAGCAGTCGTACGCGATGGACACGAAAAAGCTGGCGGGCAGCCGGTTCAGCGCGCCGATCTTGCAGCCGATGAGTGACGTCTTGCCGCTGAAGCCCATCGGTCCAACCGCGAGCGTGTTCGCTTCCTCCATGATCTCGTGTTCGAGCCGGGCGAGGCGCGGGTCCGTGTTCGTGTCGTCGAGTGTCCGGAACAGCTGTTCTTTTGCGTGCAGGTAGCCCGACGTCCGGTCACCGCCGACGCACACGCCGACCGCGCCGGGACTGCAACCCTTCCCTTGCGCGCTCCACACCGCGTGCAGGATGCATTTCCGTACGCCTTCGAGCGTGCGGTCCGCGCGCCCCAGGTGATCGAGGTCGGCAGGCAGCGAGTATTGGGCGTTCGTGTTCTCGCAGCCGCCGCCCTTCAGAATCAATTTCACCTCGATGTCGTCGCGTTCCCATTGCTCGAAATGAACGATCGGCGTGCCGGGACCGAGGTTGTTGCCCGAGTTCTCGCCGGTGATCGAGTCCACCGAATTGGGGCGCAGCTTGCCCCGCTTTGTGGCTTCGGCGACCGCGTCCCGGATCTGCTCGCGCAGGCTGATCTGATTGGCGCCGATCGGCACCTTCACTTCAAAGGTCGGCATGCCCGTGTCCTGACAAATCGGACCGTCGCACGCCGCAGCCTGATCGATGTTCTGGGCGATGATCGTGAGCGCCTGTCCCCCGCGCGTAGCCGGATCCTCGCTCCTCACGGCCAGCCGCATTGCCGCACGCACGTCCGGCGGCAGATCGGTCGAGGTCCTCGTGATGAGTTGGACCATGCTGTCGAGGAATTGAGGAAGCATGCGAGCAGTATAATCCGCGGGTAGGATGAACTTTCGCGTCGAGCGCGATCCTCTCGGCGAGGTACGTGTGCCCGCCTCCGCGTACTACGGGGCGCAAACTCAGCGCGCTGTCGAGAACTTTCCAATCAGCGGCCTCACCGCGCCGCCCGAGCTCGTCGTCGCGACCGTCCAGATCAAGAAGGCCGCCGCCGAGGCCAATCGCGATCTCGATCGCCTGCCCGGCGAGATCGCGGGTGCCATTGTGCGAGCCGCCGATGAAATCCTCGCCGGCAAGCTGCGCGATCAGTTCGTCGTGGACGTTTATCAGGCGGGCGCGGGAACGTCCCACAACATGAACACGAACGAGGTGCTCGCCAATCGCGCCGCCGAGCTGCTGGGCGGCGGGCGGGGCGAGTACACGCGGGTGCACCCGAACGACCACGTCAACATGGGACAGTCGACCAACGACGTGTTCCCGACGGCGACGAGGCTGGCGCTCGTCGCGATGCTGCCGGCGCTCGACGACGCCGCGCGGCACCTGGCGGACGGCCTCGAAGCAAAATCGCGCGAGTTCGCGGGTGTGCTGAAGACCGGACGTACGCATCTCCAGGACGCAGTACCGATCACGCTTGGCCAGGAGTTCAGCGGATTCGCGGCAAACGTCGCGCACGGCGCGGCCGACGTCGAACGCGCGGCGGAACAACTGCTCGAGCTCAATCTCGGGGCGACCGCCGTCGGCACGGGATTGAACGCGGGAGACGATTACACCGAACGGGCGGTTGCGAACCTCGCGCGCTACAGCGGCGCGAGCGTGCGTCCAGCCGCAAATCGGTTCCGCGTGACGCAGAGCATGGGGGACGTGCTCGCCGTCACGGGTGCGCTCCGTCGCCTCGCTGTGGAGGTCGGAAAGGTGGCGTCGGACCTGCGGCTGCTCAGCATGGGACCACGCGCTGGCCTCGCCGAGATCCAGCTTCCACCAGTGCAGCCGGGTTCGTCGATTATGCCGGGGAAGGTGAATCCCTCCGTGCCCGAGATGGTGAACCAGGTGTGCTACCAGGTGATCGGCTGCGACACTGCCGTCATGGCGGCGGCCGAAGGCGGGCAGCTCGAGCTGAACGTCATGATGCCGGTGATTGCCTGGAACGCGATCCATGCCACACGCATCATCACCAACGCGATGCGCGTCCTTCAGGATCGCGCGGTAGCGGGAACTCGCGCCGACGAGCGACGCTGCCGGGAGCTGCTCGACAGGAGCACGGCGCTGGCCACGGCGCTCAGTCCGTACATCGGCTACGCGGCGACGGCGGAAATAGCAAAGGCGTCGGTGGCGACGGGAAAGTCCATCCGCGAGCTGGTGCGCGAGCGCAAGCTGCTTTCAGATGCACAGCTCGACGAAATTCTCGCGGTCGAAGCCATGACGTCGCCAGGAGTTCCAGGACACGCGCATGCGCACACAAACAACGGCGGGAACACTCGTTCTGGCGCTCACCCTCGCGGCGCTGATTCCGCGAAGCGTCATCGCGCAGCACGCGCGGCTCTTTCGCCCGGAGGACCTCGGGGAACTGGAACCACCCGATCGCGAGGAGTGGCAGCAGCCGACCAGGATCATGGACGCGCTCGGAATCGGCGACGGAAGTTACGTCGTTGATCTGGGGGCGGGCAGCGGCTGGTTCACCATTCGGCTCGCGAGCCGCGTCGGCCCAAACGGGAAGGTGTTCGCCGAAGACGTGCAGCGGCCGATGATCCAGGCGATCAACATCCGCGTCGAGAGCCTCGGAATCAAGAACGTGCATACCATCCTCGGTACGGCAAGCGATCCGCGCCTTCCCGCGCCGGTCGATGCCGTCCTCGTCGTCGACGCGTACCACGAGATGGAACAGCCGGTCGCGCTCCTGCGCAACGTCGCGCTGTCACTGAAGCCGTCGGGCCGGATTGGAATCGTGAACTTCACAAAGGAGGGAGGAGGCCCGGGGCCCGCAATGGACGAGCGGGTCGACCCGGAGCGCGTTATCGCAGACGCCGAAGCCGCAGGGCTGCGGCTCCGATCACGCGAGACGTTTCTGAAATATCAGTATCTGCTGATATTCGAGCGAAGCTCCTAATCGGCCGAGTCTCGATGTCCGACAAGCCGCCAGATCGCGGGCATCACCGCGGCGGCGATGAACAGCTTCAACAGGTCGGCCGCAAGAAACGGGTAGAGGCCGGTCCGAAGCGCGGCGCTGAAGCCCGCGGCGGGCTTTGCGACGAAGGCCAGCCAGATCAGTCCCAACGAGAACACGACTGCCAACCCACACGCCATCGCGACGATCGACGTGACGTACCGGCGATCCCATCCGCGCTCGGCGAGCCAGCCGGTCACGAACGCCGCAAACGGATAGCTCATGAGGTAGCCGCCAGTCGGACCGAGCAGGCGCAGCGCGCCCTGCGGCAGCACGGGCGACGCGGCGAACACTGGCAGCCCCGCGATTCCCGCTGCCAGGTACAGCACCTGCGCCGACATGCCGAGACGTGCGCCCATTACGGCGCCGCCGAGGAGCACGACCATCGGCTGAAGTGTGAAGGGCACCGGCGTGAATGGCAGCGGAATGGTGATTTGCGCGGCCGCGGCGGTCAGCCCGGTGAACAGGAGAACACTCGCGACGCGAATAGCCGCGCGCAGGTCCCGGCCAGCAGCATAGGTAGCGAGAAACGTCATGTCGCGGGATTGTACTATGGTGATGGAGCCAGCCTGAAGGCTGGCACGACCGTATTGAGGGAAGCCGGCCTGAAGGTGGACGTGACCGGAGCATGCGACGAGCCCTGACGATTGCTGGGAGCGACTCCGGCGCGGGCGCCGGGATTCAGGCGGATCTGAAAACATTCGCGGCTCACGGCGTCTACGGAACGTCCGCGATCACGGCGGTGACCGCGCAGAACACGGTCGGCGTCACGTGCTGGCAGCCGCTCGAGGCCGATCTCGTGACCGCGCAGATTGAGGCAGTCGCGTCGGACATCGGCGTGGATGCGGTGAAGGTCGGGATGCTTGCGACTGCAGCCATCGCCGAGGCGGTCGCCGCCGCCATCCGCGATCTCGATTTGCCGCAGGTCGTCGTGGATCCCGTGATGACTGCCAAGAGCGGCGACCGGTTGCTGCGGGACGAGGCCGTTGCGACACTCGTCTCCGAGCTCCTGCCGCTCGCCCACGTCGTGACCCCCAACATCCCGGAGGCCGAGACGCTTGCCGGCATGTCGATCGAGTCGCTCGCGGACATGCACGAGGCCGCGGCGCGAATCCTGCGGCTCGGACCGCGCGTCGTACTGCTGAAAGGCGGACACGCCGCCGGCCCGGAATCCGTTGACGTCTGCGCCAGCGCGGCGGCGTCGTTCGAGATCCGGGGACCTCGTCTGGCAACGCGACACACGCACGGGACCGGATGCACGTTATCGTCCGCGATCGCGGCGAACCTCGCGCGCGGGCTGTCCGATCGCGAGGCGATCGAACGCGCCCGCGAGTATCTCGAGGGAGCCATACGGCATGCACCCGGCCTCGGTACGGGGCACGGTCCGCTGAACCACTTCTGGCGCGCGGTATACTGACATGAATGTCCGACCAGAGGTTCCGCGTGACCACCGATCCGCTCGACGCGACCGCGGTGGCCAGGATCGTCGCGTCGGCCGACTGCGGCGCGATTGCGACGTTCACGGGAATCGTACGCGACGAACATGCGGGCCGGCGCGTGCTCTGGCTCGAGTACGAGGCCTACGAGCCGCTCGCCATCAAGTCGTTCGTGCGAATCGATGAAGAGGCCGGTGAGCGCTGGCCGTCGATCGCCCTTGCAATCCACCATCGCGTCGGCCGCCTCGACATCGGCGATGCCAGCGTGGTGATTGCCGTCGCGTCGCCGCACCGTCCGGAAGCGTTTGCGGGCTGTCGCTACGCGATCGAGCGCATCAAGCAGATCTGCCCGATTTGGAAGCACGAGCACTTCGAGGGAGGCGACGTCTGGATCGAGGGGGCCACGGCCGACCCGATGGACGACGAGGTCCGTCGCATGGCGTTCGCACAATGCTCGTAACGATTCGGTTGTTCGCGCGGCTTCGCGAAATGGCGGGCAAGGGAGAGCTCCGACGCGAGCTGCCCGACGGCGCCACGGCACGCACGGCGTGGGACGCGCTCGTCGACGAGTTTCCAGGGTTCGACGACTACAGCAAGGCGGTTTCCTGTGCCGTGAACCAGGATTACGCCCGCATGACGGCCTCGCTCGCCGACGGCGACGAAGTCGCCTTTCTTCCGCCGGTATCGGGAGGCTGAGCGACCGCGAAGGCGAATCGCGAACCCGCGACCCGCGACCCGCGAAGTGCGAACCCGATTAGAATATGTTCGACAAACTCGGCGCCGTGGAGGCGCAGTACGACAAGCTGATGGCCGAGATGGCCGAACCTGCGGTGCAGGCCGACTCAGTCAAGTTTCGCGCACACTCCAAGACCCTCGCGGAAATCCAGCCGCTCGTCGAGCACTTCCGCGAATACAAGCGCGTCGTTGCGGAAATCACGTCGACCGAGGAATTGGTCGAGGATCCGGACATGCGCGAGCTCGCGCAGAAGGAGCTCGGCGCGCTCGAAGCCAAACGGGATCAACTGCTCGCGGAAATCAAGGTGCTGCTCGTCCCGAAGGACCCGAACGATGCCAAAAACGTCGTGCTGGAAATCCGGGCAGGGACAGGCGGCGACGAGGCGGCGCTGTTTGCCTCCGACCTCTTCCGCATGTATTCGCGGTATGCCGAGCGGCAGCGCTGGCGGCTTGAGGTGCTGAACGAGAGCGTGACCGAAGGCGGCGGAATCAAGGAAGTCATCGCGCTCATCGAAGGACGGAACGTCTACAGCCGGCTGAAGTACGAGAGCGGCGTGCACCGGGTGCAGCGCGTGCCGGTGACCGAAGCAAGCGGGCGGATCCACACGTCGACTGCGACGGTGGCGGTCCTTCCTGAGGCGGAGGAAGTCGACGTCCAGGTCGACGCGAAGGATCTGCGGATCGACACGTTCTGCTCGAGCGGTCCCGGCGGGCAGAGCGTCAACACCACGTATTCCGCCGTCCGGATTACGCATATTCCGACCGGCCTCGTCGTGTCGCAGCAGGACGAAAAGTCGCAGATCAAGAACCGGGCGAAAGCGATGAAGGTGCTGCTCTCGCGCCTCTACGAGATCGAGATGCGCAAGCAGCAGGACGCGATCGCGAAAGACCGGCGGACGCAGGTCGGCACCGGGGAGCGCTCCGAGAAGATCCGAACGTACAACTTCCGGGAGAACCGGATTACGGATCACCGCATCGGCCACACGATGCACCAGCTCACCGCGGCGCTCGACGGCGATCTCGACGAGCTCCTCGACGCGGCCACCACGTACTTCAACGCCGAAAAGCTGAAGGAAGTCACGGCCGCCGAACCAACCGGCTGATGGCGTCGCTGCACGAGCGGCTCACGGAGGCACGAGAGCTGCTCGTCGGCGCGGGAATCTCGCGGGAGGAAGCGGCACTCGATGCCGAGCTGCTGGCACGCCATGTTTTGGAGTGCGATCGGGCTACGCTGCTGATTCGCAGCCGCGCCCCCCTACCGTCGGCCTTCGATCGCCTGTTCGCGCCACTCGTGGCCCGGCGTGCGGCGCGCGAACCCACGGCCTATATCGTCGGCCACCGCGAGTTCTGGGGACTCGACATCGAGGTCACGCGCGACGTGCTCATTCCTCGGCCCGAGACCGAGCTGATCGTCGAGGAGGCTCTGGCGGTCGCGCCGCGCTCGCTCACGCACCGCGTCATCGATGTCGGAACCGGAAGCGGATGCCTGGCCGTGGCGCTCGCCGTCGAGTTTCCGTCGGCGCGAGTCATCGCGACCGACATCTCCCCGGCCGCGCTCCGGGTGGCCGAACGCAACGCGCATCGACACCAGGTCAGCGGCCGCGTGTCCTTCGTCGAGTGCGACCTGCTCGCCGGCATCGAGGGCCACGCACAGCTCATCGTGTCGAACCCACCATACGTGCCCACTGGCGACGTGCATACGCTTCAACCAGAGGTCGCGCAGTACGAGCCCGCGAGCGCGTTGTACGCCGGGGGCGACGGGCTTGCGGTCATCAGGCGGTTGTTCTCAGCTGCGACATCGTGTCTTGCGGAAGACGGCCGGTTGATCGCGGAGTTCGGGTTCGGTCAGGAAGCGGGCGTTCGGGCCGCGGCAACCGACTCCGGCTGGCACGTCGCCCGCGTCCGCAACGATCTGCAGGGCATCCCGAGGGTCGCAGTGTTGACCCTCGCAGGTGGGCGCGGCGGGGTCCGGGACTAGCCAGGCGGCCACGTCATCTTCCGGCCGCCGAGCAGGTGCAGATGAATGTGGAAGACCGTCTGCCCAGCATCCGCGTTGCAGTTGAAGACGGTTCGGTAACCAGCTTCTGCGTGGCCGTTCTGCCGGGCGATCGTCGCCGCGGTACGCACCAACTCCCCAACCAACCCGTCATCTGTTTCGGTCAGATCGTCGAGGGTCGCGATATGCCGCCGCGGAAGAACGAGAACGTGCGTAGGCGCCTGCGGGTTTATGTCCTTGACCGCGACAACGCGATCGCCCGAGTGGACGATCGTCCCGGGAATCTGACCCTCGATGATTTTGCAGAAC
>JBKPTT010000108.1:0-12186 GCA_046735635.1 Acidobacteriota bacterium | reverse complement strand
CCCATTACCGCGCCGGTCCCGTATTCGACGAGGACGAAATTCGCGACCCAGATCGGCACCGGCTTTCCGGTGAAGGGGTTGATCGCGGCACGTCCGGTGTCGAAGCCTTCCTTCTCGATCTCGCCGGTCAGCCGCGCGGTGCGGTCCTGCGCCTGGAAACGCCGCAGGTTGCGCCGGAAGTCGTCGGCGTCCGATTCGCTGCTCCACTGCTGGACGAGCGGATGCTCGGGCGCGAGCAACAGGAAGTTGGCGCCGTAGATGGTGTCGATACGTGTGGTGAAGACGTCGATCGCGGCTTCGCTGTCGCGCTTCGCCATTCGCGATTGGCGATTCGGAAGTTCGCGATCCGTTCGCGGTTCGCGATTCGCATCCGCTTGTTCGAATCGCGAATCGCCAACCGCGACCCGCGATGCGGGCCCGGCCAGCGCGAAGCGGACCCGGGCCCCTTCGGATCGCCCGATCCAGTTCTGCTGCATCGTCAGAACCTTGTCGGGCCAGTCCTTCAGCGTCTCGGTCGCGTCGAGCAGTTCGTCCGCGTATTGCGTGATCCGGAAAAACCATTGCTCGAGCTCGCGGGTCGTCACCGTCGTGCCGCAGCGCCAGCACGCGCCGTCGACGACCTGCTCGTTGGCCAGCACGGTCTGGCAGCTGGGGCACCAGTTCACGGCCGAGCGGCGACGATACGCGAGGTCGCGCTCGAGCATTTTCAGGAACACCCACTGGTTCCAGCGGTAGTACTCGGGCAGGCAGGTCGCGATCTCACGCTCCCAGGCGTAGCTGATGCCGATGCGCTGCAGCTGCCCCTTCATGTGCGCGATGTTCTCGAGCGTCCAGGTTTCGGGGTGCGTGCCGTTCTTGATGGCGGCGTTCTCGGCGGGCAAACCGAACGCGTCCCACCCGAAGGGATGGAGGACGTTGAAGCCTCGCATCCGCTTCATGCGCGCGACGACGTCGCCGATCATGTAATTGCGGACGTGGCCGACGTGCGCGTGACCCGACGGGTACGCGAACATCTCGAGGCAATAGAACTTGGGCCTGGACGGATCTTCGGTGACTTCAAACGCGCGGCTGTCGCGCCAGCGGTCCTGCCATTTCGTCTCGATCGTCTGGGGCTTGTAGTCCGGCACGATCCATGAATTATATCGCACGCCAGAACGGCGCCTGGGCCGCGCGGACCGCATCGATCGCGCGATCGCCGCGCGTCGAGGTCGAAGCGGCGACTGCTCTCGGCTCGACGCCGTCGATTGCGGCAAACGACGCGTCGAGGCATTCGGCGAGCGCGCCGAGATCGTACCCGCCTTCGGTCACAAACGCGATTGGCGTGCTGCCGGCCGCCTTCATCAACTGCCACACGATCCCCGCGTATCCCGCTGTCGTCACGCGCATCGACGCAAGCGGATCCCGCTCGTGCGCGTCGTAGCCGGCCGACACGAGCACGAGCTGCGGCGAGAACTCCGAGAGTATCGGGACGACGACAGCACGGTAGACGAGCAGGTAGTCCGCATCGGTGGCGCCCATCTCGAGCGGCACATTGACGGTAAATCCCGCGCCGTCGCCGGTACCCGTTTCGTCTGCGCTGCCCGTGCCAGGGTAGAACGGATACTGGTGCGATGACATGTACAACACGCGGGGATCGTCATAGAACATCCACTGCGTGCCGTTGCCGTGGTGAACGTCGATGTCGATGACGGCGACGCGTTCGAGCCCCCGTGTGAGCGCGTGCGCCGCCGCCACCGCCACGTTGTTGTACAGGCAGAAGCCCATCGCGCGATCGCGTTCGGCGTGATGGCCTGGCGGTCGCACGAGCGCGAACGCCGGATCCCCTGCTTCGAGCGCGTGCTCGGCCGCCTGCACGATCGCTCCAGCCGCCTGCGCGGCAATCTCGACGGACTCGGGTGACGTATAAGTGTCGGGATCGAGCATCACGGCACGGCCCGCCGTCGCACGAATCTCATCGAGGTAGCCGTCGTCGTGCACCCGCTGCAACTCCTCGCGGGTGGCCGCACGCGGCGCCGCCGTCGCTCCGCCGCGAATGGCCCAACGGTGGGCAGCCGTGTCGAACACGTGCGCGCGCTCCATGCGCTCGGGGTGGCCCGGCGGCGTGACGTGTTCCTCGAAGCGAGGGGAGGTGATCAGCAGCATCTTTATCGGTTTTTCGTTTTAGGTGTTGGTTTTACGTTGGAGTTCGAGGTTTTCGGTTTTACGTTCCCCATTGGAGCTAGCGTAGTGCAGTCGAACCGAAAACGAACAACGTCGAACCAACGGGTAACGAAAACCTGCAAACGCGAACGAAAAACGCAAAACCTAAAACCCAAAACGGACTGCGCGCGTAAACTTGCCTCGTGCCCTCGAACCTCTACGTCAGCCCCGAGCGCGCCGCGGCGCTCCGTGCCGACTCGCGCGCCTGGCCGTCGATCGACCTCACACCGCGGCAACTGTGTGATCTCGAACTGATCCTGAACGGCGCATTCGCGCCGCTTCGCGGATTCATGACGAAGGCCGAATACACCTCGGTCGTCGAGCAGGCGCGGCTGCCGGATGATTCGATCTGGCCGACGCCGGTCACGCTCGATCTCGCGCCGGCAGGCGCGCAGCAGTTCCACGAGAGCGATCGGATCGCGCTGCGCGACCGTGAAGGTGTGATGCTGGCCGCGCTCACCGTCGCCGAGGTGTGGTCCGACGGCGCCGGGCGGCGTCACCTCGGCGGTGCGGTCGAAGGGATACAGCCCCCGGCGCATCCCGATTTCGATCGGTTCAGGCGAACCCCGGCGCAGGTGCACCAGGAGCTCACGAAGTCCGGCTGGTCGAGGGCGGCTGCGTTTCACGCGCTCTATCCCGCACCTCCCGACGTGCTCGCGCCCGTCTTCGATCAAGCCCGCGCTCTGGATATGCCGCTGCTGGTGCAACTGGTGACCGGAGCCACCGGGCCGGACGACCCGGCCTACTTCGAACACGTACGCGGATTCGACGAGGCGATCCGCGCCGCCGCGTCCGTCCGTGCGCTGTTCATGATCCTGCCGCTACCCATCGAGGCGACGGGCGCGCGCGCGGTCGTGCTTCGCGCTCTCGTCGCCAGGAACTTCGGCTGCACGCACCTGCTATCGTCGGGGGAGATCCCCGAGCAGTCGCGGAAGCTCGCATGGGAGATAGGGATCGAACTCGTTCCCCTTCCCGAGCAACCTTCCGCGGTGGCGCTCGCGGCGCGCGACCGGACGGCCGAGGGGCACCGCGCGCCGCGCGGAGTTACGGTGTTTTTCACCGGTCTGTCGGGATCCGGAAAGTCGACGATCGCGAACGCGCTCCTCGTGAAGCTGATGGAAGCGGGAAATCGGACGGTGTCGCTGCTCGATGGAGACGCCGTGCGGAAACACCTCTCGTCCGAGCTGGGATTCTCGAAAGAGCACCGGGACCTTAATATCCGCCGAATCGGCTACGTGGCCTCGGAGATCACCAAGCACGGCGGCGTCGCGATCTGCGCGCCCATCGCGCCGTATCAAGAGGTGCGCCGCGACGTCCGGCATATGGTGGAGGCGTACGGTGGATTCGTGCTGGTCTACGTCTCCACGCCTCTCGAAGTGTGTGAACAACGCGACCGAAAAGGGCTGTACGCCAAGGCACGCGCGGACCAAATCCAGCACTTCACGGGTATTTCCGATCCGTTCGAACCTCCAACAGACGCCGCCCTCGTCATCGACGCGTCGCTCACGTCGGCAGACGAAGCGGCCGGGCAGATCCTGACGTTCTTGCGGCGGCAAGGATACGTGTGATCGTTACGCCGGCAGCCGAAGCGCCGGGCCGCGCGGCCGCTGGTCCGGTGAGAGCTTCGACCCAACGGAGGTGCGGAACTGCTGGAACGGGACGTGACACTCGTACTTGCGAAGGAAGCTGAGAAAGCGCTTGTAATCCGACGCTGGCATTCCGAAGAGCTCAACGAGCAGACGGTAGTTGCCGCCGGTTGCGGTAAGGCCGCGCTCCACGATCGCGCGAAGATCGGCCCGGGTCATGTCCCGTGACATGAATGTCGCGTGAATGCATTCCCAGAAATCCTCGTGGCGGATCACGACTCGCTCGTACAGCGTGTGGGCGAGCGGCGATCCGGCGGGCACGGCGGCAACGGGCGCCGGCGCCGGCGCCACTGCATCCTTGTTGATCTCCGGCGGCAGGTCCTCGAGCGCGATCTCGCCGTCGATGCCGCGCGCCACGAGACGCTCGATCAGATTTTTCAGCTCGCGGATGTTCCCGGGCCAATGGTAGTCGCACAACGCGGTGAGCGCGCGCGTCGACAGCGTCGGTACTCTCACCTGCTTCATCGCCGTGAACTGCCGCAGGAAGTGCTGCAGCAGGGCCGGGATGTCGTCCCGCCGCTCGCGCAGTGGCGGGACGACAATGCGAATGACGTTCAGCCTGTAATACAGGTCCTCGCGAAACGCGCCGCTCGCGACGCTGTCGGCGAGAACGCGATTGGTCGCCGCAATCACGCGGACGTTCACCACCGTATGCGGCCTGTCGGATCCGACGCGCTGCACTTCTCCGCTTTCGAGAAAGCGCAGCAGCATCCCTTGCATGCGCGGACTCGTCTCGCCGATCTCGTCGATGAAGACCGTCCCGCGATGCGCGAGCTCGAACAGACCCGGGCGATCGCGAAAGGCTCCCGTGAAGCTGCCGCGGACGTGGCCGAACAACTCGGTTTCGAGAAGCGTTTCCGCGATCGCGGCACAGTTGACGGTCACGAGGCGCGCGTGACAGCGGGAGCTGCCCGCGTGGATCAGATTGGCCGCGACCTCTTTGCCGACGCCGCTCTCGCCGGTGAGGAGTACTTTGGCGTCGCAACGGGCCGCATCGCGTATCGCGCGACGCAACGCCTCGACGGCGGGGCTGGTGCCGACGAGTTCAACGGATGGTGTTTTCACGTGGGCCATTCACTGTAAGGCAGGCCCCGTGCCTAGTCAACCGGAAGACGGTGACCCGGGGCCGATTTGATGTATGCTGACGCCGTTACATGCACGAAACGCAGCGTCTTCCGATCCTCATCGTTGAAGACGAAGTGCCACTGCTGGACGCGATCGTCCGAGCCTTCCGGGAAGCAGGCCGCCCCGTCGTGGCCTGCTCCACCTTCGAAGAGGGACGCCAGGCACTCCGTGCCCAGCGGTTCGCCGGGCTGCTGACCGACGTTCGGCTCGGCGCGTTCAACGGTATCCAATTGGCGGTCATCGCGCGCGATTTGCAGCCGGAAACGAAGCTGATCGTCTACTCGGGGTTCGATGACCCCGTCCTCCGCGCCGAAGCAGAACGTATTCAGGCGCTCTACGTCTTGAAACCGATTACGGCCGCGCAGCTGCTGGAACTCCTCGAATCGCCGACACCGGCGAGAGAGGCATCCTAGCCGGACCCCGACTTGGTCGGCATGTCCACATAGAGCTTCACGACGTTCTTCCCCTCTCCCTTCGCCCACAACAGCGCAGCATCTGCCATCGCCACCAGTGTCCCGCCGGACGTGTCCTCGGACGCGTTGGCGACGCCGACGCTCAGGGTCGGCCGTACCCCGGACGCGTAGCGCCAATTGTCGATGAAATGGGATTCCGTGTGTCGGCGGATGCGTTCCGCGATTTGATACGCGGTGGAGGCGCTCGCCCCGGGCATCAGGATCGCGAACTCTTCGCCGCCGTACCGCGCGCAGACGTCGAAGGATCGGATCGACCGCCGGAGGATATCGGCGACGTCGCGCAGCACGGCGTCACCGCTTTGATGACCGCGCGCGTCGTTCAGCGCCTTGAAATCGTCGATGTCAATCATCAGCAGCGCGAGCTCGCCATGCTCCCTGCGCGACCGCTGGATCTCTTCAGTGAGCCGCTTGTCGAAGTGACGCCGGTTCGAGATGCCCGTCAACGCATCGACGGTGGCAAGATGCGCAAGATCCGCGGCCTGGTCTCGCAGCGACTCACCCGAGAGCGCGAGCGCCGCGGGGATCCCATACACCCGCAATGTGGCGAGATCGGCTCGCGAAAACGCGCGCGCGCGCTTCGGCTCGGTCACCGAAATGACGGCGAGCACTGCGGCGCCGGCTTTCAGCGGCGCAGCCATGTACGAATCCCCCCGATATCGCCGCTGACGGATCGCGGGGGTCGTCGGAGGCGCTGTCCTGGCGTGTTCCGCGCGCCCCGTGGCAAACACCCGGCCCAGCACGCCTTCCCCGGGGCTGACCCTCACGTGTTCGACGAGGACGGTGGGATACCCGTAGGTCGCGACGACCGATAGCGCGTTCTCGGAAGCGTTATACACGGCGAGGGAGGCCGTTCCCGCGCCGACGGCTCGCGCCATCGTTTCGACGATGAAGCGGTACAGACACGCGCGGTTTCGCGGGCGCAGGAGCTCCGCGGCGAAGCGATAGCAGCGAAGATTGTTTCGTCTGGCCTGGTCCACTTCGGCTCGCAACGCAACTACTGTCAGAGCATCACTCAGTGTCTGTTGTAGGATTTCGAGCCATGCCGCGTCAGACAACTGCCCCCCGTCGGCCCGGGCAATCCGCAACACGCGCTCCACGCCGCCCGCCGAGCCCAGCGAGATCTCGGTAGCACCCGCGAGATCGTCACCCGACTTCAACCGCCTGGGCGCGGCGCACACAACTTCCCAGGATTGCTCGTGTTTTTCCGCAATCGCACACGTGAATTGCATCGTTCGCGCGAGGTCGTCGACGATCCGCGCGCACGCGACAGCCACCGTTGCCGAGCGCGCGATGCGTGGAGAAAGCAATGCGAGCGACGCGAGGTCCGGAAGTTTGATCATGCGCTCAACAGGGAGAACGGAAGCGATTCGTGTTGTAGGCGAAAGGACATGTTCTGCACGAATACTCCGGCCCCTCCGAAAAAAATCCTCCGTGCGGGAGACTTAGCTCGAATGGTGACGGAACAGTTTTTCAAGAATTTACAGTGCCTGTATTCGAATTTCACGCGCTTGCCTGCTGAGGAACGTAAATTGCACTTTTGTCATTGCACGGCACATTGATTTCTGGAGAGGGAATGGATATTCGCTTCATCTCTACGCTTACTGCCGACGACGAGAACGCGCTTGCACCGGCGCTGATCCAGGCGCTCGGGTCAGTACTCGATCGGTTCTCGCTGCCCTACACAGTCAGAATCATAACGTCCGGCGCCCAAGTCTTTCAGCACACGCATCCGGTGTGCGAAAAGGAGGCGCGATTGTCGACGGTTCCCACTTCCTGAGACCTCGCTACCCATAGCCCGCATCTCGACATACGCCAGCTGCCAGTCGGGCAGGTGGCACGAAATGGGTTACCTCGACCGCTCTTCCCACAGGCGGCGCGCCAGCAATACCACCCCACCAGAAATCACTAAGACGGCCGACCCCGGCTCAGGGACGGGTATGGGCTGCTCCGGTCCTGGCGGATCCGGGTCAATGTGGTGACCGGGCGGCAGGTCGCCCGGAGGCACGTCTGGGGGCACCGGAAACAACGGCGGTAACGTGGTCCCAGGGGGCAGCGTGACAGTCCCTGGCGGCACCGTGGGCGGTCCTGGGAGGCCGGGGAAAGCCGGCGCTGGCAAGTCCGGATCGGGGAGTAAACCCGTCAGCCCGGCGGCAGGAGGTGCGTCCGCCGACGCCTCAAGACCGGAAGGGAAGCTGCCCGGAATCCCCGGAACACCGCCTGCCACGAGCGGAGACGAGTGCCCGAGAGACAAAAACGGCGATGCTCCCGGAAACAATGCGCTCGGCAGCTGATTTGGGAAACTTGGGTGCGGCAGGAGTGCGAGAGGGACCGGAGTGATCGGCACGTCCATTTCTTCGATCGGGGGCTCCAATGGCGATACTTCTCCCGGAAGCTCCGCAATCTGATTGCCACAGCGGGTCCGTGCCATGTGGACCCCGTCGGTGAGCACTGGCTCGCCGCGCGGCAGGGACACCCGCTTGCGCGTCCAGTACACGGCGTCGCCGAGCCGATAGGAGACGTGCGCGAACCGCGGTGTGTTCAGCCGCTCGACGTAGGTCTTCTCCAGGACGAAATTCGCGTAGTGTGCCGCAACCACCGGGTCGGCGGCGATGGCCTGTTTCAGTTCGGAGACGGTCTGCGCTCCGCCGTCAATGATCGAATAGCGGAAGATCGGCCGCGTTGATCCGTTCTGGGCCCCGCTCAGCGCCGGCTCGGCGGCGGGCTGGGTCAGGCCAGACGACAACGGTACCGGCTCCGGAGGCGGTAGTCGCCGATCGCCCACGGCCAGGTACACGACGGCTGCCAGGACCGCGACGAGCACCAGGAACGCGATGAGAGCGCTCCGCGGTGCTGCGGCGACCTCGCGTCGGTGACGCCGTCTCCGTGACGTGGCCATGATGCCCGGCAATAGCGCAATCCACGAGCCACAGCAGAGCCGGCATAATTACTGGGATTTTGCGAAAAGTCTTCCCTGGGAATGACTTACGTCGCCGCGAAGCCCAACCATAATTCTAGCTGGACCCCACTTTCTTAGCCTGGAGTTCTCGGCTTGGACCGGACAGGAACCTCCTCTACCTGAACATATAGATTCGCTGGGCTGAAGTCCGGTGTGCGGGCAAAAACGCTGGCCAAGGCACCATTCGAGTACCAAATGGAACAAGTCCCGCTCTGATCGACATTACGAATGTGCAAATCAATATCAATACTGGCTCGCGTCGTATGCGGTTTTGGCCACGTATCAGCAGGTTCCCGCACAAATAGAGAGGCATCGAATTTGCCCGTTCGACAATTACGATGCGCACTTGCGACCACGACCCGCGACTCGACAACTGGTGCTGCTGGGCTCTTATCATCGGCATCCTTTTGTATTGTTTCGCAATCAACCTGCTCTTCTGGCAGCGTGTTGCTGCGCGTCCGCAGGTTCAACACGTCTCGAACTTTGCCTGCCACTGGCTCACAGGGTCGACTGGTGCAGGCTCCGGCCCGGCGGCAAGAAGCAGCTCGATTGAGCCGCGGGATCGGGCTGACGCTGGTGCACGCACGCCCATCGCCGCTGCCGCTGGACAGCAGTATCGCGTGACTTAGCGCAGGCCACGCGGCAAGCAGATGGTATGGCCGACGGCAGTAATCAAGAACGTCAACCATGCGGCCAACACCAGCGTTACTGGTTGAATCCGCGTCACGGCCGCAAGCGGGGCTGACAGCGGAACGACGAACGCGAGATAGGCGCAGACGCGCAGCGCGGGTAGCCGCCGGTCCACAAGGAGCGCCGCAGACGCTAAGAACGCAGGCGCCACGATCACCAAGTCGTACAGAAAGAAGTGTGGCGAGGCGAGCGCGACGGCCAGGGAAAGCAGGGCCGCACGACAGAGGGGATCTTCCGTCCGACGCCATCCCCACGCCGCCGCCGCCACCGTCGCCGCGGCGCTGACGCCGTAGGCACATCGTGCGGCGAACCCGGGAAACAACGCGGCCCAGAACGTCCGCCACGACCCCGTCAGATACGGCCGCATCACGA
Source organism: Acidobacteriota bacterium (assembly GCA_046735635.1). GTDB lineage: Bacteria > Acidobacteriota > Vicinamibacteria > Vicinamibacterales > 2-12-FULL-66-21 > JALZOC01. The sequence continues at coordinate 2,725 of JBKPTT010000108.1, read as the reverse complement.
CGCTATCGGGGCTTCGCACGAGTGACGCCGTGTTTTCGAAGAACCCGTGTACCACGTCCAGTCCCATAATCGGCGCGACTGCGAATACCTGCACCACGGCGACCGTAAGCGCGACACCTGAAATTGCCCACTCGCCGGACAGCACGCAGACCGCGAGGGCCGGCACGAAGAGCGACAACTTGTACCCCAGGAGCCCGACTGCCACGCCGGCCAGCCTGCGCGATTCGCGGCGAAGTGCGGCAACCAGGACGGCGATCGCGCCCACCGCCACCGCGGAAATCTGTCCGTCGAGAATCAGATAACCCATCGGCGGAAACGCTGCCGTAAGCGCCGCCACGGGGCCTGGCCAGGACCGGAGGTGCGGACAATGGCGCCAGAACACGCGAACGGACACCCCGATGAGCAGCACAGTGAGCGCGCACCAGACCGCGTACGCCGTCAAGTACGGGAGAACCGTCAGAGGAGCAAACGCAAGACCCACCTGTGGTCCGTAGACAGGAGGAAACGACGCCACGGAGTCTGTGGGGAGATACGGCGCTTGCGCGTGTCGGAACCCCCGGTCGTCGACGAGGACATCGAATTGCCCCGTGCGCACGAGCACACCGGCCACATAGAACTGGACGAAATCGTTGCCCTTCGTGAACCGCGAATACCGGCCGAGCGGCCCGGACGAAGCCAGTTCGGCGGCGACAGCGACCCACATGAAGATCGCAAGGATCGACGCCCACAGCGTAAGCTCGTGTGCATGGGAGGCGCGTCGTCTGGTCAGGCGATCAGGACGATGGCGAGTGTCGTGAGTTGGTTTGATGGTGCGCCCTGCACCGGTATTATGCCCGGTTCCGCGTTGGCAGCGATTCCCGGGGACATCCACAGGGCGGAACCGCGCAAGGCGCTGACACAATGAAAACAGAAGAGGCAGCGGGGATCCAGATCATTCGGCTGGCCGTCTTCGGAAGCCTGCTGGCAGGGCTCACGCGGACGTGGGCGGACCCCGATCTCTGGGGCCACCTGCGCTTCGGCGGCGACATCGTATCGAACGGACTGCCGCAAACGGATTTCTACTCCTTCACGAGCGATGTGCGGTGGATCAATCACGAATGGCTCTCGGAAGTCGCGATGCACCTCGCGTGGTCGGCCGCGGGCGGGGTCGGGCTGATCGCGCTGAAGATGGCGCTGATCCTCGCGACGGTGGTTCTCGTCGCGGCGACGATCCGCCACGACCGAATCGCTCCCGTCGAACGCGATGTTCTGCTGTTTGCGTTGATCATCGGCATCTGGGCGCGCGTGTTCGTCGTGCGTCCGCAGATGTTTTCGATGGTGCTGTTCGCCGCGTTGCTATGGATTCTCAGAACTTCGGAGCGCGGACGGTCCCGCCTCCTCTGGCTGCTGCCCGTCTTGTTTGCAGTCTGGGTCAATGCGCATGGGGGGTGGATCGTCGGACTGGGCACGCTGGCGCTCTGGACCGCCGGCGCGATTTCGCCGTTTCCTCTACGCGGCGGCGGAGAGGACGGACACGTTCCGATCGACGCTTCACGCGCTGCGACTGCGGCGGCGGCGTTGCTCGCAATCCCGGCGACCCTCCTGAATCCATACGGCATCGGCATGTGGAGCTTCCTGCGCGAGACGGTCGGGCTGCAGCGGCCGAATATCAGCGATTGGCGGCCGCTCCTGGAATCAGGCGTCGCGGTGATCGTGCCTTGGACCATCAGCGCGGCGCTCGCGATTGTCGCGTTGTCGCGTACCTGGCGACGAATCCCCTTCGCGCACGTCGTGATCGTTGTGGCGTTGGGTGTCGCCACGGTTCGTGTGAACCGGCTCGATGTGTTCTTCATGCTGAGCGTCGTCATGCTGCTCGGCGGTCGGATCGGTGCGGCGCCCCGGCCGACGGTGCAGACCGCGCTGCCCCTTTGGACGCGGCGCGCACGAATCATCGCAGGCGCAGCGATTGCCGCAGGTATCGTGCTGTCGTGGAGTCTCCGCGCGCAGCTCAGTTGCATCAGACTGGACGGCCCGTGGATGCCCGAACGGGACTCCGGCGCCTTCATCGCCCAGAACGGGCTGCAGGGCCGACTGCTCGTCTGGTTCAACTGGGGTCAATATGCGATCTGGCATTTTGCACCGCGTCTGCGCGTGTCGCTGGACGGAAGGCGAGAGACGGTCTACTCGGACGCCTACGTGGCCGAACACCTGAGGCTGTATTTCGAGCCGGATACCGCGATGCAACTGTTGAACCGGCTGGCGCCGGACTACGCATGGCTGCCGCGCGATCTTCCGCTCGTTTCTGTACTCGAGCGACGTCGCTGGACCCTCATTTTCTCCGGACCCGTTTCCGTCGTGCTCGCACGGGACTCATCACATCCAACGCACGCAGCTACAGTTGGCTCCCGCGCATGCTTTCCGGGCCCGTAATGCCTTTGGCAGACATCCTTCTGGGGGTCGGACGCGTTTCGGCGTTCGCCGAGCGTAAGATCGAGGGCGCTCGCACGAAGACGTCGTCGAGGCAACGATGTTCCGCGGCATTACTGTGGCGGCGTGCTTCGCGAACATCTGGTATTGATCAGAGACGTGGCCAGGGTGGCACCTGCCTGGGCTCGTCGCCGAAAGGTGGAGCATGACCCGGTGGAACGTGCGGCGGTTCGATCTTCTGGAGGTATCTCTTATCGCTCTCGCGATCTGCGCCCTGACCTGGCAAATCCGTCCGAAGCCCAATGCGCCTGTATACACG
>JBKPTT010000107.1:0-8291 GCA_046735635.1 Acidobacteriota bacterium | reverse complement strand
CTCGGGGTTTGAGCAGTCGCCGGTCGCGCCGTTGTGGAATCGGCTCGCGTCCTTTCTGTACGAGCACGGCGAGGCCGTCTACAACTTCCAGGGGCTCCGTGCGTTCAAGGACAAGTTCGATCCGGTGTGGCACCCGCGCTACCTCGCGTATCCGGGCGGTCTGCGACTGCCTCGCGTGCTGGCAGACGTGTCCGCGCTGATCGCCGGCGGGTATCGAAGGATCTTTCTCAACTGAGAGCTTGCGGCTTTCCGCAGCGTGCGGAAAATCGGCAGCGTAGTGCGGGATCTTCGCAAGTCTCAAGGTCTCTCGCGGTCAATGTGCCGAGATCCATGAGGATCTCCAGGTACCCGTCTTGCGTTGAATCATCCGGCGGCGTCCCGCCAGGTGAGGCTCTCAGTGGCAACTTTCATCAGAAAGCGTCCGCTACTCGCGTACTACGTCCTGACGTTCGCGCTCTCGTGGGGCGGCTTCCTGCTGGTGGTCGGGCCGGGCTCGCTGCTCAACACGAACTGGCAAGCCGAGGGGAAGTTCCTGTCCGCGGTCATGGTCATGCTCGCGGGCCCGAGCATCGCGGGCTTGCTGCTGACCGGTCTCCTCGAGGGACGCGCGGGATATCGCGAGCTATTCATGCGACTCCTCAAATGGCGCGTGGGTGTTCGCTGGTATGTCTTGGCGATCCTGCCCGCGCCGATCGTCGCGGCGAGCATCTTGTTCACGCTGTCGCTCACGTCGCCGCTGTTCACCGGCGTAGACAAAGCCGCAGTCGTTCTCGGCGGCCTCGGGGCAGCAGCGACGACGCTCCTCGAGGAGATCGGCTGGACCGGATTCGTCGTGCCCCGGCTGAGGCGGCGTCACAGCGTCCTGATGTCCGGTCTCATCGTCGGCGTGCTGTGGGGACTGTGGCACTTCCTGCAACAGATCTTCGTCAGCGGCACGTACGCCGGCGGGATTCCCCTGCTGACGTTCCTTATGCTGTCTGTCTTGGCCGCTGTCGCGAGCCTGACGGCGTACCGCGTCCTCATGGTCTGGGTGTACGACCGTACGGGCAGCTTGCTCGTGACGACACTGATGCATGGAGCGCTGACGGCGAGCACGATTTTCTGGTTCACCCCTCTCGCGACTGGCGCTGTGTTCCTCGCCGACGTGTGGCTCGTGGCGGCCGGGATGTGGCTCCTTGTCGGTGTGGTGGCAGTCATCGAGGGCTGGGTGCGGCTTGGCCACACGGAACCCTTCCGCGGGCCAGACGGCAAGGTCCTCCGGAACAGCGTTGCGGAGGCCAAGTACATACATCTCGGCGGGATCGATCAGTGGGTGATGATCCGCGGCGAGAACATCGCCAATCCCGCGTTGATCGTGCTGCACGGTGGTCCGGGGATGAGCGAGATGGGCTTCTTCCGACACTTCAACGCGCCGCTCGAGCGACAGTTCACGGTCGTGCATTGGGATCAACGCGGCACCGGCAAGTCGTTCGATCGCGACATTCCGGGGTCGTCGATGACGCTCGAGCAGTTCGTTGCCGATCTCGACGAGCTCGTCGAGAGCGTGCGCCGGCGCTTCAGGAAGGAAAAGGTTGCGATCCTGGGCCACTCCTGGGGCTCGGGGCTCGGCGCGATCTACGCCGCGCGATTTCCTGAGAAAGTCTCGGTTTACGTCGGCGCCGCACAAATCGGCGATTGGGCGGCCGGCGAGTCGTTGTCCTACGCCTATGGTCTGGCCGAAGCCGAGCGCCGGCACGACAGACAGGCGCTCAAGAAGCTGCGCGCGATCGGTCCACCGCCATATCCCGCGAAGAGCGTGTTCGTGGAGCGCACGGTCGTCAGTAGGCTCGATGGGCAGATGCGACTGGGAATCATGTGGAAGGCAGGACGCGCGTTGTTCGGCCGTCCGGAGTCCTCGATCTTCGATTTGCCAAACCTCCTCCGTGGCTTCGGGTTCACGCTCGACGCGATGTGGCCAGAAGTCTCGACGCTGAATCTGCTGAAGCTGGTGCCGGCATTGAAGATGCCAGTGATCATCTTCGTCGGTCGCCGCGATCACTGGGTGCCGCCCGAAACGAGCGTGGCGTACTTCAACGCGCTGACAGCGCCCTCCAAGAGATTGGTGTGGTTCGATCAATCGGGGCACGAAGCATTCGTCGACGAGCCCGAAAAGTTCAACGCAACAATGGTGGAACTCGTGCGGCCGCTCGCTTCAGCGCCGGCCGAGAGCGCACCGGCGCGCCTCCTGGTTAGTGCTTGAACTGGCGTCCTCGCGGCGATGGAGCGGATGACGTAAAGGGCTCGGCGACGGTCTTCGACAGCAATCCCTGGAGGTGTCTATGAACGTCCTCAACCGGCGGTGGTGGTCCCGGATCGGTCTTGGCCTGCTTGGGACGCTGCTAGCCGTTCAGTTGGTGCCGTACGGCCGCGACCACAAGAATCCGCCCGCGACGGGCGAGCCCGCGTGGGATTCGTCCGCCACCCGGGCGTTGGCGAAGCAGGCGTGCTTCGATTGCCATAGCAACGAGACGCAGTGGCCTGCGTACTCGAGCGTCGCGCCCGCCTCGTGGCTGGTGCAACGCGACGTCAACGAAGGGCGAGCGGTTTTGAACTTCTCCGAGTGGACGCGGCCGCAGGAGGAAGCGAAGGAGGCCTCCGAAACAGTGCGGCAGGGTGAAATGCCGCCGGACGCGTACACGTTGATGCATGCGCACGCCCGGCTCAAAACGGCGGACCGCGATCGCCTCGCTCGTGGCCTCGCGAAGACCATAGGGAGCACTCCGCAACAAGAGGCGAATGGGCGCGAGCGTTAGGGAGCGCGCCAGCCCGAGGGTCGGCAGTCATGAACGTAGCGAGTGGGTCTATCGCGGTGGTGCCAAGCGGTGGTCAGCGGCGGCGCCGTTGGTGGCCAAGTGAATGGCGCTGAGCGTCGTCGGATGTTGATCGCGTTCGGCGGCTGGCTGCCGCCTGTCGCTGGCTCCATCTTCCAACGCGGCCGCAGCACGGACGGCGCAGCATCGATCGGGCCGGATTCGGCCCGGACAAGAGCCGCCTACGGCCGTCCGCTTGCAGGCTTTGATTGATTGTCCGGACCTGCGGCCGTCGCTCGCGATGGGGGTGGAGAGACCGCCGGTTTTTCGGCAACTCCCTCCGGGCCGCCGCCGGAATCTCGCTCAGGTTGGACGGCGGCCGGACATCGACGATGGCAATAGAGAGCGGAGATCGTCTCGATGCCGACTGCAACGAGCATCCCTGTCTTCGAGGCCCGTGCGCTGACGAAGGTCTATCAGATGGGCGAAGTCACCGTACAGGCGCTGCGCGGGGTTGATTTTGAGCTGTTCCCCAACGAGTTCGTGGTGCTGCTCGGTCCGTCCGGCTCCGGCAAATCCACCTTGCTCAACATCCTCGGTGGTCTCGACGTGCCGACCTCAGGCGACGTCGTCTACAAGGACCACAATCTGACGTCTGCGAACGACGCGCAGCTCACCGAATATCGTCGGACTCACGTCGGGTTCGTGTTTCAGTTCTACAACCTGATCCCAAGTCTGACGGCGCGCGAAAACGTGACGCTCGTCACCGAGATCGTCGAGCACCCGATGGCGGCGGAGCAGGCCTTGGCGATGGTCGGACTCGAGCATCGGCTCGATCACTTTCCCGCGCAGCTCTCTGGAGGCGAGCAGCAACGCGTGGCGATTGCTCGCGCCATTGTGAAGCGGCCGGACGTGCTGCTCTGTGACGAGCCCACGGGCGCCCTCGACATCACGACCGGCATCATCGTGCTCGACGCGCTCGCCCGTGTGAATCGAGAGCTCGGCACCGCGACCGTCGTCATCACCCATAACGCGGCGATCGCGGGCATGGCCGATCGAGTCGTGAGGCTCGCAGATGGGCGCGTCGCGAGCGTCGAGCGGAATGCGACCAAGGTGGCCGCGCAGGACCTCCGATGGTGACGATGCCCACGCGCATTCGTGCTCTGGATCGCAAGCTCATTCGCGATCTGTGGGCGATGAAAGGCCAGTCCCTGGCCATCGCCTCGGTGATCGCCGCCGGGGTCGCGATGTTCGTCATGTACCTGTCGAATTTCGACTCCCTCGAGCGCACGCGCGCGTCCTACTACGACTCCGCGCGGTTCGCCGATGTGTTTGCATTGCTCAAACGCGCGCCCTTGAGCCTCGAGTCTCGCATCACCGCACTGCCCGGGGTCGAAGCCGTCTCCACGCGAGTGGTCGCCGATGTCACGCTCGACGTACCAGGGATGGCGGAGCCGGCCACCGGCCGGCTCATCTCGCTGTCCGACGGCGGGCGCCCGCCGCTGAACGACGTGTACTTGCGGAGAGGACGGTGGCTCGACGCCACGCGTGCCGACGAGGTGCTCGCCAGTGAGATCTTCTGCGACGCGCACGGCTTCAATCCCGGTGACCGCGTGACGGCGATCATCAATGGACGCCGTCGCTCGCTGACGATCGTTGGTGTCGCGTTGTCGCCCGAATACGTCTATGCGATTCGTCCGGGTGCGATCTTTCCGGACAAGCGGCAGTTCGGGATCTTCTGGATGAGCCGCCGCGCCCTCGGATCGGCGTTCAACATGGAAGGCGGCTTCAACGATGTCTCAATCGCGATCGCACGCGGCGCCAATGTGACTGATGTGATCTCCGGGCTCGATGGCCTGCTGGCGGCATACGGCGGCTTTGGCGCGATCCCGCGATCCGTTCAGACATCTGCCTGGATGCTCGACAACGAGCTTCGCCAGCTGCAGACATTCGGCTTCATCACGCCGGCCATCTTCCTGGGCGTTGCGGCCTTCATCCTGAACGTCGCACTCGCTCGCGCGTTGTCCTTACAGCGCCCGCAGATTGCCGCGTTGAAGGCGCTCGGCTACTCGAATCGGCAGCTCGCGTGGCACTACATCAAGTGGGCGCTGGTGATCGCGGGATCCGGCGCGCTCGCCGGCGTCGCGGCCGGCGCCTGGCTCGGCTCGCGGATGATTGGCCTCTACAACGAGTTCTTCCGCTTCCCGGCGCTCGACTTCCACTTGTCGGTGGGCGTCGCGGTTCTCTCGGTGATCATCAGCCTCGTCGTGGCGGCGGCGGGCGCGCAGTCGGCGGTGCGGCGCGCGGTACGCATCCCGCCGGCGGAAGCCATGCGCCCGGAGACACCGGCCAAGTATCGGCGCAGTCTCGTCGAGCGTGCGTGGCAGTGGGTCCGCATCACCCCCGCGATGCGGATGATTCTGCGCAACGTTGAACGTCAGCCCATGCGCTCGGCGATGTCGGTCATCGGCATCGCGTTCGCCGTGGCGGTGCTGTTCGTGGGCATGGCATTCATCGATGTCATGAACGTGCTGCTCAACGAGCAGTTCGTCATGGGCATGCGCCAGGACGCGCTCGTGACGTTTGTCGAGCCCCGGTCGCCTCGGGCGATGTTCTCGGTCAGGCATCTCCCCGGCGTGATGGATATCGAGCCGGTCCGAAGCGTGCCCGTTCGCCTGCGGGCCGGCCATCGGTCGCGCACGCTCGCGCTCACCGGGCTCCCCGAGGAACCTCGCTTGAACCGCGTCGTCAGTCGGAGTGGTCGCGTACTCGCACTTCCCGCCGACGGCCTTGTGTTTTCGGCCATGCTCGGCCGGATCCTCGATGTGGCACCCGGTGACCAGGTGCAGGTCGAGGTGCTCGAAGGAAAGCGATTCACCCGGCAGGTCCCCGTGGTGACGCTCGTTGACGACAGCGTGGGGCTTCAGGCCTACATGCGGATCGACGCGCTTCGGGCGATGCTCCACGAGGGCCCGGTGATCACTGGGGCGGCAGTGACGCTGGACCCGGCGGCCATCGGCGGCTTCTACGCAGCGGTAAAGACGCTGCCCGCGATTGCGGGTGTCGCGCTGACGGCGGTCACGCTCCAGAATTTCCGCGACACCATGGCCGAGAACATGTTCGTGCAGATTTTCCTCAACGTGATATTCGCCGGCGTCATTGCCTTCGGCGTCGTCTACAACTCGGCCCGCGTGTCGCTGTCCGAGCGGGAGCGCGAACTGGCGAGCCTCCGCGTGCTGGGGTTCACGCGCGCCGAGATCTCGCTGATCCTCCTCGGCGAGTTGGCCGTGCTCACGCTCCTGGCCCTTCCAGTTGGAGCGGCGATCGGATTCGTCCTGGGTCAGGTCATCATGACGGCCTTCAACAACGAGGTGTACCGGCTGTCGTTTGTCACATCGCCGGCGACGATTGCGTGGTCGTTTCTCGTCGTCATCGCAGCAGCGTTGGTCTCGGGTCTGCTTGTCAGACGGCGGCTCGACCGCCTCGACCTCGTCGGTGTGCTCAAGACACGAGAGTGATTGACGATGTTGCGCATGCTTGCGAACCGCCGCGTTCTGGGTTCGGCCGTCATCATCCTCGGCCTGCTTGCCATTGCGTTGTGGCCGACGACGATTCAGGTCGACGTCGCAACGATTGCGCCCGGACCGTTGGTCGTCACGGTCGACGAAGAAGGCGTGACGCGCGTGCGCGAGCGATTCATTGTCTCCGCCCCGGTGTCCGGCCGGGTGCTGCGGATCGAGCTGGACCCTGGCGATCGCGTGAAACGTGGCCAGGTCGTCGCGCGCGTCCGAGAGGAAGCGTCGCCTCTTCTTGATGCGCGGGCCCGCGCCGAGGCAGAGGCCGTCGTCGAAAGCGCGAGAGCGGCGCTCGGCCGCGCCCGTGCCGAGGAGGAGCGCGCCAAGGCGACGCTCGACCAGACCCGGCGGGATCTCGCCCGCCTCAGGTCGCTTGCCGAAGATCGCATCATTGCCAAGCAAGAATTCGAGACGCGCGAGGCTGATGTCAAGGTCGCCCAGGAAACCATCAATGCCGCGGCCTTCGCGGTCCGCGCCGCCACCGCCGATCTCCGCCGGGCGGAGGCGCGCCTGACGCCGTCCAGAGTTGACGCGCCCGGCCGCGTGGTCGGCGTCACGGCGCCGGTAGATGGCGTCGTCCTCAAACGCCTTCGGGAGAGCGAGACCTTCGTGCCGGCGGGCGATCCGCTCATCGAAATGGGCGACGAACGACAACTGGAAATCGTCTCGGATCTGTTGTCGACAGACGCCGTCCGAATCAAACCGGGCGCGCGAGCCATCATCGAGCAATGGGGCGGCGAGCAGCCGTTGGCAGCGTGCGTGCGGCGCGTCGAACCGTCCGGCTTCATGAAGATCTCGGCGCTGGGTGTCGAGGAGCAGCGCGTGAACGTCGTGCTCGACTTTGTGGAACCCTCAACAGGGGTACGGCCGTCACTCGGCGACGGCTATCGCGTCGAGGTCCGCGTGGTCGTCTGGGAAGCGCCAAATATCTTGAGGGTGCCGACCAGCGCGCTGTTCCGTCACGGCGACAAATGGGCCGTCTACGTCGTCGACCGTGGCCGCGCACACCGAACCCTCCTCGAGTTGGGACACCAGACCGGTCAGTTCGCGGAAGTACGGTCAGGGCTCGCGGAGGGCGCTCGCGTGATTCTCCATCCTGGAGACACGCTAGTGGACGGCGCGCGCGTGCGCGAACGGCCTCCAGTGGACTGACGCTACTTCTTGAACGTCGTGGTCCAGTTCATGATGAGGGTGACCGGCACCACGCTTCCATCCTGGACAGGCAGTTCGATCAGGAAACGCTGCCCGTCCGGACTCACCGCGTACTGATCGCGTGACTGATCGGGGCTCAGCCCGGTGTCGAACAGCCGGTGCGGGGTTTCTGATTGAACCGTGGAGCGAAACTCCACAGCCATCAATCCCCCGTCAGGCGCCAGATAGTAGAGTTCTTTGTCATCACGCCGCCAGCGTGGCTGCACGCCGCCGGCCGTCGATATCTGCAGCTTCTGATCGACGGCGGGAAAGGCCACGACATACACCTGCGCCGTGCCGGATTCGTTGGAATTGTAGGCCAGCCATTTTCCGTCGAACGAGAAGCGGGGCTCGTCTTCGGCAGAGGGCGAGTGAGCGACTTGAATGGGCTTCCTATCTCCGAACAGCGGAAGAGCATAGAGATCGCCGAACGCGCCTTTTCCAGAGTTGGACCCAAAGGCGAGGTACCGTCCGTCCTTGGACCAGTCTTCGGGCCATTCATCGTTTCGCGTGGCCAGAACCGATGTCTCTCCGGTCCCGCCGACCGTGCTCTCGAAGATGTCCCGGTTCCCGTTCCGCTCGGACGAAAACGCGATCCGGAGCCCATCGGGGGACCACACAACGTTCCCGTTGGCGCCCAGCGCCGGATCGAACGTGAACCTTGTGGGGGTGTGTCGGGCCCAGTCGATGACCCAGATATCGAATTGGGAGGTCTCGGGATTCCGCTGTGCGACGG
>JBKPTT010000106.1:0-8213 GCA_046735635.1 Acidobacteriota bacterium | reverse complement strand
TGGCCTGTATCCGCTGATCAAGGACCACCTCGCGGGCGGGGCATCCCGTCTGGCGGCGTTGCTCCTCCCTTAAATACTCCCGGTATTCGCGGTCGTCGCGCCTTGCCAGCCGGGCGCCGCGCTCCGCGATCTGGTCCTCGTCCAACGGATACAGGCCACTAGTTACGGACCGCCAAACGTGTCGCGACCGCGCGAGGGTGTAGACTGGCCGCCCTTATGTGGTACACGCGCCGCAAGTTCCTCGAAGCCACCGGAGCGCTGGCCGCGGCCGCAGGACTCGGCCGCGCCGTTCCGCTCGCGCAGTCCTCGACCGGCACCCGTCAATCTGGCGCACCGGGCGTCGAACTGAGTGTCGACACGGCCGCGCTGCCGGACTATTCCCACGATCTCGAGCGATATCTGGTGCGCCTCGCGAATGACGCGCGCGAACGGCGCAAAGGGATCATCAGCGCAATCTCCACACGGCAGGGAGTGCTCGATCGTCAAAAGACAGTAGTCGCCGAGCTCTGGAAGATGCTCGGAGGGCCGCTCGATCGCTCTCCTTTGAATCCACGCGTGACCGGGACGGTGGAGCGGCCCGGGTACCGAATCGAGAAAGTGATCTTCGAGAGCCGGCCGCGGCTCTACGTCACGGCCAACCTCTACGTGCCCACGACAGGACCAGGTCGCCGCCCGGCGATCCTTGGACCGCTGGGTCATTCCACGACGGGCAAAGCGTGGCCGAGTTATCAGAAGCTGTTCTCGAATCTGGCGCGGAAAGGCTACGTAGTCCTCGCATACGACCCGTTCGGGCAAGGGGAACGAATCGAATATCCGGGTACCCGTCCCGGCCAGTCTACGCTCGGCGGCGGCACGAGCGAACACGAGTATGCCGGGCGACGTCTGATCCTCCTCGGCGCGAACTTCGGCCTGTTTCGCGCATGGGACGGGATCCGCGGCCTCGATTACCTGCTGACGCGCCCTGAAGTCGATCCCGAGCGCATCGGCTGCTGCGGCCAGTCGGGCGGAGGCACGTTGACGCAGTTCCTTGCGGCGCTCGACAGTCGCATCAGCGTGGCAGTCGTCTCCATGGGCAACACGGAGAATCTCGCTCAGGCGGACGTCGAGCCGCCGGGCTCGGCCGATGACGCCGAGCAGAACATCGTTCCGGGGCTGGCTCGCGGAATCGACCGCGCCGATCTCCTCTACGCCTTCGCGCCGAAGCCGTTGCTGATCGGCATCACCCTGCACGACGCCGGGCACACGTACTCGCCTGAATACGTCGCCGGTGCGGTCGATTTCCTCGAGGAATACAAGCGCGCATACGGGCTCCTCGGCGCCGCCGACCACGTGTCGCTGCAGGCCACTACTGTTTCGCACGGGTACGTCTACGAGATGCGCCGCGCGACCTATGCATGGTTCAACCGCTGGTTCGAGATGAAGAACGTCGACGATGACGAGTCCTCGCAGGCGATAGAGGTGGACGAAACGCTGTTCGTCACGCCGACGGGCTTCGTGACGACGTCGTTCGGCGGTGAAACCGCGCTGTCATTGACGCGGCAGATGGCAGAAGAGATCCGCACGCCATCGTCGTTATCCGCCGACGACGTCCGCGCAGGGATTCGGCGGGTGTTTGGCATCGACGGACCAGCCGGGCCACCGCCAGAGGCGCGCCTCCTTGCGACGATTAAGAAGCGGGGCTATCGCGCGCAGCAGTTCGAGATCGCGAGCGATCGGGAAATCCGCACGCCTGGCTGGCTCCTGACGCCTGACGCCGCCACGGCGTCAACGCCTACCCTGCTGTACATCGGCGAACCTGCGGCCTGGAGCTCGGTCGCCGAGGACGCGTTCGCCGAGAGGCTTTGCGCCAAGGGCGGATGCCGCGTTGCGGTCATCGATGTACGCGGACGCGGGGACTGCGCCATTGCGTATCCCCAACGCGGACGCTTCTACTTTCCCGAGCGAATCGCCGACGAAAGCTATCTGACGTGGTTCACGCTGATGCTCGGACGGCCGATTCTCGGGGGGCAGATTTACGACGCGCTTCGGACCCTCGATTACCTTCGCTCGCGGTCGGACATCGGAACCGCCGCGGTGTCGCTCGTGGGCGATGGACGGCACGGGGTGATTGCGCTGTACACCGCCGCGCTCGATGCACACGTTCGCAGCGTCGCATTGCGTCAGACCATCACCGACTATCGATCGCTCACGGTCGCGGATCGGTACACGCAGCCGTTCGGGATTTATGCGTACGGATTGCTTCGAGAGTTCGATCTGCCCGACGTCGCGCGCGCGGCGGCGCCGCGCCCGGTGCTGCTGCTCAATCCCGTGACGCCTCGCGGCGAGCCGGCCGGCCCGACCGCCGTCGATCTCTACAAGACTGTTCCCAATGCCACGGTGAGAACGCTCGATGCCAGCGAAGATCCGGCGCAGGTTCTCGCGAGTTGGGCACGGGGGGCCGGGTAGGCCGGGCCTTGAAAGGCCCGCCCTACTTGCGTATCACGGTGAACGTCTTCTCCGCGGAATTGAACCCGCCCACCTCACCCGCATCGTCGCGACTGGCCGTGAGCCGGATGCTCGTCGGGCCGTCCAATTCGTCCGAAGGCACCACCAGTCTGACCGTTGCGCTCCCCTCGGCCGCCCCGCCAAGTTCGAGGGTGGCGGGCTCTACGGGAACTATCTTGCCGCGGCGATCCGTCGCGACAAGTCGAAGACGAGTCGCCGCCCCGTGATTGCGAATCGTGAACGTCACCGGGACCTCGGATCCGGGGCTTACCGTCCGCTCACCGGCCGCGGGCACGACTTCTATGGCTTCGCCATAGGACAGACCACGTGAGACGCGCCGGACTGGCGCGGCCGATTCGTCGACGCCAGTGATCGCGACCCTGAACGGCTCGGCGGGAAGCTCGATTGCGCCGCTGAATTCGCGGTTGTTGGACGACTGAAGTTCGACCGCCTGGATCGGTCTCGCATCCAGTGCGACGAGCTGAAACGACGCATTCCTGACTGACGACGACAGCCGCACCCGGAGAGTTGCGGGTCGGCCCGCAATTGGCCGTCCCTGAATCTTCACGAACGCGTCGGAGTCTGACGCACTGTCGCGCTCGACGAAATCAGAGCTCATCGAGAGATCGCTCTTCGCGATGACTTGCAGCCAGAAGCGTCCCGTCGGAGTGACTCGAAGCTGCCAGTTGCCGCTTGCAGGCGCGTCGACGGTGATAATGCGCCCGCAGTTCAACGGCGTGTCCTCGATTCGATCGCCTTGCCGGGTGATTGCGCCGTCCGGACCCATCAACGAGAGCGAGCCGCCGGTGCCGTCGAACGTACCCGACACCATCATTCGCGTCACGCTGGAGTCGACCGGTATCGAATACGAGCGTTCGGTGGATGCGGATGCCCAGAGGATCGTCTCTGGAAACAACGATGTCTGCATGATGCGAGACGATTGGACGACCTCGGCAGTGCTCAACGGGAACGGCTGCCCGCCGGTTTCCGTAGCTGTCCTCACGTAGACGGGATCGATAGGACCGCAAACGCCGGGTCCATATCTCACGCGTTGCCGGGTGGAAGGGTTGGCAGCGGACACAGCGGCGATGGCTGCCACCATGAAGACAGGCGATCTGAGGATCGACATCTCTCTCACGTCAGTTCGCCTTGACATGACGGGTCAGCTGGACAAGCAGAGGATGGTCCGGGTCGGCGAACGCGAGCAACCGCCGCAGCCGTGAGTCGACCGCTTCAGCGTCCGTTGTTCGCCCGCGTTCCCGGTAGGCGCGCGACAACCGTGCGAGCACGCGGAGCCAGAAAGCCCCGCTCGGACCGGTCCGCGTATATCGCGGCTCTTGCGCGGCAGCGGCTTCCAGCGCCTTGAGCGCCTCGTCGTGTCGATTCTGGCGTTCCAGCGCGCTGGCGAGCGACTCCGCGCCGAGGTAAAGTTCCGAGAGCGTGTGGGTGCTCGCACGATCGACCCCGCGTTGCAGTGCTTCGATGGCCTCAGGCACGCGTCCACGGCGCAGCGCGAGCTCGCCCCGAGCGGTGTCCGTGTATCCCTCGCTGTCGTTTACCCGCCCCATGATTGATTCGGCTTCGCTATAGAGTCCGGCGCGCACGAAGCGAAGCGCGCGATCTTCGCCGTTCAACGGCACCCGTCTCATATGTCGACGCAGTTCGGGCACGTCGTCGAGGGCGTCGGCGAGAACCGCCAAGTGAAGTTCGCGAACGCGGTCCTGGGACTCGCTTTCCGCGAGCTCCCGGGCCTCGTGCAACCGCCCAGCGCTCATGGTCAGACCAATCGCGATCGTCAGCAACGCGTCGCGGTCGACCGGAGATGGAAGGAGCTTCGAGTCGAGCACCTGTCGGAGTACGCTCAGCATGCCAGCGATATCGCCGGCACGCCACCGCTCGTATGCAGGGAACAGGAATACCCAGGCGGCGGCCCGTGCGTGCTCGGGCGGCAAGTTCGATATGCGCGGCTCGGACGAAAAGCTGCTCTCCTGCGCAGGCCACAGTGCGCGTGCCCGCTCCACGTACGGGCGGGCGCGATTGGGATCGCCGCCCCACAGCACGCATGACTGGGCAGTGAAAACGGCGATCCGGAAATCGTGGGGTCGCAACTCCGCGACCTTCTCCGCCTCACGGAGCGCCTCCGGAATCCGTCGCAGGCCATAGTACAAGACCGACATGTATTGGTGCGCGAGCCAGTTGTCGGGATCGATCCGGGCGAGCGCTTCCCATGTGGCAAGTGCTTTTTCGGGTTGTTCGTGCCCGAGCTGGTACATCCCTGTGATATGCAGCCGCTCGCGCTCCGTGGTCTGCATGGCCAATGCGAGTGCCCGGTCCTCGTGCTCCTGCGCCGTCGTGCTGGAAGCGGCGTCCGGCTGGCTGCGCAGCACCAATGCGAGCCATGAGTGAGCCAACGCGAATTGCGGATCTTCACGGATGGCGGACTCGAGCAGAACGCCTGCGGCGTGTCGATGCTGCTGAAAAAGCGCGTCCTGGGCCCTCGTGTAGAGCTGCAGCGCCCGAAGCGACGTCGTCGTGACCTGAGGCATCCGCACGTCAGACGCCGGCGGCGTATCGGAATGCGCAAGAGCGTCACGCGCCCACATGGTCAACCGTCTCACATCGTCCAGGACCGACGCGCGACTCTTCACGTCGGTGCTCCGGCTCGCCACGGTTGCACCGGTCCGTGGATCGACGATATCGAGCGTGAGCAGGTACTGCGATCCGCGGTCCACCCGGCCGAGTACGATCGCCCGAACGTCCCCGTCGCGCAGCGCAACCTCGCGCGCGACCTCCGGTGTGAGCGGCGTTTCGGCCGGACGACGCATCAGCCGGAGGACGTCCTGAACACGGGGACGAGGCAGGACGCGGATTGCCGGGTACGCCGTTAGTTCACGTTCGACGAGGAACTGAAGGGAGTCGTCAAGGGCGTCGTCTCCTGTGCGGTTATCGAACGCCGCCACCAGGACCCACGCCCGGTCGGTTGCCGAGGTGGGCGGATCCGACTTCTCACGGCCCCACCCGAGGGCGAGGCTGACGACCACAAGCAGGGACACACCGCCAGCGGCCCACGACGCGACCCGCGGCCAGCGACGTCTCGATTCCGGCGGATGCACCGGCGGAGATTCGGCTTCGGCAGCCGTGCGCGATTCGTTCGCCCACCCGTCCAGCTCGCCTCGAAACGCGAACACGCCGCGCTGTTTCGCGTCGGCATGGCGGTGGACCGGAAGCCCCGCCCGGTCGTGCCACCGCTGAACGGTGCGGACGTCTCGCCGCAGATATGCTGCGATCTCTTTCCACGAATCGAGCCTGTCGGCGGGCGTTGGATGCTCGCCGTGGTCGGCCAGACGGGGGTCCATAGGAGGTCGCCCGGAGTTTACTGCAGTGGGTAACCTGTCTCAATCCGGCGGCGTCCGGGACGACACGGCACAAGACGACAACCGCGCCGTGTCGTGCCGCGCCGCTTTCGGCGAGGGAACTGAACCCATATCGTCGACCTCGTGGCAACGGTCACGAAAGCCCTTGTGATGGCTCTGCTCTGGGTCGCCAGTTCTCATCTCGACGCCGCGAGTCCATGCCAAACCCGCGCTTCCGCGATCGAACGAGTGCACGTGGGAATAAGCCAGGATGTGGCAATCTCCCCGGCGGAGCTGGAGACGATACGAGATCAGCTGACCAGCATCTGGGAGCGGGAGAATGTGGTCATCGATTTGACAGACGCGCCCCACGCGGACGGCGTGCAACTCGTGTTGACCGGCGGCCCTATTCGAGTCACGCCGCCGACCGGGAATCTCTGCGACCTCGGGGTGATCCGGTTCGTCGAGGGCGTGCCGCAGCGCCAGTTTCGGGTTTCGGTGACGGCAGCCCGAGAGTTCGTACGACAGGCGCGGCCCGAGTGGCCCTCTGCGATCCGCACGCTCGTGGCGGCGCGGATCATGGGTCGAGTTGCGGCACACGAGCTCGGACACTACTTGCTCGGCGAATCAGGACACCGCGCCAGAGGGCTGATGCGCGCGAGGTTCGACGGCGCCGATCTGCTCGGGCCCCATCTTGGGGTCTTCGCGCCGCCCCATCGCGTCGAAGTGGAGGCGGGACTAACGCGCGCGGCAACCGCCGGGGCGACCGAGCCAGCCCGCTGACAGCGTCGCCGCCGCGTCTCGGCAGTGCTGGCCTTCAGGCCAGCCGTCCATCATCTCGGGAGCTCGAAACCGGCCCTGCGCAGGAGCTCTTTGTCCGCGCCGAAGTACACGAAGTACTTGCCGTCGACGTCCACGATCGCGTCCGGATCGCGGAGCATCCCTTCCAGGCCGTAGGTATATCCCGTGTACCCTACAATCGCGATCGGTTCACCGTCTGCGAGCGCGCGATCGACGTCGGCCACGTACAGAGGGTACCGCTCGCGCATGGACCTCCACCTCGCGATCACGTTCTCGCGGCTGTAGAAGGTGACCTGCCACTGCAGCAACGCGTTCATCGCGAACACGTGAGTGACGCCCCGGGATCGCAGGCGGCCGACGATCTTCCGCAGCGTTTTCGTTTCGCTCGGCGCGCCCGTCGGATTGCTCCACCACATGTACGTGTATCGCCAGAACTCGGCCATCGATACGCCCTGCAACGCCAGCATGAGTGCGATCGCCGCCGCGCCTGCCCGGACGGGGATCCACCGGCGATCGATGACATCGAAGAGCTCGACGCCAGCCATGACGGCGAGCGGCGCATGGAGTGCGAGGATGTACCGCGCGTCGCGCCAGTCCAGGAATAGCCAGTTGGCGGCAAGGGTGGCGAGCGCCGACAGAAACAGCAGGTGCGACCATAGGAGGTACCGGTGCGTGATCAGCCGCGCGATCTGCACCGGCACCGCCACCGCGAGAACCGCCGCCCAGATCCACGCTACGGTCGTAGTGACTGGCCCGAGTGGCACCGCGGTGCCGAAGTAGTACGATCCCGTCAGGCCCACATAGATCTGCCGCGCCAGCTTCGGCAACGAGCCGAGCAGATGCGGGTTTCCCACAGTAGGACCAATCCACGCCGGTACGGTGCCGGCGAACCAGATCGCCTTCAGCGCGACGAGCGGCAGCGCGACAGCAAGAACGCCGGCCGCATACGACGCCCAGAACGCGCGCCTTCGACTCGACCACAGAAAGAACAGGACGACCGGCAGAAGGCCGGGCACCCAGAGCGGATGCGCGAAGTAGACGACACCGGTCAGCGCGCCTGCGACCATCCACGGAATCGGCCGGCGGTTGTCATTTCGCGTAATCACACACAGCAACGCGCCGGTCACCGCGTAGGCGGTCAGGTAACCGCTCCACGCCTTCATCGACGCGGCGGCCCATGCTGGCATCGATGCGAGCAACAACGCGATCCAGAAGCTGCGCGCATTGCCCAGCGGACGCGCGAACGCGAGGTAGTAGAAGCACGTGCCGGCAGTCCAGACCGCGAGCATCGCGACTTTGAGGGGGACCGGTCCGACTCCCGCAATCGCAAAGCTCAATGCCGCCGCCGGCGCTTCGACCACCGACAACCCATACGTCTGGCCATAGAAGAAGATGGGGAACTCACGTGCCCGCGCGAGGTGCATTCCCATCAATCCGAGGACGCACTCGTCTCCCTCGAGCAACAGATTGGGACTGAGGAGCTGCGGCAGCCGCACCACCAGACTGACGGCCGCGAGGGCACCCAGGTACTGCCAGGTGGGACGAGACGGGCGTTCGACTGGCGTGGACGTCGTC
>JBKPTT010000105.1:0-23715 GCA_046735635.1 Acidobacteriota bacterium | reverse complement strand
GCGTGAACGCGATCGGCACGTACACATCGGCGGGAACGTTGTTCATCAGCAGACCGCGCTGCGGAAAGATGAAGCCGTTCGGCATGACGCCGACGATGGTGAAGGGCTGACGATCGAGGAGAATCGCGCGCCCGATCGCCGAGGGATCGCGTGCGAACTTGCGTGCCCACAACGCGTCGCTGAGCACGGCGACCGGGCGTGCCGACTCGTCCTCTTCGCGGGTAAATGGCCGGCCGAGTGCCGGCCGCACCCCGAGCGTGTCGAAGAGCGTGGCGGAGGCTCGCGTTACGATCACCCGTTCCGGCGGTTCGACACCCGACAGCTCGTACTCGCGGTTGCGAAAGGCTGCGATCGATTCGAAGAGGCCCGAACGCGCCTCGAACGCGAGATAATCAGGCGGCGAAAAGCCCCACGGCCCCATCTGCCCGACCGCCTCCTGCAGCAGCACCAACCGCGTCGGATCGCGGTAGGGCAGCGCGCGCAGCAGCACGGCGTTGACGACGGTAAAGACGGCGGTGGTGGCGCCGATTGTCAATGCCAGCGTGGCAATCACGACCAAGCTGAACAGCGGGGCGCGCTGAAGGAGCCGCGCGGCGTATTTGACGTCCTGCCAGATTCGAGTCATCAGAATCTCCTTTGGCGCGGTTGGTTCAGCGTGGTGCCAGGCCAGACGTTGACGGCGACGCTCGTCCACCCGCAGCAGGATCGCGGCCGTGAGGGCGTCGGCGATCAGCCGTCCCCATGCGTACGCAACACCCAGCCGGCCGAGCCGGACCCGCTCGCGCGCGAGACACTCGACGCAAGCCGCCTCCAGTATTTCGCGCTCGCGGAGACGCACGTGGCGCGGATATGCGCGAAGAAGGAGCCGAACGAACGGAGAGGATCGTGGGGGCATGCGATCAGGCTTTCAGGAGCTTCTTGCGTCTCGCCGCTTCGACGAATCCGGCGAGCCGCTGGGCTTCAGCGGCGCACGCGCGACGTCCGGCCCCGGTGATTCGGAAAAATCGCGGACGCCCGCCGCCAGCGGTCGCGTCAGCCGGCGGCTCGATCTCTTCGAGCAGGCCCAGGTCGGCGAGCCGGCCGAGCGCCCGATAGAGCATCCCCGGCCACAACCGCATGCGGCCGCCGGTGCGTTCGAGCACGTCGTTCATGATTGCCAGGCCATGCAGGTCGCGGTCGGCCAGCGCGAGGAGGATCTGGAACCAGTGTGGCTCCAGCGGAGCGGGAGACTTCGTTTTGGGCATCACGGCCAAGTTTATACTTATCGGTATATACGTACGCCTTGGACGGGGCGCGCGTGGAAAAGGTTTATCTGTCCGACATGCGTGTGCCGTCAAGGACGTTGTGCTCCTCTTCGAGGCGAAAAGAATTCAGCGCTGATCCAGGCCGTGCGTCGTAAACCGCCCCGTGTCCGTGAACGACGATTTCAACATCTCGATCACGGTTGTCGTTGCCACGACTGGCGGCAAGTGCCGCACCGAACCGATGCGATACACGCATTTGCGGCGGCACCATCCTTGATACCTACTCGGCCGATCTCCCCGAGAGTCCTTCGTGAAAAGCCGCCTGTCTCGCGCGCTATGGATCGCTCTGGTGGTGGCAGTCGCGCTGCCCCGATACGCCGTCGCACAGGACGACCGGTGGGTCGAGGTCGCAGGGGGTTACTCATTGATGCGGGACTACGACGGCGCTGCGACCTTTCCAGGCGGATGGTTTGGCTCGGTTGCCGTCGACGTCGCGGGTCCCCTGGCCCTGGTCGGCGACGCCAGCGGAAGCTACAAATCCATGGGTGGGTTGGACGTCAACCTGTCTACCACGATCCATACCTTCATGGGAGGCCGCGGTTCGCCTGGCGGGGCAGCGGGGTTGCCCCATATGTCCAGATGCTGCTTGGCACCGCGCGCTTTTCGACGACCTATACCATGCCCGCTGAACGCCTCTCAGATGTGCGTAACTACTTCGCGATGGCGCCGGGGGGCGGTATCGACATCCCGTTTTCGAGCCGTGGCGCCCTTCGTGTGGGTGCGAACCTCCGCTTGATTCGATCCGAGACGAACACCGCGAGCGGTTCAGCGCCGTTCACCTTCCGCGAGTTTCAGTTCACCACGGGCGTCGTCATCCGGTAATCGGCCGATCGAGGACGGCATCCTGCTCTTCGAGGCGAAAAGAGTTCAGCGCTGAGCTATCAGCCACGACGCGAAGAAGCCGCAGAACATTCCAAGCAGCACGAGCGCAACGGCCGGCCAGAACACGATCACGAGCGGAGCCGCGCCTGCCGTGCGTGTCGCGTGGAGAATCGCGTCGGAGATCGGCGTCTCGGGTCCCGAGGCGTTCAGGAAGAAATCGTAGTCGTAGAACCATGTTCCCACGCCAGCTGCCGCGCCGAGGTAGACCGGCCAGCCGGCAGTCCGTCCCGATTGTCCTCGTGAGCGATGATTCATCCCGCGCTCCGCGCGTCATCTGTTCTCGTACACGCCGAGATGCCACGCCTTGCCGGACGAAACGTCACGGACGAAGGTCGTTTGTAAACGCTGATTCGCTAACGATTCGTCCACCCTCTTCCACGTCCTCGCCTTCCTATGAAAGACGGACACGATCACGATCCCCTCGGCCGCCAGGATGTTTCGGTAGCGAGTCACCGTCGCCGATGGGTCCGCGACGTAATAAAGAACTTCGTTGAACACGATGACA
The DNA here is from genome assembly GCA_046735635.1 of Acidobacteriota bacterium. Classification (GTDB taxonomy): domain Bacteria; phylum Acidobacteriota; class Vicinamibacteria; order Vicinamibacterales; family 2-12-FULL-66-21; genus JALZOC01. The sequence goes on along the minus strand of JBKPTT010000105.1, from coordinate 21,024 downwards.
TCGAATGGCGAACGGTTCACGGCCGCGAATTTCTCGATATCGCCGCAAACGAATCGCTCGAGCGAGGCGTCGCGGATTCGCTTTGTGGCCTCGGTGATCGCCACTTGCGAGAGGTCGATACCCGTGTAGTCGACGCTGGCGGTGGCAGGAATCTGCTGCAGGAGCACGCCTTCTCCGCAGCCCAGATCCAGCACCCGTCCGGATGGCTTCAGACGCTGCCGCCATCCTTCGATGACCGCGTAGCGCGGGACCTGCTCGAGGCCACCAAGGTATTTCCACGTCGCTGAGCCGTGTTGCGCGTTCCATTCCTCCGCCGAATAATCTTCCCAGTCCTGCCGACGCGCGAGTCGCTTGACCCGGCGGACGACTGATCGCATTCGCATTGGCTTGCTGACTGATTCTACTCGCCTCTGAGGGACTCGATTTTCGGCGCTCCACGCGGGGTCCAGATCTGATAAGCTCTGGCATCCCCAGGAGGAAAAACTGTGACACGCATGTACGCGAACCTGTGCTGCGCGCTGGCCGTGTTGGCCCTCGGTGTGACCGTTCCGCTGTCGGCTCAGAGCAATCGGCCCACTATTGCGGTGCTGAACTTCGATTACGGTTCTCTCGAGCATTGGTGGAGCGGCAACCAGGACATCGGGCAGGGCATTTCCGACATGCTCGTTGACGAACTCGTCAACGCCGGCGGGTTCCGCGTGATCGAGCGCAAGAAGCTCGACGCGGTCATGGCGGAGCAGAACCTTGCTCAGAGCGAACGTGCAGACCCGAGCGCGAAGGCAGTCGCGCAGATCGGCAAGCTGCTCGGTGCGCGTTATCTGGTGACCGGCTCGGTCACCAAGTTCGGAACCGAGAACAGCCACAAGAGCGTCGGCGGGGGCGGATGGGGCAGCAAGTTCGGCGTCGGCAACGTGGGCACCGCGAAAGGCAAGGCGAACGTTGCGATTGCGACGAGGATCATCGACACGACGACGGGGGAGATCGTGGCGAGCGCCAAGGGTGAGGGTGTCTCGACGCGAAGCGGGCTGCTCCTCGCGGGCGCTGGAGGCGGGGCGGTCGGCGGGATGGGCCACATTTCGTTCGGCTCGTCCGAGTTCCGCGACACGATTCTCGGCGAGGCGACGGAAACCGCGGTCAAGGACACGGCGGCCAAACTGGTCGCCGCCAAGCCGCGGCTCCAGTAGATCACGGGAACCCTTCGGCGGTACAGCACACGTGCGCAAAGCGCTCGCCGGAGTCCTGATCGGAATCGGCGCGGCCGCAGTCGTGCTCGCGCTCGCTCGCGCGGGCCTTCTCGAGACGCCCGAACTCAGGCTTTACGACTGGCGGATGCGGCTCGCTGCTGACCCCGCATCCGTCAATCGCGACATCGTCCTCGTCGAAATCAACGACCTGAGTATTCGCGACCTCGAGCCCGTCGCCGGCCGCTGGCCATGGCCTCGGGTGCTGCAGTCCAACCTGATTGACTTCATCGCGCGTGGAAAACCGCGCGTGATTGCCTACGACGTCCTCCTGACGGAGCAGACGAAGGGCACGTTTCCGTTCCTCGAACACGAGTGGACCGGCGCGGAATCAGACGCCGCGCTGGTGGACTCAGTTCGCAACGCGGGTGGCGTCATTCTGCTGGCCAATGCTGTCGACCCCGGAACTGGAACGACTGACCAGACGAGCGCGGCGCGCTGGCCTGGCCCCGAGTACAAGCTCGGCCCCACGATTGAACAGCGGCTGATTCGCGCACCGTTCGACGCACTCTCGAACGCGGCCGCTGGCCTCGGTCACAACTTCCTCAGCTTCGATCCTGATGGCCCCGCACGACGGATGGCGCCATTCGTTCGTGCCGGCGAACGCTACATGCCGTCGCTTGGCATCGCGGCGGCCCTGCAAGCCGGCGGCTTCACGCCCGCGGATGTGGTGTTCGAAGGCGACGCCATTCGCGTCCGCGATCGACGTATCCCGCTCGTAGCGGCGAACGTGCGCGACTCGTTCGGGGGAAGCGGCACGCACTGGCAACTCACCACGCTCATCAACTTCCGAGCGCCGGCCGCGCTGCCGAACGGAGATCGGCCATACAGGACGTACGAAGCGCGACACCTCCTCGTGTCGGAGGACCAGATGGCTTCCGACCAGAAGCCGCTCGTCGATCCCGCCGTGTTCAAGGACAAGATCGTCTTCGTCGGCCTCAACGCCGCCGGCCTCGTCGACGTGTTCGGTACGCCATTCGGCTCCGACGCGACCATGCCCGGGATACAGATGCACGCCAGCATGGCGGATAACCTCTTGGCGAACCGCTTCATCGAGATCGCTCCGGAGCGGGGTCGGATCGGCTCGGTTCTCCTTGCTGGGCTGCTCGTCGGCTTCGTTTCCGCGTTTTTCCCGTTTGCCGCGGCGGCCGCTCTGACCGCGCTCATGCTGGGAGCCTGGACATGGTTCACCGTGCATGCGTTTCGCGGCGGCTCGTGGGTGAACCTGATTCAGCCGCTCGCAACAGGCGCGGTCGCGCTGTTCGTGGGAACGGCGTATCAGTACTTCGTGGAGGATCGCGAAAAGCGGAAAATGAAGCGGCTGTTCGGCCGCTACGTGTCGCGCGATGTGTTCGCGCAGCTCGTGGCGAACCCCGACCTCGCGGAGCTTGGCGGAAAGCGCCGCGAGATGACGGTGCTGTTTTCGGACATCCGCGGCTTCACGTCGGTGACCGAGCGCGGCGATCCCGAGCAGCTCGTTTCGCAGCTCAACGAATACTTCTCGCGCATGGTCGACATCGTGTTCCGGCATCAGGGTACGGTCGATAAGTTCGTGGGGGACATGGTCATGGCGCTGTTCGGCGCGCCGCTCGACGATACGGATCACGCGGAGCATGCGGTACGGGCGGCGATCGAGATGGTTCGGGAGCTGGGCGAATTGAACAAGACGTGGGCGGTACGCGGTCTGCCGCAGCTGGACATCGGCATCGGCATCAACTCGGGTGAGATGATTGCCGGCAACATCGGATCGGCCGCGATCATGAGCTATACGGTCATCGGGGACAACGTGAACCTTGGCTCGCGCCTCGAGTCGCTGAACAAGGAATACAAAACGCGGATCATCGTGAGCGACGCCACTCGGTCGAGGCTGGCGAATGTGTACGAGCTCCGGCCGCTCGGGAACGTGACCGTCAAGGGAAAGACGCAACCTGTGGCAATCTACGAAGTGAGAGTTCCGGCTCCCCTGGCGATAAGCGAGGAACATACCTTATGAGAGCAGCAGCAGTGATGGTGGCCGCGATGCTCGTCGCGGCGCCGGCGCACGCGCAGTTCGGCAGTCTGATGAACAAGGCCCAGAAAGCGAAGGAGAAGGCCGACGAGCTGTCGATCGACGACAAAGAGGAACGCGAACTCGGCGAAAAGGTGAGCGCGCAGCTGATCGAGAAGTACGGCGCGTACCAGGACAAGGACGTCGCCAAATACGTCACGCTCGTCGGGTCGGTGATCGCGAAGGAATCAACTCGCCCGTCGCTCAACTGGACCTTCGTGGTGCTCGACACCGACGGCGTCAACGCGTTTGCCGCACCCGGCGGGATTGTCCACGTGACGCGCGGTCTCCTGGGCCTCGCAAAGAACGAGGCCGAGCTCGCCGGGATACTGGGACACGAAATCACGCACGTCACGGCCAAGCATACGGTGCGCGCGATCGAGCAAGGAAAGATGATATCCATGGGCGGCGATGCCGCGGGCGGAGGCGCAGGGCGCGATGAGCTGATCGCGAAGATGAGCGAGAAGGCCTACCATCTCGTGCTCGACGGCGAGTTCAGCCGCGATGACGAGAGCGAAGCGGATCAGAAAGGCGTGCGCCTCGCGAACAAGCTCGGATACGATCCGCACGGGCTTGCCGAGGTCCTCAAGAAGATCGATGCGCGTAATACCGGGCGCGAGGATCGCAACGGCCTGTTCGCCTCCCACCCGGCGACCAAGGACAGGATCGCGAAGATTGAAGCGCAGATTGCGAGCGAGAAGCTCGGTGGCAAGGCCGCCGTTGAACCACGCTACGCGAAGAACATCACGTTTGACGCACAGCCGGTCGCTGTCGTTGCCGAAAACGTCGCCGGCGGCGCGGGCCTGACCGGCGGAAATTCCTCGGGCAAGAGCGACAAGGAAGCCAGTAAGGAAGATCCCAAGAAGGAAGAACCGAAAAAGGACGAGCCGAAGAAGAAGGGAGGCCTCTTCGGCAAGGTCGGCCTCACGACTGGTTCGCAGTCGCAGAACACGCAGACGGTCGCGTCGGCCGGCGCTCGCGGAGGCGTTCCCGACCGTGACGCGAAGGGCGGTCCGATCAAGACCCGCGTCGTCGTCACCGTCTCGGCCGCCGAGCTCGAGGCCTTCAAGAAAGGGATCGCGTAGCTTCGGCAGGCGATGACCTACTCCGGCATCGGCATCGCCATGGGCGTCGTCGCGTTGGCGGCGACGCTCGTGTTGTCAGGGCTCACGCTGAACCAGTTCGTCCGCCGCAAGCTCGCCCTCTCGAGTGTTCTGCTCGCAGGCTATCTCGGAATCCAGCTCGTCCTGGCGCTCAATCTCGATCCGGATCTTCGCGCGAATCTCATAGCGGTCGGCAGGCTGGCCTACGCCGCCGCGATCATCAACGCGCTTGTCGTCGTCTTCATCAACCCGCTGCGCGTCGATCGCGTTCCGGATCGCTTTCCCACGATCCTCCAGGACTTCATCGTCATCGGGCTGCTGCTCGTCGTGGCGACGTTCGTCTTCCATGACAAGCTGCTGACGACCTCCGCCGTGAGTGCGGTCGTCATCGGTTTCGCGTTGCAGGACACGCTGGGAAACGCCTTCGCGGGCCTGGCGATTCAGAGTGAAAAGCCGTTCAACATCGGCCACTGGATTCGCGTGGGCGACTTCGAGGGAAGGGTGGCCGAGGTGACCTGGCGCGCCACGAAGCTGCGCACCAAAACCGGGAACTTCGTGGTCGTGCCGAACAACATCGTCTCGAAGGAGGCGATCACCAACTATTCCGAGCCGGCTGCGCCGACGCGGCTGGAAGTGGAAATCGGCGCCAGCTATCTCGCTGCGCCAAATGTCGTCAAGTCGGCAATCGCGGAGGCGCTCTCGCATTGCACGCGCGCGCTGAAGGCGCCCGCACCCGACATTCTGCTCGTGGGATTTGCCGATTCGGCGATTACATACCGCGCACGCTTCTGGGTCGACGACTACGAACGGGACGAGGCGGCGCGCGACGAAGTCAGGACGGCAATCTACTACGCGTTCCAACGGCACAGCATCGAAATCCCATGGCCGATTCAGGTCCAGTACGAGAGGAGCTGGAAGGACCCCGATCCCGGCGAGCAGCTGCAGGAGCGTGAGCGTCTGCTCGCCGGTGTGGACCTGTTTGCCATGCTCGGCGGCGACGAGCGCCGTGCAATCGCGGCGGAAGTGACCTCACGCGTGTACGGAAACAGCGAGGCCATCGTGCGGCAGGGAGAGCCCGGACAATCCATGTTCATCGTCGTCGGTGGACAAGTGGCGGTCGTGCTCGAACCCGACAAGCGGCACGTCGCGACGATCGATCGGGGTGGGTATTTCGGAGAGATGTCGCTGTTAACGGGAGAGCCGAGGTCCGCGACGGTGGTGGCGCGGGGCGATGCGCTGGTGATCGAGATCGACGCGGAGCTGTTCCGAAAGCTCGCCGTTACTCATCCGCATGCGATCGAGCAGATTGGAATTGCTGCGATGTCCCGGCGCGGCGAGCTGGATTCGGTGAAGAAGGCGGCGCAGGGGACGGCCGTCGCCGAGGCCCCTGCGTCGTTCATCTCGCGGATGAGGAAATTCCTTCGCTTATAGGGTTGGTCTTTAGACCCGCGTGGGGAGCCTAAAGCCCCTGGCGGGGCTCAAGCCTCGCCCTACAACTGGTCCTATCTATACAAACCCTGGCGATATCCGCGGTCGTATCCTGATTTGAACCCGTCGCGATAGAAGTTCTTGTAATCCTCCCGTGAACCGTACTGCGACTCGTAGTGGCGGTCCGCCGACCGATACCAGTCGTGTCGCAGCGGATCGTACGACCGGTTCTTGCGCGCGTCTTCTGCGCCTTTCTCGACGCCATCGTTGAACCCGTTCTGCGCCGCGATGTCACGAACCGATCCGTAGCCTCCGTAGGTTGCGGGGTACTGCGGATACGTCGGGTATTGCGGGTACTGTGGGTACTGCTGAGGGTACTGCTGCGGGTACGGTCCAGCCGTGCCGCCCCACACACCGCCATTCCGCGGCACTGCACGGCCCTGACCGTAGCGGCCATTGCCGTACCCGCCGGAACTGTAAGCGGGTGCGTAGCGCTGATAGCCGTCGGAGTAGCCGGCCGCGTAGCCCGTGCGGAACGTTTGACGATATCGATCGATCGTGCCGTACTCGCGGTGGTATCCCTTGTCACCGCGCTGGTACGTCTTGTCGTCCTGATATGCGAACGCCCTGTTGCTGCGACCGTCCTTCTCTCCCTGCTTCGCGCCTTCGCGGAAGCCGTTGTCGTACGCGACGCGTCGCGAATCGTAGTAGGACTGCCGGTCGGGTGCCGAGTAGGCCGACCCGTTATTGAGCCAGTCACGTGTCTGCGCCTGGGCCGGTGCCGAAACGGCAACCGCAGCGAGCGCGACAGCAGCCAGCGACAGTAAACGTCTCATGAGCGACCTCCGTGGAACGCCTGCGTCCACCCGAACCGGAACGGCCGGGACGGACTGCCGTGGGATTCCGCAAGAAGCGCGCCTCTCAGATTCGGCCGAAATATGCGATTCTTTCGTTGGGGAGTCGCCTTCGGATGACACCTACTGCGACCAGACGAGGACGCGCGCTCCCGTGGCATTCTTGTGGTCCACGATGAGCGTCGGGCCGAAGCGCTCGAGGTCCTCTACGGAAAGCTTCAAGTCCTCGAGATCCATCCGCCGGCCGTTGAAGTCGATCGTCGCACCGCGCATCTTCATTCGAAGCACCCAGAAGGGGATGTTGATCCGGACGATGCGGCCTTCATCGGGATCGAACGCGATGACGCACAGCGCGTCGGGGACTTTCGCGTTCGGCGGCGGGTTGCGATCGGTATTCGCGCGAAGGTAGCGGCCGTCCGAGTCGAGCTCGATGAGCGGCTTCTGTCCGGCGAAGCGTCTCTCGATCTGCTCGAACTCGCGCGCGGCATTCGCGGGGGACGCGGCGCGCGTCTGGACATGCTGCGAGAAGAAGTAGACTCCGACGCCGGCGACTGCGATGACGCACAGGATGCCGACAACGACAATCCCAAGCGCCACCCACACCCAGGTTTTCACCTTACCGGCCATTCGCGCTCCTCAGCAGGGCCTTCGCATCGTCCACACAAACCGGGTCGTTCCCGCGCTCGCACGACGCCTGGCCGTCGCGTGCGTAAGTCACAGCAGCGGGACGATCGCCTCGTTTCAAGGCGAGACGGCCGAGCTCGACCCGCGCACGGCCGCTGACCCACTCCCGCGAAGATGGCTGGATGGCGATCTGCAGATCGGCCGCGGCGCCGTCTGCGTCACCCACGGCGGCGCGCGCCGCGCCGCGTTTGTAGTGCCACAGCCCTTCCTCGCCGGGAATCCGGGGTCGGCTGTCCTTTGCCAGCGCGGCCAGGCCTTCGGTGAGCAGATCGTCCGCCAGCCGCGCTCGACCTCCCCGGAGGGCGGTCGACCCCAATTCCAGCAGTACTAGCCGATTACGCGGGTACATCCGCCGCAGTTCCTGCAGCACGCGAAGACCGTCGTCATACCGGCGTTCGCGGTTGTAAACGAGGATGAGCGCGAAGAGCGCATCCGGCCGGGCGTCGTTGTCGATCGAATGGCCTCCGCCGGTCAGGACCTTCGCCGCCGCGGTTTCCTCGAGCATCTGGATGCCGCGTTCGCGTCCGCCGCCGAACCCCGCTACGTACGCCATCATTCGCATCGGCAGCGACAGCGTGGAAATCACGTAGCGGTAGGTGCCGACGACCAGACCCGCGTCCTTCCGCCAGGGGGCGAGCGAGAGGACCTTTTCGTGCTCGTCGTAGCACTGCCGAGCCGCTCGAAAGCCGGCCATCATGCGCCCTTCGACCGTCGCTGTGTAAGACGCTCTCAGCCCGAGCGCCGCCCCCAAATCGTAGTGTGCCTGCGGATCGTTCGGCGCGGCGGCGACGCGCTTCTCGGCGAGCGCGACCGCCTCGTCCACCTCGGCCCTGAATTCGCGATCGATCTCCGGCGGCGGTTTCCCGAGATCGACGTTGGCGTGAGAGAACGAGCCGAGGTAGTGGTCGACGGTTACGGCGCCGCGGCGGAACAGGAGGTTCAGCCACAGCACCGCCGCGAGCGACCGGTGCGGCGCCGGATCGTCCGGTGCAGCCTTTATAGCGCGTCGAAGCAGTTCGACGGCTTGATCGTGATCAAGATTGTAAGCAAGCTCCAGCGCGGTCTTTCGAAGATCCGCGGCTGCCTGGTATGCGCCCGCGGCCTGGATGCGGGAAGGATCTGGCCCGGCGACCAGCGCAAGTCCGAACGCCATCGCGGCGAGCGACTGTGGCGGCCGCCACTTCATGGGACTATGATAGCCGTCTGGCACTGCAAGCCTGGTTGTGAAGACCCCGGTCTGCCGCGAGTGCGTGACGGCAGTCCGGCGATCGTTGCGTACGACGGGGTCGGCACACGCACGGATAGAGAAGGAGAGCTACATGCCGCGAGGGCGACCGAGAAAGAACACCGATGACGTGCTGTTCAAGTCCGCCGAGATGATCGGGTGGGCCATCGGAGGGCTCGAGCGTGAAATCGTGCTCACGCGCGAGAGGCTCGCTGCGTTGACCGCGCAGGTCACGAAACTGCGCGCGCGCGCGGGTGTCGGCGGGGCCGGCGCTGCACGCGCGACGACGGAGGCGGCAGCCGACGCGGGGGGCCGGAAGCGTCGCCGCCGGACGATGTCTCCGGAAGCGCGCAAGCGGATTTCCGACATGATGAAAAAGCGCTGGGCCGAACGGCGCAAGGGAAAGTAGCTACAGCACGAATCCGCGTCCCAGGCCGCGCTCCGAAGCTTTCGTATGAGCCAGGTGCGCGGCCGCGACGTCCTCCACGGCCATCCCCAACGACTTGAACACCGTCACGTCATCCGATGCCGTCCGTCCGGGTTTACGCCGCGCGGCCACCTCGCCGAGTTCTCCCACAATCCGAGCGGCGTCGAAGCTGCCTTCTTGTATGGGGATGATGATGTCCCCCGCCTCCGAAATGGCCCCGGCGCGCGAGTCCACGAATACTCGCGCGCGCGAGATCAGTGCCGAGTCCATCTCGCGCTGATCGGGACGGCATGCGCCGACCGCACAGAGATGCGCTCCGTCAGCGACCCACTCGCTCTGAACGACCGGAGTCCGTGAAGCGGTCGCGAGGACGATCAGATCGGCTCCCTCCACCGCCGCTTGCGCCGACGGCGCGGCGGCGATTACGGCCGACGTTCTGGGCTGCATCTCCGCGACGAACGCCTGCCGGCTTCGTTCGCGAGGGCTCCAGACGCGAACGTCGCGAATCTGTCGCACACAACCGATTGCCTCGAGATGGCTGCGCGCCTGGACTCCCGATCCGATGATCGCGAGCGTCGACGCAGCCTCGCGCCCGAGCAACTTCACGGAAACCGCGGACACCGCCGCGGTGCGCGCCTCGGTGATGTAGCGGCCGTCGATGATCGCGGCAAGCTGTCCGGTGGCAGGATCCAGCAGAGCGATCGTGGCCAGGTGCGTCGGCAGTCCGACCGACGCGTTCGTGTCAAAGACGGTCACGAGCTTGGCGCCGAGCGCGGCGGGCGCCGGCATGTACGCCGGCATCGCGCCGAGAAATCCACGTCCGCCCGCGTCGAGCACCGTGCGCAGAGGCTGCGCAACCGTGCCGGAGGAGAACGCGACGAGCGCGGTTTCCATCGCGTCGATCAGGTCGTCCATCGTGAGTACGGCGCGCACGTCTTTCTCGCTGATGAGTACCGGCACGGCGTGAGATTGCCATAATGACGCGGTGATTATCAAAACAATCGATGCCCACACCGCGGGAGAACCATTACGGCTCATCGTGGGCGGCTTTCCAGAGGTGGAAGGCCGGACGATGCTCGACAAGCGCGAGTGGCTGCGCGAGCACCACGACGATCTCCGGCGCGCGCTGATGCTCGAGCCGCGGGGGCATGCCGACATGTACGGCGCGTTGCTGACCGACGCAGAGCGCTCCGATTCCGACGCCGGCGTGTTGTTCATGCACAACGAGGGCTACAGCACGATGTGCGGCCACGGCGTGATAGCGGTCATTACGATCGCGTTGGAGCGCGGGCTCCTGCTGCCGCGGACGGGGCGCCGGGAAATCGTCCTCGATACGCCGGCCGGGCCGGTGCATGCGAGGGCCGAGTTGAAGACGGGAAGGGTGGACGAAGTCACGTTCCGGAACGTCCCTGCCTTCGTACTGTACGCGGGAGTTCCCGTGACGTTCGGCGCACGTGAACTGCGGGCGGATGTCGCGTTCGGCGGCGCGTTCTACGCGATCGTGGACAGCGAAGCGGCTGGAATCCCCATCCTCCCGTCGCGTCTGCCCGAGTTGCGCCGCGCCGGGATGCAGATCAAGCAGGCCATCGAAGCGGTGCTGCCGATCCGCCATCCCCAGGACCCCGCGCTGCAGGGCATCTACGGCACGATCTTCACCGGACCCCCACGCGGAGAAGCGGACCTGCGCAATGTCACGATTTTCGCCGACGCCGAAGTCGATCGCTCGCCGTGCGGAACGGGGACCTGTGCGGTGATGGCGGTGCTGGCAGCCATGGGACTCCTCGGGCCCGAGCAGACGTTCCACCACGAAAGCATCATCGGAACGGTGTTCAAAGGACGGGTCGCGGGAGAAATGATGATCGGAGAGCTGCCGGCGATCGTTCCCGAGGTTTCAGGAGAGGCTTACATCACGGGCGAGAATACGTTCATCATCGACGAACGGGACCCGCTTGCATACGGCTTTCGAATCTGAGCGCATCCAACATGAGGCTCCCGACGCGCGAGCTCGGCGGCGGCAGTCAGCGCGGCGTCGAATGCATTGCCGCCCTGCTGCAGCACCCGCAGCCCCGCGGGGACGCAAGCAGCTGGCTCGTTGCGATGATGCCATTGCGCGCGAGCGCCGCCGAACGCGTCGCGCGGGGGGTTGGCTGCAGGACGATCGCCGGCCGCCTTCGCGCGGAGCGCGTCGGCGGGACCGAGGACGAGTTACACCAGGGTTACGACAATCAGCGCGACTACCAGCAGGATCGCGACGAGCGCCTCGGCGTTGCTCGAGAAATCGAAATCAATCATGGTGTCCCGTCCTTTCACAGTGTTAGACGGCACACCCCCCGACGAAGTTTACGTGTCATCGATCTGTCGTACTTTCCGCGCTGGCGACGTAGCTCTTGCGCGCGCGCGCCGTCATCCCCGGTTTCTTCACTTTTACTTCGAGCTTATGCACTTTCCCATCGAGCGTCTGCGGTGAAAATCCGAGCAGATACTGGCTGTGCAGCTCCTGCGCGACGCGGGTGAACGTGGAGGTCAGCTCGTCCGTCTTCTTCAGAAGGAAGAACCCGCCGCCGGTCTCGTCCGACAGCCGCCTCAAGCCTCGATCCGGGCTCGTTCGTACCCGTCGGGCGCCGTCGAAGAACTCGTTCTCGAGACCAACCGAATACACCATGACGTCCTCGAGACGGCCGCGGTCGGTCACTTCACCCGCCCCGACTTTGCTCGAATTGTCGTCACCGTCGGTGAACACGAGTACAACCTTGCGGCCCGTGAGCGGCTTCAGCTGCGCCATGCTCTGATCGACGGCGTCGTAGAGGCGCGTCGGGTTGCCGAAGTCGAGTTCCTTCAGAAGTGAAATCAAGTGATCGCGATCCGTCGTGAAACCTTCGGGGTGCAGCTCGATCTTGTCGTTGAACGCACCGACCATACCCTGATCGTGCGGCAACAGGCGCAGCAGGAACTGTTCGGCGGCGCGGTAAACGAGATCGAGCGAGCCCGTCATGCTCCCGCTCGTGTCCAGCATGACGACGACGCTGATCGGCTGGGGCTGGTTGTCGAACTGATTAATCGTCTGGAGCTTTCCGTTGTCGTAGATCTCGAAGTCGCCCTCCTCGAGATCGGGGACGAGATGTTTGTCCGAATCCGTCACGGTCGCGTACAGCGCGACCGTGCGCGTGGAGACTCTGATTGGTTTCTGTGTCTGCTGCGCGTGGATGGGAATAACGCAAATAGCCGCTGCAAGGACGATCGGAACGAGGGTTCGAGTCATGGGTGTTTCACTTTTCGTAGAGCATCGTGGACGGGCCACGTTCAGACTGTAACCGTTTGGAGTCGTTTTCGGCGCCTCGCATCACACGCAGCAAATTCAGGCCCAGAATCTTCTTGATGTCGTCGTCCTTGTAGCCGCGGCGCAGCAGCTCCGCGGTCAACGAGGGATATTTCGACACGTCCTCGAGGCCTTCCGGGACGCTCGTGATTCCATCGAAGTCGCCGCCAAGGCCGATGTGATCGATTCCCGCGACCTCGCGGATGTGATCGATGTGGTCGGCCGCATCGCTGACGACGGCTCGCGGTGCCGGGTGCGCCTTCGTCCATTCCTGTACGCCGCGTGTGATTGCGGCTTGATCGGTGGCGTAGAGCTGCGTGAGTCGCTTCTGCTCGGCGTCCTGCAGCTTTTGCCACGCGGCCACTTTGGGCGACAGGAAAGACGGGACGAAGGTCACCATGACGATGCCGCCGTTCTTGGGCAGCAGCCGCAGGATATTGTCGGGTACGTTTCGCGGAACGTCGTTCAGTGCACGCGCCGACGAGTGCGAGAAGATCACCGGCGCCTGGCTGACGCGGATCGCATCGTCCATCGTATCGGGCGACACGTGGCTGAGATCCACCAGCATGCCGAGCCAGTTCATCTCGCGCACGACCTCTTCGCCGAACGGCGACAGGCCGCCAAACTTGGGATCGTCGGTGGCGCTGTCGGCCCAGTCGGTATTCTTGGCATGCGTCAGCGTCATATAGCGCGCGCCGAGCCGGTAGAACATCCTGAGCGCCGCGATCGAGTCGTCGATCGAGTGACCCCCTTCCATTCCGATCAGCGACGCGATCTTTCCGCTCTTGAAGATTCGCTCGATGTCGTCGGCGGTCAGGGCGAGCGCAAACGTCTCGGGGTACTGGCGCACCATCCGGTGAACGCTGTCGATCTCCTCGAGCGTCGCGGTGACCGCGGATTGCCCGGCGAGCTCCACGGGCACGTAGACCGACCAGAACTGTCCACCGACACCGCCCGCACGTAGTCGCGCGATGTCCGTCATGATCGCGGGCTGCGGCTTCGAAATATCGAGACTTTGGAAGTCTCGCTTCGCGCGCGTGCGCAGCTCCCAGGGGTAGTCGTTGTGGCCGTCGATCAGCGGCACTTCCTTGTGAAGCCTGCGCGCATGCTCCAGCAGTGCGTCGGTGGATTGCGTCTGTGCGGACGCCATCGGGCACAGGAGGAGCGCGACGACGATCACTTTGCGCATAGGAAGATAGTACTTCGGGACGGCGTACAATGCGCGCATGAGCGCCGCCAAGCCCCCCACCGTCGTCGAGCTGAATTGGGATCGCGATCTCGTCTTTGCCGCGAGCTCGGGCAGCAACCGCATCGTGCTCGACAGCGCGTCGAAGGCGGGCGCCTCCCCGATGCAGGCACTGGCGTTCGCGCTTGCCGGGTGCATGGCCATGGATGTCGTGCACGTGATCAGGAAGGGCCGCTTCCCGCTGCGCGCCCTGCGGGCCAATCTGACAGGGGAGCGTGCAGCCGACGAGCCGCGGCGGTTCACGTCGATTGCCCTGCACTACACGATCACCGGCGAGGTGCCGGCGGAACGCGTGGAGCGCGCGATTCAACTGTCGCGCGAGAAGTATTGCTCGGTGTGGCACTCAATGCGGCACGACATCGACCTGAAGGTCACATACCAGGTGATTTCTGGCTGAACGGCGCGGATATCTGGACTGGGTGCGCGGCCTCGCGGTGCTGATCATGATCCAGGCGCACGTGCTCGATAGCTGGACGCGTCCGGACGTGCGCGGCACGTGGCAGTTTGCCTGGGCGATGATCGTTGGAGGGTTCGCTGCGCCGCTGTTCCTGTTTTGCGCGGGGCTCTCGGTCGCGTTTTCTGCGCGGTCCAAGCTTCGCCGTCATGGCGACAGAGCCGCCGCCGCGCGTGCCGTGATGAAGCGGGGAGCCTGGCTGCTGGTTCTCGCGTTTCTTTTTCGAATTCAGGCGTTCGTGCTCGGATGGTCGCACAACCCTGCCGCCCTCCTGAAGGTCGACGTCCTCAACGTCATGGGGCTCTCGATCGTATTGGCTGCCGCCGTCTGGGCGCTCTTCGAGCGGCGCGGCGAGATTGCATTCGCCGCCGCGGCCGCGATCGTGGCGTTCGCGACCCCCGCCGTGCATGCCGCGAACGCGCTCGGTGCTCTGCCGGATCCCGTCGAGGCATACCTGCGGCCGCCATTCCGCTCAGGCTGGTTCAGCATCTTCCCGTGGACCGGCTTCGTTCTCGCGGGGGCGGTTCCCGGCATTCTCTTGAGCGCGACCGCATCGCGACGCGACGAAGCGCGCCTCAATCTGTGGCTCGCGGCCGCCGGCATCGCCATCACGGGACTCGCCTACGTCGCGTCGTTTCTCCCGAGCGTCGTCGGGCCATCGGAGTTCTGGGGCGGATCGCCCGCATTCTTTTTCGTTCGAACGGGCATCCTCACCGCCCTCGTTCCGTTTGCGTACTTGTGGCAGCACACCTTTCTCGGAAGATCCTGGAGTCCGTTGCAGCAGCTCGGGCGAACCTCGCTCTTCATTTACTGGATTCACGTGGAGATGGTCTACGGGCTCGTTTCCCTTCGAATCCACAAGTCGATGACTCACGCGCAGGCATGGGCGGCGTTCGCCGCTTTCGCCGTCTTTATGCTCATCTGCTCGGTGCTGAAGGATCGGATTGCATCGGCTATCGCTCCGCGGAAGGACCGGCGTTTCGCCACGGCGTGAAAGTCTGCCCTAACTCTTTGATTTTCAGGGAGTTGCGGCTCTGAATAGGGCAGTCCCCCAAGCGACTGAGACAGGCGCGGGCGACACAATATAAGATGTGCGGCTATGATCAACGTCGCCGCCATCCGGATGCAGCAGTTCGGTGTCCAGTTCTATCAGGCTTCCCTGAGCGCAAGTGACATCGACAAGCTCGTCCGGTTCGAGGTTCTCAGTTATGGCGAGCAGGCGCAGCCGGTTCGCGGGAAACGAAAGGCCCCGGCACCCCCGACCAAGGTCAACTGGGATCTTCTCGAACGGCGCATAGCCGCGAGCGAGAAGGCCTATCAGCGGCAGATCATCCGAAAGAAGATCGACGAGCTCGTGCAGTACTACGAGCAATGCCGGCAGGCACGCGACCTGCCCTCGATTCCCGGCGCGGTCATCATCTCCTGCGACGAAACGCTCCGATTCGAGCCTGCAGAACCCGGCTCGTCGGTCGGCACGCTGAAGGTGCCCGAGCGTGAAGGGATATTGCGCGCCATCGACGGT
This sequence comes from Acidobacteriota bacterium, assembly GCA_046735635.1. Classification (GTDB taxonomy): domain Bacteria; phylum Acidobacteriota; class Vicinamibacteria; order Vicinamibacterales; family 2-12-FULL-66-21; genus JALZOC01. Next base: position 5,477 of record JBKPTT010000105.1, on the reverse strand, counting down.
CAGCACCGGCTGCTCGCCTTGCATGCCGACATCGATCACTTCGGCGACGAGCCGTTCACCGTTCCCGCCGTCATCTTCGACCGGCTTCCCGACGATCACGTCGTGCAGATGTTCGTCACGATCAACGCGAAGCATACTCGCTTGAACGCATCGCATCTGGTGTCGCTCTCAGGCCGTCAGCTATACAGCGACGAGGCTCTCGCGGCGGCGCACGACATCGTGCGCGCGCTCAACGACCGGGAAGACTCTCCGCTCTACGGTGAAATCAAGCTGCTCGGCGTCGGGCATGGGCGCGTTGCGCAGGCGCCCCTCGCGCAGGAGCTCAAGAAGCTGTTCGCGTCCGACGCGTTCGGCGCAGGCCGCAAAGGGGAAGCGTTCCGCGAGGAATCGAAGCGTTTCTTCGTGAACTATCTGAAGCAGGCGGCCCAGGTGTTCAATGCGGCCTGGAACGGACGAAAGTACAGCATCAAGTCCGCTACGGCCCTGCGGGCGTTCATTCGGGTCGCCCCCGACGTCGTGCGGCGGTTGGACCAGGAACATGCCGACCGGACCGATTTCCGCGCCATCGGACGGGTCATCGCGCCGTGGGGGCGGCGAATCGGGGATCTTCGGTTCGAGACTGAAGGAGCATGGAAGCGCTCGGGGACCACTGTCGATTCACTGGCGAAGGAACTGCGGTTGGCGTTGCAGTATCCGGAGGGTGCCGCGGTCTAGGTGCCGGTGCACAGGGTGCCAGGGTGTTCGCCGGTCGCTTCGACGGGTGCGAAATAAAAAAGAGGGCACCGCCATATCTTGACGATGCCCTCCCGGTCAATTGCGGCGACCCGGCTCCCCAGCAACTCACGGCTCCCTGCCGTAAATATCAGGCCGCCTGCACTTCCCTATAGAGCAAGCGGTGTACCGGCCTGTTTTCTTAGCGAATATGCGCCTGCGGCAGCATACGTGCTCCTCGCCACAACACAAACGTAGGCCCGATTACAATTCTGTCCGCCGATTCTTCCGGCGCGCCGCGGCCGTTATCGGGTGCGCCTTTTTTGTCGCGATCGAAACAATTCCGGCGCTTGCAGCCCGACAGGATACCGGTGTTGTGACCGGACATGTCGTCGACGCTCGCACGGGAAGCCCTCTGAGCAAGGTGCTCGTGGTCGTGGAGGGGGTCCCGCTGTCCACCCAGACCGACGATGCCGGCGGCTTCCAGCTCGCGAGAGTTCCGGCCGGCATGCACCGGCTCTTCGTGTCCGTCGTCGGGTACATCCTGGTGCGGCGGGACGTGCAGGTGATAAGTGGTACCGCGCTGGACGTGACGATCCGATTGAGCGAAGGCACGGGCACCTACACAGAAGCCGTGACCGTCGCGGCCGATCGCTTCCGCGAAACGGAGCCGGCTGTGGCGGCGCAGCAAGTGCTCGGGAGCGCCGACATTCAGAACCTCCGCGGCGTGCTCGCAGACGATCCGCTGCGCGCCGTGCAGGTTTTGCCAGGCGTTGCCACCGGCGACGATTTCCGCAGCGAGTTCAGCGTCCGCGGCAGTGACTTCACGCACCTGAACATGACGGTCGAAGGGTTCGCCACCCCGTACCTGCTGCACACCGTCCGCGCCGTTGAGGATCGCTCCTCCTCGGGGTCCGTCGCGATGATCAACAGCGACATCCTCGAGGACGTCACGCTCATGAACGGCGCGTATCCACAGCGTTATGGAGACCGGACTGGAGCCGAGCTCGACTTCAGGCTGCGCGAAGGCTCGCGCGAACGCGCTCAGGTGCGCGTCGCGGTGAGCGGCACCAGTGCATCGGTCGTGGGCGAGGGTCCCCTGGGCCACTCGAAGCGCGGATCCTGGCTGGTCACCGGCCGGCAAAGTTATCTGCAACTCATCGTCGAACGTTTGTTTCCGGAAGGCGAGGGTTTCAATTTCAGCTTCTCCGACACGCAGGGCAAGCTGGTTTACGACGTGACTTCCTCGCAGCGTGTGGAGCTCGCGGTGATCGCGGGACATTCCAAGCTGGAGGAGCAGGACGATGCCGACGCTGGCGATTTCTTCACGGGTCGGAACGCGTCCACGATCGGGATCGGCACGTGGCGGCTCACCAAGCGGCGCGGGATCTTCACCGCGCGCGTGCTGACGGCGCTCAACCGGTTCAGCAACATCACGACGGACTACGTGACGCTCGACGAGGGTCACGACAAGGAGGCGGCCGGGCGCTTCGACGCCAACGTTCCGATCATGTCGCACGTGCAGCTCGACGCCGGGGCGCAGGGCGAGTGGACCGGAGAGAAGCGCTTTCGCCAGCGCTTCAACGGTGCGCTGAACAGATACCAGGCGATTAACGACTTCGACGATGACGCGACGCGATCGGGTGGTTACGTAGATCTCCGCGCGACGCGCGGGAGGTTCACGGCGATTCCGGGCGTCCGTGTCGACAAGTGGACGCTAACGGGAGAGGCGACGGCATCTCCATGGCTGCAGGCCGACACGCGGGTCAGCGATGACGTCACCGTTCGCGGCGGTGTCGGGGTCTACCGGCAGTTCCCCGAATTCGACCAGGCGATCGGCGCGCTCGCGTCGTCGAACGCGCGCTCGCAGCGCGCTGTGCAGTACGACCTTGGGTTCGACCATCGCATCAGTGCGTCGTTGCGGTGGCAAGTCGTTGTGTACGACCGGGAGGAGACCGGGTTTTTTCGGCGGCCAGCCGCCGAGACCAGGCTCGTGAACGGACGCGTCGTGCGGGGAGCGGCAGCCGCGCCGTACGTGCCGAGCCTCTCGGGGTACGCGCGCGGCGTGGAAGTCCTCGTGCAGCGGCGCAGCACGTCCGGGATGTCCGGGTGGCTCGCGTATTCTTACGGGCGCAATCGTTATACCGATGCGGCGACCCACGAAACGTACTGGGGAGATCTCGACCAGCGGCACGCCTTGAATCTGTATCTGTCCTACCGCATCTCGGATCGAACGAACGTCAGCGCAAAGGCGCGCGTCGGATCGAACGTCCCGGCGCCGGGGTACTACACGAGCGAAGGCGGCGAATATTTCCTCGCGTCCGAGCGGAATGCGCTGCGGTTGCCAACCTACTCGCGGGTCGATGTGCGCGCCAACCGCACGTTCAACTGGCAGCACCGCCGGCTGACGCTCTTCGCCGAGGTGATCAACCTGCTCGACCGCGACAACGTCCGGTTCAATCCCCCCGGCGTCAACACGGCGACGCACAAGCTGTCGAACCTGTTCGAATCGATGATCCCAATCGTGCCGAGCGCGGGGATCTTGATTGAGTTCTGAGCGGGGAGCCTTACTGTCACGTGTCAAGATCGAACAGGAGGAAGAGAGAAAGGGAGAAAACGCCGAGGAGGACTCGCCAACGCCGGCTCCAAATTCTCCCGTTTCTCCCGTTCTCCTGTTTGCCCTTATCAGCGAAACGTGCGCGACCGGGATCTACTGATGGCAATCACACGAATCGATCTGAACTGCGACATGGGTGAATCGTTCGGCGCGTACACCATTGGCGTCGACGAGCAGGTGATGTCGAGCATCACGTCTGCCAATGTCGCCTGCGGCTTTCATGCGGGGGATCCGGCGGTCATGCGGCGCACGGTCCGGATGTCCCGGGATGCGGGTGTAAGCGTGGGGGCACACCCGGGATTCCCGGACCTCGCCGGGTTCGGGCGCCGCGACCTCGGTGTCACGCCGCAGGAAGCCGAGGACATGGTGCTCTATCAGATCGGCGCGCTGGCAGGCATCGCGAGAAGCGAAGGCGTCACGCTTCGGCACGTCAAGCCACATGGAGCGCTGTACAACATGGCGGTTCGCGACCGCTCGCTTGCCGATGCGATCGCGCGGGCCGTGCGCGCGTTTGACCCGTCGCTGATCCTGTTTGCGCTGCCTGGGTCCGAACTGCTCCGCGCCGGACAGGCGGCGGGGCTTGGCGTAGCGGCGGAGGGATTCGCCGATCGAGCGTACGAGCCGGACGGCTCGCTCACTCCGCGTTCGCGCGGCGGCGCCGTCATTCATGCCACCGACGTCGTGGTGGACCGGGCAGTGCGCATGGTGACCGAGGGGAAAATCATTGCGTCCGACGGCTCGGAGATCCCGATTCGCGTGCAGACGCTCTGTACGCATGGCGACACGCCCGGTGCGCACGAGCTGACGCGTACCATTCGCGAGGGGCTCGAACGCGCCGGCGTGACGATCGCGCCCGTTTCAGAGAACGCCGTGTAATGGGCGTCCTCGGCTGGTGGACGGAAGGCACACCCGAAGGGCGGCGCGCGATCGTTGCAGCGGGACTCGGATGGATGCTCGACGCGTTCGACGTCACGTTGTTCGCGCTCGTGCTGCCCGCCCTTCGCCTGGAGCTCGGACTTTCGACCGCCGCCGGCGGGCTGCTCGGGTCCGTCGCGCTGGTGGCGGCGGCTGCCGGCGGTGTGGCGTTCGGCTGGATCTCCGATCGGTTCGGCCGGACGCGTGCCCTGATGTGGAGCGTGATCCTCTATTCGGTGTTCACCGCGGCATGCGGACTCGCGGTCACGTTTCCGCAGTTCGTCCTCTTCCGTGTTCTCCTCGGCCTCGGCATGGGAGGCGAATGGGCGAGCGGGGCCGCACTCGTCTCCGAGACATGGGGCGCCGACCACCGCGGCAAGGCGCTCGCGCTCATGCAGAGCGGATGGGCCATCGGATATGCGCTCGCCGCCGCGGTCAATTACATCGTGCAGCCAGCGTTCGGCTGGCGCGCGCTGTTCTTCGTAGGAATCCTGCCGGCGTTCTTGACGATCTGGGTTCGGCGCAGTGTACGCGAGCCCGAAATCTGGCAATTGAGAAGGCGTGAGGGCACTCGGCCGCGTCTCGCAATGCTGTTCACGCCGGAGCTCGCGCCGCTGACGATCGCGCTCACCGCGATGAACGCGTGCACACTGTTCGGATGGTGGAGCTTCAACCTCTGGCTGCCGAGTTACCTGCAGGAACCGCCGTCGCGAGGCGGTCTCGGGCTGCAGATCCTCTCGACGTCCTCGCTCATCGTCGTCATGCAGGCCGGAATGTGGCTCGGGTACGTGACGTTTGGTTACATCAGCGATCGTGTCGGCCGCAAGCGCACCTACGTCGCGTACCTGATCGGCGCAGCGGTGCTGCTGTTTGCCTACGTCTCCGTCCGTGCACCGTTGGCGTTGCTCGTGCTCGGGCCGCTCGTGGCCTTCTGCGCGACGGGCTATTACAGCGGGTTCGGCGCCGTCACGGCCGAGATCTTCCCGACGGCGATCCGGGCGACGGCGCAGGGATTCACGTACAACATCGGTCGCGTGGTTTCCGCTGCTGCGCCGTTCGCTGTCGGTACAATCGCGCAGACCCACGGGTTCTCGACCGCGCTGTCGATCTCGTCGCTCGCGTTCCTGGCCGCCGCCGCGCTGTGGATCTGGATACCCGAAACGCGCGGAAGACAGTTAACGTAGGATGGGTATGGCGGGCCTACAGGCTGGTCTAAAGGGCTGCCCTAAAAGGC
>JBKPTT010000104.1:0-12645 GCA_046735635.1 Acidobacteriota bacterium | reverse complement strand
TGCGGATACTGGTTGCCGGTGTAGAAGGTGATCCCGCTCGGCGCGATCGTTGGCGTGTAATAAACGACTGGCTGTTCCATCCCCTCGTGCGCGCGCTCGGTGATGCCGGGCTGCACGCCCATCGTGATCACGCCCCAGCCGTAATTGTGGCCCTTCTCGATGATGTTGATCTCGTCGCCGCCCTGCGGCCCGTGTTCCGATTCCCACAACTTGCCCGTCACGGGATCCCACGCGAGCCCCTGCGGATTGCGATGCCCGTAGCTCCAGATCGTCGGAATCGCACCCGGCGTATCGACGAACGGATTGTCCTTGGGAACCGATCCGTCGGCATTGATGCGATGGATCTTGCCGAGCGGGTTCGAGAGATCCTGCGCGTTCACCATGTTGTTCTTCTCGCCAAGCGTGTAGAAGAGATGTCCCTGCTTGTCGAAGATGAACCGCGAGCCGTAGTGCGCGTTGGTGGAGCTGTACCACTCCGGTTTCGCGCGGAACAGCACCTGCTGCTCGACCCACTCGTTGTTCTGGTTGATCTTCCCGCGGATGATCACCGTCATGGAAGGCGGATCGGGAGGACCGCCACGGCCGCGCCCGCGGCCCCCTTGCCCTCCGGGGGCGCCCGGCGTCGCCGGCGCACCGGCCTGCGGAGCAGCCGGATTGGCGCCGCGCTCTGCGGGCGTGCCAGTCGGCGGAGGCGTCGGGGGTGCGGCGGCGGGGGTGTCCGGCGCGGGCGCTGGCGGAGGCGGCGCGACATACCCCGGGAGAGTCTCCGAGTAAGACAGGTAGATCCAGCCGTTGTTCTTGTAATCCGGGTCCACTTCGACGTCGAACAGCCCGCCGTCCTGCTTCTCCCAGACCTTCGGCAGGCCGGTCACGGTCGCAATCTCATCGGGCGGCGGCGTACCCAAGTCCTTTTCGGGGACTGCTGAAGCATTTCCAGACTGGGGCCTGCCCGCGGATTTTCGGGAACCATCGAGAACGCTCTTCGGCACGATCCGCAGACGGCCCGGGCGTTCGGTGATCAAGAGACGACCATCGGGCAGAAACGCGAGCGCCCATGGCGTCTCGATGTTCCGTGCGATCACTACAATCTTGAAGGTCTGCTTCTCGGACTTGATGATCTGCCCATCGGGATCGGGCACGTAGGTCGGCTTGGCCTGAAGCGCGGCGCCCTGCATGCGGATGTAGGAGACGAGCTGCCAGATCTGCGCGTCGGAGAGCGATCCAGCGAACGACTCCATCTCGGTGCCCTCGATCCCATCGTGGATGATCCGTACGATGCTTTCGTCGTCGGTGGCGTAGTTCCACTTGGCGTCGAAGAGGCTTGCGACGCGGCCGCCCGTCAACGTGCTGCCGTGGCACCCGGCGCATTTGTCGGTGAACAGCGCCGCGATGGCGCCGCCGCGGCCGCCGCCGCCGCGGGGAGCATCCGGCTGCGCGCCCGCCGCTGCAGTCGCCGCAGGAGGCGCCTGCTCCGCCGCGGCCTTCACGGTGAACAGGATTCCAAGAACCAGAACGATTCGAACGCAGGCCTTCATTCAGATCTCCCCGGGTCTAATACGCCTCCAATTCCCGGCCTGCTTCACCCTCGTCGAGGCGACAGCGAGGAATGCGGCACGTCACGGGAAACGGATATTTTATCGAGAGCAGGATGGAAAACTGTAGAAATGCTGATTTTAGATTTCTGATTGCTGATTGCTGATTGAAAATCATCACTTCGGCAATAAATCAGCACTCAGCATTCGAAATTCAGCAATTCTTTTTACGCTATGCGCAGAAGCTTGTGTGCGTTGCCCCAGACGATCTTCTCGAACACCTGAGGTGAGGCGGACTTTTTCAGCACGGTCAGCGTCTCCCGCGCGACGCACTTCCCCGCCAGCCGCGCGGCGGCCGGATTGTTGTTCTGGCTGATACCCGCCCCGTGCCCATCCGTGCACGCGCAATCGCTGCCGAAGAGCAGCTTGTCCTGATGTCGCTTCAGGAAGTCCGCGGTGAATTCGGCGTCACGCGACATGGCGTTGTTGCCGGAGTTCGCCGACATGTCGCCGAACAGATTCGGATAGTCGCCGAGCCATTTGTCGGTGACCCCGCCGCGTGCAATCGGCCCGGATGGATACGCCGCCTCGTTCCGGTAGTCCGCGCTGACGTTCGCCCAGAACGCATCGGCGTGCCCGATGAACGTCGTCTTCGGATACGCCTTCAGGATGGATTCGAAGGTTTTCGCGTAGCCCCTGCTCCACGTGCCCTCGTTCGCGAAGTGATCGACTTCCTGGAAGTGAATCAGGATCGGCACGCGCAGATCCGCCGCGAGCGCATACATCCTCCGGAGCTCGGGTCCATCGGCGGCCACGTGAAATTTCATCTCGCCGAAACCCTGCGCCCCGTCTTTGACGGCCTGCGTGAGCGCCTGTTCGGCATCGGGTTTCGTGACGTCGTAGCTGTTGAACCAGGTGAAACGCCCCGGCGCCGCCGCGTCAAGTGCCTTGACCTGTTCGAGAGCGGCGCCGCTCGTCAGCAGATTCGCCTTGGTAACGCCGGCTCCGTCCAGATGCGCGACATTGCTCGCCGGCTGCTGGCGCATGTGGAAATGAAGATCGAATACCGACGCACCCCACTCGTTCGGTTTCTCCTGAAACACGAGCGCGGGTACGAGAGCGGCACCGGCAATCGAACCAAGAAACTGACGACGTCCGATTGAGAATTCCTCTTTCAATGCTTCTCCTCAGCATTCGGCATTCAGCATTCAGCATTCGGCATTCAGCATTCGACAATTCGACATTCGACATTCGACATTAAATCAGCAATCAGCAATCAGAAATCAGCATTTCTTTCGACGTCGTCGCTCGTCCGAGACGCCGAGCGCTCCAAAGCAAGGCGATGCACATGAACGCAGAGCTGATCCCGACGGCGAGCGTCCACACGCGGGTTTCGGTTGCGCCGCCGACCGTGTACTCGATCGTCAACTCCCGCTGATCGACGTCGCGCCGCTGGGCCGTGACGGCTATTCGACCGCTTGCCGGAACGAGCGCGTTCGCCAAATAGACGCCTAAGTCCGGCCGGAAATTGTTTCGGTAACGGAGATGATGCCTGCCTGCACCGAGCGGAGGCAGGCGCGCCGACGCGGTCACGCGAATCGCGCCTTCCCCACCGCGCATGGCCTCCACGGTGGAAGCCGAACTCTCCACGGGCTCGATCGAGAGCGCGGACCCGTCGACCTCGAGTTCGAGAGCACTCAGCAGCATGCGGGCGTAGCCGCCCGACTCGCCGGCGGAGATCGAACCGCTTCGATCGCGATCCACCTCGGCGAGCACGCGTTCGGCGACGGCGATTCCTGGTGTCAGGTCCAGAAAGATATCGACGCGATCGGGCTCGATCGCAATCCGGGTGGCCTGCAGATACTCGTCGCGCCTGTGCGCGGCTTCTGACACGCTGGCAAGGAGAACGAGGATCAGGCTGAGCGCCGGGAGGTGCTTACTTCGCGGCCACGATCTTCGCGCCGTAGTCATTCGTGGGATCCCGATAAATCGTGTGGATGTGGTCCACGTCTCCCTGTTGCGGCGCGTACTCGATGACAATCGTCGGGCCTTGAACCCGGAAGTAGGAGGCGCTGCCGTTGGTCGTAGGTCCGCTCCACGCGAAATAGGTGCGAGGCAGATTCGTGCGAATCTCCGCCATTCGCGGCTCGGCAAACGCATCGTTCACGATGCCCGCCCACTCGCGGATGATGTCCAGGAGCATCGTTTGCTGGGCCGGGTTCATCGCGGAGGCGAGCAATCCTTCGGGCTGAATCACGCGCCCGTCCTGACCGGGACCGAGGACCAGATCCGCGACCCGCGACGGGAGGATCGCCTGGCTCCTCTGCTTCTCGTCCAGCGCGTTGATCAGCGCGAATGCGGTGTCGTTCTCTTTGCCGAGCGGACGGATCTCGCGGCCTTCGAACGTGTATGTCGCCGGCTGGGCGGCGGGCAGGCTCGGCGTCATGCTCGCCTGACTGGCGGCGAGCGTCAAGTTGATCGCGAGGTGATGTCCGCCGAACTGCAACATCCACGGCGACGTCGTTGACGGTGTCCCGAGGAATGCGACGTAATACTCGTCCTCGCCGAACTTCAGCGACCCGCCCGGTCCCCGAGCGCCCTGTCGGCCGCCCGTCGCCCCACCGCCGCGGGTTCGCAGCACTTCGTCGCTACGAATGATGTCCGACACCTTGCGATATCCGTTGGCGCTCAATGCCGCCTGCAGGAGGCTCATCACGGCCGTCCGCTGTGCCGGCGTGAGGTCGCCCATCCGAAGCCCCTGCCGCTCAAAGATCCCGGTTGGAAGGTTCGACCACCGGGTTTTCTGCGGGTCCTCGAAGGGAAACTGCACTTTGGTGCGCCCACCTTCGTCGAGCGACGCGACGAGCGCGCGCGCGGCGGTGACGATGCCCGCAGTCGCTTCGGCGGCCGTCACTCGCTTGGCAGCAGACGGCGTAGCGCTGCGCTGCGCACCCGCGCCGACCCAGAAGATCAGGCCGGACGACAGGAGCAGAGCTGCGGATGCACGGAAGAAACGCATTGATGTCCTAAACGGCTTCCGCAAAGCTGATGAGCGATGCGCCCGGCACCTTCGTCAGCAGGCGCTTGTCGCGGAGCACCATTTCGAGGCTCGTGCGTGCGAGCCTCGAGTGCTCCCTCGCCATCGCTTCGGCGCGCGTGGGTTCGCGATGCGCGATCGCGTCGAGGATTGCGCGATGGTGCATCTGCGAGATCGTCACGACCTCGCGGCCCTCCTTCTTCGTCGCATGGCCGAGGATGAAGGCATTCGGTGAGGCGAACGGCAAGGCGACGGCTCGTTCGATCGCCCGCCGCAGCATCGCGCTCTTCGCCAAGTCCACCAGCACCTGGTGAAAGTGGTGATTGAGCGAGATGTACTGTGCGAGCGCGTCGGTGCCTGCCGTCCACTTCTGCAACAGCCGATCGATACGCCCGACGCACTTGCGTATCTCGGCAAGCTCGTCGGCGTTCTCGAGGCGCTCGGCCGCAAGCCGCGCCGCGGTACCCTCGAGAACACCGCGAAGCTCGATGCCGTCGTGGATGTCCTGCACCGTGAACTGCGCGGCGACAAAGCCGCCGGTGGGACGCGCGGCCAGCAGGCCCTCCTGCTCCAGCCGATCGAGCACCAGGCGCAAGGGCGTCCGGGACACCTTCAGCCGCGTCGAAAGCGGGATTTCGCGCAGCCGCTCGCCTGGACGGAACTCTCCACGGAGCAGCAGCTCCCGCATCTGCAGGAGCGCGCGAAGCGTCTGTGATTCGAGGCGCTGGGCAGGCTTCAGGGCGCGCAGTCTAGCACGCCCGAAACTCTGCATGCAATCGAACCCGTGGCGGACGACGTCCTCAGCCTGGAGAGCCCGCCCGGCCGCCGCGCGTACACGATTGCTGCATGCAGTGTAGGTTGCGAGGCGACGTCAGGACTGGCCGGCCCGATAGATGCGGATCCGTTGAATCGCCCAGATTTCGTTCGTCTTCGCGGCGCCCGTTTGGTTGATCCTGATGAACCGCGCACGCACCGGCGCGAACGAAATCGTCGTCGACGGCGTGATCCCCGCGCCCTGCGCGACAGGGGCGCTCCAGGTCGTGCCGTCCTCGGACACCTGCACGGTGAAACTGACGGGCGCTGCCGCCGGACCCGCGCCCCGGCCGCCGCCTCGCCCACGTCCGAACGCGCCTTGGATTGTCGCGTCAAGCGCGATTTCGGTGACGCTGGTGGGCTCGGGCAGTTCGATTTGGAACCACATCCCGGGTCCCTGCGGTGCGCCGCTGTCCCATCGCGTTGTGCCGGCGATGACATTTGCCGCCGCGTCCGGGTTGTGGCTCGCGGTCAGCTTCCATTGCGCGGTGTTCGTCAGCAGCGCCGGAGTGGCGCGCTCGAGCTCGGGCAACGTCCACGGCGTCTTGCGCGCGCTCGCGCCTCGAACTCGAGCCACGTCTTCAGGCGTCACGAACGCCCCTGAATTTCCGAAGCTGTTCCGCACGTAGCTCGCCACATCCGCAATCCAGTCGTTCGGGTTCGTTCCCATCGGGACCATGATTCCGCCGGGATACTCCTTGTCTCCAACAGGCCCGGTCAGTCCGTGGATCAGCACGTTGACGATGTAGTCGCGGTGGCCGGCGACGCGCGGCGAGCCCGAGAGCGGCGGCGCCAGCGTCGCGCCTGACGGACCGCCCGCCATCGGTGCGCCTTTTCCGTCCGCCCCGTGACACGAGAAGCACAACTCGCGATACGTCGCCTCACCGCGCTGGTAGACGCGTCGCTGGTCCACCGTCATGTTGAAGACGTTCGCGCCCGTGTCGGCGAGCGACGGACGCTGTCCCTGCGCGTTGCCCGGCCGCAGGATCTGCGACCCGATCTCGCGGACGCCGCGGGCCGTGGCGCCAGTGCTCGTCGCCTGGATCACCTCTCTCGCCTGCGGCACTCTCTGCAGGTTCAGCGTGAGCATCGCCTGGATCACGACCTCGGGATCCGCATCCTTCGTCATCGCCCGATAGTCCGCCGCGAAGCTCTTGTCGCCGGATTTGTACAGCGTTTCGCTTGCGCGGATGGCCTGGATGCGGATCTTCGGATCCGGGCTTTCCATCAACTCGCGAACCAGCCGCGCATCGAGCGAGTCGAGCCCCTCGAGCGTCCATAGCGCGTGGATGCGCGCGAGCTGATTGGTCGATGACCGCGCCATCGTCTTCAACGTTGGAACGACCGATTTGTCCTGCTTCAGGACGAGCAGCTTCTGCGCCGTGTCCCGCCACCATCCGTTCGGATGCCCGAGGTGCTGGACGAGTTGCGCCGCCGTCTCCGAATACATGCGCGGCTGCTGGCGAACGGGTGCGGTTCCCTCGTACGTAATCCGCCATACGCGTCCCCAGTTGCGCTGCTTGTCGAGTGCGTACTGATCGGCTTTCCGACGCAGGTAGGAGCCCGCGCCGATAAACTGCGCGTCCTGGATGATGCCCGTGTACATGTCGCAGAGGTACAGCGTTCCATCCGGTCCATTCGAAATGCTGACTGGCCGGAACAACGGATCGGTCGATCGGATGAACTCCGATTTCGGGTACGCGTTGCGAAGCTGCGTCAGACCCTCGGTCACGACGACCTTCGCGCGGCGAACGATGCGGCCTACAGGCTCGTTGAAGAACAAGTCGCCGACCATGTCGGAAGGCAGGCGATCGCCGCGGTAGATCTCGACGCCTGACGCCGCCGTGAAATGATTGAGCGTGCCGTCGGGCAGACGGACGCGGCTCATGCCCCCTTGCATGTCCGAGATCCCGCCGGGCGCCGGCCAGGGCACCTGGAAATCCGGTTCGAAATTGTCCGGGACGTTGAACGCGCCGTACGCGATCGGCGCCTGAATGTTCACCGGACCGATCTCTCCGCCGCCATCGACCCACCACGTCTTGCCGTAATTGTCCTGCGCCGACCACCACTGACCGCCGTTCGGCTCGGTTTCCTCGCGCAGCACTTTGCCGTTCGGCGCGATGCGGAGCCGATACGGGTTGTAGGTGGTGTAGAGCCAATTGTCGAGCGCCCAGGTGAGGCCGCCCGGCTGCCACTCCATGTTCTGCACGCGTCCGATGCCTGCGTAGAACAGCTCCTTCTTGTCGGCGACGCCGTCGCCGTCCGTATCGGTGTACTTGAACAGGTCGCGATTGTCGGTCTCGAGCGCGAGGATTACGCCGTCGCCGAGCGGAAAGGCGATGCGCGGCATCACCATCTTGTCGATGAACACGGTGTGCTTGTCGTACACGCCGTCGCCGTTGGTATCCTCGTGGCGCGAGATGCGACTGATCGGCGCGCGGGAGTTCGAGCCGTCGGCGTCCTGCATGTACGACCGCATCTCGAGGACGTACATCCTGCCGTTGCCGTCGAACGTGACGCCGACCGGGTCTTCGATGAGCGGGTCCGAGAGGACCAGCTCGATTTTGTAGCCGGGCGGGAGCAGGAACATCTGCTGCTCGACTTGCGGATCGAGGCGCACGACGGGCGGTCGCTTCAGGAAGTCCGCGCCCATGGCGATCTGCTGCTCGATGCTTCCTCGACCTCCGGGTGCTTGCGCCGCCGGCGTGGCTTGTTCCGTCGGAGGGGCCGGCTGCTGTGCCGGCGTCTGCGTCAACACCGCAGCGCCTCCGGCGCAGCACGTGATTGCAAGCGTAAGAAAACGTATTCCGTTAATCGAACGGTGTCCCAACATAGTTCTCCGCAAGGCTGGTCATGGCCGCCGTGGAGCTCACGAGATAGTCGAGCTCCGCAAGCTGCCGTCGATAATCGAACGGGTTGCCGGTGTCCTGCCGGTGCAGCATCGAAGTCATCCACCAGGAGAACCGCTGCGCGCGCCACGTGCGGCGGACGCCGCGCGCCGAGTACTCGTCGAGGAGCGCGGCGCTGCCGGTCGCGTAGTACGATTCGATGGCGGTCGCGAGCCGGCGCACGTCCGCCATCGCGAGGTTCAGTCCCTTCGCACCGGTGGGCGGCACGATGTGCGCCGCATCCCCGGCGAGGAACAAACGCCCGTCGCGCATCGGATCCGCGACGAAGCTGCGCATCGGCGTGATGCCCTTCTGAGTAATCGGCCCGACGTTCGGCTCCCAGCCATCGCGGGTCCGCAGTCGAACGCCGAGCTCCGTCCAGATGCGATCGTCGCTCCAGTCCGCGATGCGCTCGTCGGGCGCAACCTGCAGGTACAGGCGTGTAACCGTCGACGACCGCATGCTGAACAGCGCGAAGCCGCGTTCGTGGAGCGAGTAGACGAGCTCGTCCGAGGACGGCGCCGCAGTTGCCAGGACGCCAAGCCACGCGAACGGATATTCCCGCTCGTAAAGCTGGATGTGCTGCGCGGGAATCGACCGCCGACAGATTCCGTGCGAGCCGTCGCACCCGGCGATGAAGTCACACGCGACTTCGTGTTCCGCGCCGTCATGCGTGAACCTGACGCGCGGCGTCTGGCCTTCAAAACCATCGATCGATACGTCCAGGACTTCGAACAAGAGCGGACGTCCACTGGCGGCGCGTGCGGCAAGCAGGTCCTTGATGACCTCGTTCTGGCCGTAGATCGTGATCGCGCGCCCGCCTGTCAGGCCCGCCATGTCGATGCGATGCCGCTCGCGGGTATCGCTGCCGAATGCGACGTAAATTCCTTCGTGACGCATCCCCTCGCGGGCGAGCCGCTCGCCGACGCCGCACTCGCGCATCAGGTCTACGGTTCCCTGCTCCAGCACGCCCGCGCGTACGCGATCGATCACGTATTCCTGGCTGCGATCCTCGAGCACGACCGAGTCGATGCCGGCCCGGTGCAGGAGATGCGCGAGCATCAAACCCGCGGGGCCGGCGCCGACAATGGCCACCTGTGTTTTCACAGGTTGATTATGGTGCGCCGATCAGCGGAACAGAAGGGGAGCCACCTCGTTCAGATGGTGCCGCCACACGACCCACTCGTGCCGCCCTTCCCCAACGACGAACGTGTGCTTGATGCCTTTCGCCGTCAGCAGCGCGTCCAACGCCTTTGCGCTGGGACCGACGAGCGCGTCGTCCTTTCCCACTCCCATCCACAGCAGCTTCAATTGCTTGTTGGTCGCCGCGGCATCCTTGAAGAAGTCCGGATAATTCGTGTCGGCGTTGTTCGATCCGGCGCTCATGATCACGAGCGAATGAAACAGCTCAGGATGAGCAAAGCCGATCGCTGCCGTCTGCCCGCCGCCCATCGAGAGGCCGCCGAGCGCGCGGTTGTCGGCGCCCGGAAGCACACGGAACGTCTTCTCGACGAACGGAATCACGTCCTCGATGAGATCCTTGCCGAAGACTCCGCCGCCCGCCGCACCTCCCGGCCCTGCCTGCTGCTGCGCCGCGGGCTGCTCGGGGCCCACACCCACACCCTGGCGCGCGTAGCCGAGCGGATTCACGAGGATCATCGGCTTGGCTTTTCCTTCCGCGATCAGGTTATCCATGATGTAGTTCGCGCGCCCGGTCAGCATCCAGCTCGAGTCGATGTTGCCGGATCCGTGCAGCAGGTAGAAGACGGGATAGCGCGTGCTGCCGCCGTCGTACCCTGGAGGCGTGTAGATCCACAACGTCCGCGGTCCTCCGATCGCTTTCGAGTTGTAGGTCTCGACTCGAATCGTCCCGTGCGGCACCGGCTTCGCATCGTCGAACTCGAGGCCGTCGCCCGGCACTTCGACGAGGTTCGCGGGTGGGAACGCGCCGAATCCGAGCTTCACGTACGGGTTCGCGGGATCCATGGCGATGATGCCGTCGACGTTGAACTGATAGTTGTAGACGTCGTGCGGCCAGGGGCCGACCGTCACCGTCCACACGCCATCGTCACCTTTCGTCATCGGGTATGTTTTGCCGTCGAGCTCGCCGATGACCGTGACCTGCTTCGCGTTGGGCGCGCGGAATCGGAGCGTGATGGTCTTGTCGGGATTGACTTGCGGAGAATTCACCATTCCGCGGCCGCCGCCGCGCCCGGCCGGCGCGGCCGGAGGTGTCGCTTGTCCCGGCGCAGGCGGAGACGCCGGCGTCTGCGCGAAGACCGAGAAGGAAACGGCACCGGCGACGAGAAGAGCGCTACTGAACCGTCGAACCATGCAGCACCTCTGGAAGGGAGTTCTGTAATCGTTTACAGCGGTGAGAGCATACGATACTTCAGCGGGCGTGGGATACGAAAGGTGCCGGTGCTCCGAGGTCAGCGTGCCTGAGGTTCGGATCACCGTTGCCATACACTGAGTTGAAAAAGGTGGCTGGCACCTTCGCTGGAAAGTGCCAGTCACCGTTCACGGGGTTGGTGCACGCACGATGGCGCGGTTCTGCTCACTCAGCGAGGCGATCACCGATGCGGTCCACGACGGCGACGTCGTGGCGATGGAAGGCTTTACTCATCTGATTCCGTTCGCCGCCGGACACGAGGTGATCCGCCAGCGACGGCGAGATCTGACGCTGGTGCGCATGACGCCGGATTTGATCTACGACCAGCTGATTGGCGCCGGCTGCGCGGCGAAGCTGGTGTTCTCGTGGGGCGGGAATCCCGGCGTCGGGTCGCTGCACAGGCTTCGCGACGCGGTCGAACATGGCTGGCCGCGTCCGCTCGAGATCGAGGAATACAGTCATGCCGCGATGGCAAACGCCTACGACGCAGGCGCGGCGAGACTGCCCTTCGCCGCGTATCGCGGCTGCCCGGGCGATCTCGCGAGGGTCAACCACAACTTCCGTACGGTCACCTGTCCCTTCACCGGCGAGGTGCTGACCGCCGTTCCCGCCCTGCGGCCCGATGTGACGATCGTCCACGCGCAGCGGGCGGATCGCGAGGGCAACGTGCTCATCGACGGCATCATCGGCGTGCAGAAGGAAGCGGTGCTCGCCGCGGAGCGTTCGGTGGTCACGGTGGAAGAGATCGTCGACAGCTTCGAAGGCGCACCCGCGAACGCGTGCATCCTTCCGCACTGGGCGGTCGGCTCGATCGCAGTTGCGCATCGCGGCGCGTTTCCCTCGTATGCGTACGGCTACTACCAACGGAACAACGCGTTCTATCTCGAATGGGACGCGATTTCGCGGGACCGTGATGGGTTCCAGCGTTGGGTAGAGCAGAACGTCATCCATGCCTGAGTTCACACCCGAGGAGCTGATGACCGTCACCGCCGCGCGGTGTGTCGGCAATGACGACGTGTGCTTCGTCGGGATTGGGCTGCCGTCGGCGGCGTGCAACCTGGCGCGGCTGACGCACGCGCCGGAAATCACGCTGCTTTATGAATCGGGAACGATCAACACACGTCCGAATGTGCTGCCGCTATCGATTGGCGACGGCGAGCTGTGCGCGACGGCGCTGACGACCGTATCGGTACCGGAGTTCTTCCGGTACTGGCTCCAGAGCGGCCGCATCACCGTCGGATTCCTCGGCGCGGCGCAGATCGACCGGTTCGCGAACATCAACACGACGGTGGTCGGTTCGTATGCCTCGCCTTCCGTGCGGCTTCCGGGCGCCGGCGGCGCTCCAGAGATGGCCGCCCTGTGTCAGCGGATCTTCCTCGTCATGCCCCACTCGACGCGCGCCATGGTCGGCACACTGGACTTCCTGACGTCGCTCGGCCACGGTCACGGCGGCAATTCGCGCGCGGAGCAGGGCATCCGGACGGCAGGGCCGGTGAAGGTCATTACCGACCTGTGCGTGATGGAGCCGGAGGCCGTCACGCGCGAATTGCTGGTGACGAGCGTGCATCCGGGTGTCAGTCGCGACAAAATACAGGCATCGACAGGCTGGGCAATCCGATTCGCAGCCACCGTGTCAGAAACCACCGCGCCGGCAGCCAACGAGCTGGAAGTGCTGCGGCGCGTGAAGCTCGAAACCGAGAGGGCGCACAAGGGGACGAACTAAACGAATGCGCCTCGGAGATTCATGGATTCATGGATTCCACTCAGATCGGCGGGCGAGCAGCGGAGTCATGATCTCGCGCCGAGGACGCTGAGGGCGCGGAGGGTCGTGCGTTCGCCACGTCGCGCGTGGCGCGACAGGAGGGGAAGAGATCCGCACAGACAAACGGCACACCGCGCCCCGCCGCTTGTCTGTGCGGTTCTCTCCCCCTCCCTGCGGCCGGCCGCAGGCCGGCCGTGGCGAACGCACGCAGTCCCGAGATC
>JBKPTT010000103.1:0-8625 GCA_046735635.1 Acidobacteriota bacterium | reverse complement strand
TTGAACGCCTGTTTCATGACGCACTCGCGCGGCCGGTCGAAGAACGTGCCGCCTTTCTCGACCGATCGTGTGCGGGCGACGAGAGTCTGCGGCGTGATGTGAACGCGCTGCTGGATTCGCCGGCAACCGCGAACCGGTTTCTCGAAGGCGACGCGCTTCAGGTCGCCGCGCGGCTGGTCGGCGTCTCGAAGATGTCGGTGCTACCGGGCCGGCGACTCGGTGTTTATGAGCTGCAGGAGCGAATCGGGTCGGGCGGGATGGGCGATGTGTATCGCGGGCATGACACTCGCCTCGGCCGCGACGTCGCGATCAAAATGCTGCCAGCTGGCGTCGGGACCGACCCTGATCGCCGTGCGCGGTTCGAACGCGAAGCACGTGTCCTCGCGGCGCTGAATCATCCCAACATCGGCGCCGTGTACGGCTTCGAAGAAGCTGTTGGCGAAAGCGGCGAGAGCGTCCGCGGAATCATCCTCGAGTTGATCGAAGGCGAAACGCTGAGCGAGCGGGTGCGGCGCGGCGCGGTTCCCGTCGACGAGGCGATCGGCATCGCCAGGCAGATTGCAGGCGCGCTCGACGTCGCGCATGAAAAGGGAATCGTTCACCGCGATCTGAAGCCCGCCAACATCAAGATCGCACCCGACGGCGTGGTGAAGGTGCTCGACTTCGGGCTCGCCAAAACGATCGCGGACGACGGAGCGCTCGGCGAGTCTGCCACTCCCAGCCATACCGTCGACGGCGCGATCCTCGGAACGGCGGCCTACATGAGTCCCGAGCAGGCTCGAGGACAGCCGGTAGACAAGCGAACCGACATCTGGGCGTTCGGTTGCGTGTTATTCGAAATGCTGGCCGGCCGGCCACCGTTCGCCCGCGAGACTATACCGGACACCCTCGCAGCCGTTCTCGAGGCGGAACCCGAATGGCAGTGGCTGCCGTCGTTGACGCCGCCGCACATCATTCGTCTGCTCGAACGGTGTCTCGTGAAGGACATGAGGCGCCGAATCCGCGACATCGCTGACGCGCGCGCGGAACTCGACGAGCCCATCACGCAGAGCTCATCGATCGCGCGCGATCGGATGAGTGCCCGCACGAAATCGGCTCGGACGACGACAGTCATGTCGAGACGATCGGCGATGTGGCTGGCCGCGTGGGCGATGGTCATCACAGGCGCGGTGCTCGGATGGCGGTTGTGGTCCGATTCCCACCCCCGCGATCCGCTTGCCGGAGCTACCTTCACGCGGTTGACGGATTGGGAAGGGAGCGAGCAGCAGGTCGCGATTTCGCGCGACGGAACGTTCGTCGCGTTCGTTTCCAATCGGTCGGGCACATGGGACGCGTGGGTGGGTGAGGTTGGGGCCGACACCTTCAGCAATCTGACGAACGGCGCCGTGCCGGACCTGCGGAATTACGAAGTCCCCAACGTCGGATTCACGCCGGATGGCACGCTCGTGACGCTCTGGGTTCGTCTGACGGACCCTGCGAACAGGTCCCAGGCGAACGGCTGGACCGTGCCTACGATAGGCGGTCAACTGCGCCCGTACATGGATCGCTACGCGTCCAACGTGGCGGAGGCCGTCTGGTCACCCGATGGCAAGCGCCTCGTGTATCAGACAGGCAGCCCCGGCGATCCGATGTTCGTGCGCGACCTGGACCAGGGAACCTCCAGACAGATCCTGGTGTCGGACGCGGGCGTCCACAATCACTTTCCGCTGTGGTCGCCGGATGGCACGTTCATCTATTTCGTTCGCGGCTTCCCACCGGATCAAATGGACCTCTGGAGGATTCGCGCCGACGGCGGTGCGCCCGAACGGCTCACCGCTCACCAGTCGAGGGTCACGTTTCCCACGTTCGTGGACAGCCGGACTCTGTTGTACCTGGCCCTTGCTGACGACGGCTCGGGGCCGTGGATTCATGCGCTGAACGTTGAACGCCGTGTGTCGGAACGCCTCAACACCGGTGTCGATCCGTACACGTCCGTTGCGGCCAGCGCGGATGGGCGACGGATCGTCGGTGCGGTATCGCGATCGACGTCGGGATTGTGGCGCGCGACGATTGGCGAACGCGCGATAGACGAGCCGCATGCGGCTCGCATCACGCTTCCGACGGCCCATGGGTTGTCGCCGCGATTCGGACCGGATTACATCCTCTACCGCGCGTCGACCTCCGGTACCGAGGGTTTGTGGAAACTCGGCCAAGGGCAGACGGCCCGGGAACTCTGGAATGGCCGCGATGGCCGTGTGGTTGCTGCGCCCGCGATTGCCCCGAGCGGCCGCCAGTTCGCGTTCCCGGTACGACGAGGCGGCGTTACGCGGCTCCACGTGATGAATGCCGATGGAAGTGGAGTTCGGCAAATCGCGGAGGAGCTCGACGTGCTCGGATCTCCTGATTGGTCTCCCGATGGGCAATGGATCGCTGTGGCGGCCAATCGCAACGGGCAACCTGCGTTGTTCAAGCTGCCGATCGATGGCGGCGCACCAGTGCTCCTCGTCCAGGGCTTCGCGCTGGATCCCGCCTGGTCTCCGTCCGGTCGCTTCCTGGTTTATTCCGGTGCTGATGTGGGAACCACGTTTTCGCTCAAGGCGGTCGACCTGGATGGCCACCCGCATCCGATCCCTGAGATCGTCTTGAGTCGCGGCGCGCGACGCGTCGCGTTTCTCGGCGAAGACGGTGCGCTGGTGATTTTGAAAGGAGATGTGTCCTACAAGGAGCTCTGGGTGCGCGAACTCGAGACAGGACGCGAGCGGCAACTCACGACGCTCGGCCGGGGTTTCACCATTGGCGATTTCGATATTTCCGCGGACGGCCGCGAGCTGCTGTTCGACCGGTACAGGGACGAATCGGATATCGTCCTCATCGAACGCCCGAAGTGATGCGCTGTCCGGGAGCGACGCCGTGTCGGCCACCACGTTGTGCTCGCGTTGGCCCGGCGAAGTCTTAAGGCCCCGTCTTGACGCGCGATGTCTCAGAGAGCAAGATGGCCGCGGCCTCGACGTGGTAACGATCGACAACTTTCGAGAGTCCTTCCCCGATCCATGCAAACCCCACGATTCCTTGTGGCCTTGACGCTGGCGGGCGGCTTGTCAGCCTGGCACGCACAACTGCAGCCCGTGATCGGCCTGATCACCAAAACCGAGACCAACCCCTTCTTCGTGAAGATGCGAGAGGGGGCGACCGAGGCTGCGAGGGCGAAAGGTGCCAAGCTGATGACCGCCACCGGCCGGTTCGACGGTGATAACGCGAGCCAGGTCACGGCGATCGAGAACATGGTCGCGGCCGGTGCCAAGGCGATCCTCATCACGCCGAGTGACACCAAGGGGATCGTCCCCGCGATCAGGAAAGCGCGCGCTGCCGGCGTGCTGGTGATCGCGCTCGACTCGCCGGCCGATCCCGAGGACGCGACCGACGCGCTCTTCGCGACCGACAACTTCAAAGCCGGCCTGCTCATCGGCCAGTACGCGAAGGCAGCGATGGCGGGCAAGCCCGCGAAGATCGCCACGCTCGATCTGAACCCCGGCGTCACCGTCGGCAGGCTCCGTCATGAGGGTTTCCTGAAGGGCTACGGCATCAAAGAAGGCGATCCGAGCATCGTGTGCAGCGCAGATACGCAAGGCGATCAGGCCAAGGGGCAGACGGCGATGGAGAACTGTCTCCAGCGGGCACCGGACACAAATGTCGTGTACACGGTCAACGAGCCCGCCGCCGCGGGAGCGTATCGCGCGATTCGAGCGGCCGGACGCGAGAAGCAGGTGCTCGTCGTCTCGGTCGACGGCGGATGCGCGGGGATCCGCAATATCAAGGCGGGACAGATCGCCGCCACATCGCAGCAATATCCGCTGAGGATGGCCTCGCTCGGCGTTGAAGCAGCGGTCGAGTACGCCAGGTCGGGCAGGAAAGTGTCCGGCACGACCGACACCGGCGTAACGCTCATTACCGACAAGCCGATGAAAGGCGTGGACAGCAAGGACACCGCGTTCGGCCTGGATGCGTGCTGGGGCAGGTAGCCTGGCTCGCCGAAGCGCGGTTGGTGAGGCACGCGATCACGCCGCGTTCCTCGCCGCGTCTGGTCCGTTCCTCGCGCTCCTGCTCGCGTCTGCGTTCTTCGCCTCTCAGTCCGACCGTTTCCTGAGCGGTCCGAACCTCTCGCTGATTCTTCAGCAAGTCGTGGTCGTCGGCGTGATTGCGATAGGCCAGACGCTGGTCGTGCTCACGGCAGGAATCGATCTGTCGTGCGGGATGGTGATGGCGCTCGGCTCGATCGTGATGAGCAAGGCCGCCGTCGATCACGGCCTGGATGCGAGTAGCGCGATCGCGTGCGGCATTCTGGTGACGATCGCGTTCGGCTTTCTCAACGGAGCGCTGATCACCTTCGTCCGGCTGCCGCCGTTCATCGTCACGCTGGGCACGCTCAACATCGCGTTCGCGATCACGCAGATCTATTCCCGGTCGCAGACGGTCTCGGGCCTCCCCGATGGAATGGTCGTCCTGGGCGATACGTTCACAGTGGGCGGCACCGCCGTCACCTACGGGACGGTGCTCATGCTGATGTTGTACGGCCTGGTCTGGGTTGCGCTGCGCGAGACCGCGGCGGGGCGCCATCTCTATGCCTTGGGCAATAACGCCGAAGCCACGCGCCTGATGGGTATTTCGACGGTCCGGCTGATCCTCGCCGTCTATACGCTGGCCGGCCTGACCTATGGCATTGCCGCGCTCCTGGCCGTGGCGCGCACCGGTGTGGGTGATCCTCAGGCCGGACAAACCGACAACCTGGACAGCATCACCGCGGTGGTCCTGGGCGGCACGAGCCTGTTCGGCGGCCGTGGCGTGATTCTCGGCAGTCTCGTTGGTGCGCTGATCGTTGGTGTGTTCCGCAACGGCCTCACGCTGATGGGTGTGGCCTCGGTCTACCAGATCTTGATTACGGGCATCCTTGTGATTCTTGCGGTGGCGACCGATCAGCTGTCGCGCCGGAAGGCGCTCCGATCATGACCGGTGGCCCGACGACGGTCCCGCCTGTTTTGCAGGCGCGCAATCTCGTGAAGCGCTACGGGCACGTGACGGCGCTCGACGGCGCCGACCTCGACCTGCTGCCCGGTGAGATCCTGGCGGTGATCGGCGACAACGGCGCGGGTAAGTCGACGCTGGTGAAGGCGTTGTCCGGGGCGCTGGTTCCCGACGAAGGCGAAATCCGGCTGGATGGGGCGCCGGTGAAATTCCACGGGCCGCGCGACGCGCGCCGCCACGGCATCGAGACCGTCTATCAGGATCTCGCGGTGGCGCCCGCGATGACCGTCGCCGAGAACCTGTTTCTTGGCCGTGAGCGGCGAAGACCTGGCGTGCTGGGATCCGTGTTCCGGCTGCTCGACAAGCCAAGGATGATGGCGGAGGCCGCCTCGCACCTGGAGTCGCTGCAGATCGGGATTCGATCCATGAAGCAGCCGGTCGAATCATTGTCGGGCGGTCAGCGTCAGGGCGTGGCCGTCGCCCGCAGCGCAGCGTTCGCGCGGCACGTCGTCATCATGGACGAACCGACGGCGGCGCTCGGGGTGAAGGAATCGGGCATGGTGCTGGATCTGATTCGCCGGGTGCGCGACAAGGGTTTGCCCGTGCTTCTCGTCAGCCACAACATGCCGCACGTGTTCGACGTGGCGGATCGGATTCACATCGCGCGGCTCGGCAAGAGAGTGGCCGTCGTGAAACCGGGCGAGATCAGCATGGCCGACGCGGTCGCGATCATGACCGGCGCCGTGAGAGTCGAAAAGGACTCGTGAGATCGGTATCGGCCGAAGGTGTGTCACAATCGAAATTGCCAACGTGCCTGCCGCGCAGAGGCGGTGTTCCGTGTCGAGTCGTCTCATCAAAGTTCTGGTCGCAGGTCTACTCGCATTCATTCCATCCCGGGCACTCGCGCAAACCATCGATTCCCCCCAATCGCCTGGTCCCGCGCCGGTTGAGAGCGACCTGGCCACGCCTACGGGACATGAAGTGAGTTTCAACGTGGGCGGATACAAGTACGTCGAGCCCGGCGATACGAGCATCTCGATCCACGGCCCGAAGTTCGGCGGCGGCTATACGGGGACGATGTCGCTCAATGCCGCTCAGCACTGGTTTCTTCAGACCGATGCGCGAGGCCTCGTTGGCAAGACGACGTACAACGGGTGGTGTGCACCGTTCCTGATCACGCCCGACAACACGTCGCCGAATGGGTGGGCGCTCGACATCGGCGACCGGTCGCCGTGCACGGACAACGGCGACAAGGATTGGTACGTGGAAGGCCGTGGTCTGGTGGGCAAGGATTTCCTCGGTGACACATGGGGATGGTCGCCCGCTATCGGTGTGGGTCTCCGTCACCTGTCGAATGGTACGGGCGGCGTTCCCGGATATCGCACGGACGATTACCTGTATCTGCCGGTGGGCATGACAGCTCGCACGAGCGTGGCGTCGAACAACGTGCTCAGCTTCAACGTGGAATACGACCGGTTGCTGCACGGATGGCAAACCACGCGCGACTCGCAATTGGGCGGCGGGCTGGTACCAGCGACTCCGACCGCGCCCGCCTTCACGATCGACGGGTTGTCCGACATTTCGTTCGATCAGCACTCGGGATGGGCGCTGCGCGCCAGCGCGAAATACCAGATCGGCGGACACGCCTGGCTGGAGCCCGAGTACATTCACTGGAACGTCAGCGCTTCGCCGGTGAACCACGAGACGGCTACCTTCACCGTGAACGGCATCACCGTTCAGGAGCAGCTCGGCGCATATGAGCCGGTGAACAGGACCAATGAGTTCGGCGTGAAGCTGGGGGTTCGGTTCTAGTACTACTTTGTCAGATCGGCGGGCGAGCAGCGGAGTGATGGTCTCGCGCCGAGGACGCTGAGGACGCGGACGGTCGTGCGTTCGCCACGTCGCGCGTGGCGCGACAGGAGGTGGAGAGATCCGCACAGACAAACGGCGCACCGCGCCCCGCCGCTTGTCTGTGCGGATCTCTCCCCCTCCCGGTGGCCGGCCGCAGGCCGGCTGTGGCGAACGCACGCGGTCCCGGGATCTCCGCGATTCTCCGCGTTCTCCGCGCGAGGTCCGTGCGTTCTCTGCGCGAGCACTCTCTCGCACCGCTGACGAAGTAGTGCTGGTGGCAGGTCGGTTAAACTCTGTCTTCTGTCGGCGCGCTCGCCCGAACGGCCGCCGAACCGCTTACTGTCCTCCAATCCCAGGAGCGGCGATGCACATCGACCGGCGATTGTTCCTCAATGACGCGGGCAGGTTCGCCGCAGGCGCGCTGACAGTTGGCGCCACCTTCGAGACGAGGCCGCCGTACGCCGTCTGGATCCGGCAGATGGCGAAGGTGACGCATCAGGCGTCCGATCGCCTGCTCGATCGGCTCAGAACGCGTTTCACATTTCAAATCTCGGTCGACGTGGCCACCGTGGAGCAGGGTCTCGGGGTTGCCACTGCGGCGCTCGCGGGCGGAGTGACCATCGTCGAAATGGGGACGCCGCTGCTCAAAAACCAGGGCATTTCCAACGTCGTGCCAGCATTCCGGCGAAAGTTTCCAGACGCGATTCTGTTGGCCGACATGAAGACGATGGATGGCGGCGCGTTCGAGGCGCGCGCCGTCTATTCGACTGGCGGCAACATCGTTGATTTCCTCGCGCTCGCCGGCGTGGATACGGCAAAGGCTATCTGCGCCGTGCGCGACGAGTTCCGCCGCACCGATTCCGGACTGCCGCGGCTCGTCTTCGCCGACATCATGGTCCCCCACCAGGGGCCCGCTGCCCAGGCGGCCGACGTGGCGCGTCGGATGCTCGACGCCGGAGTGGACGCCGTCGGCATTCACTTGCAAGCCGACGCGCGGCGCGCGGATCCGAAACTCATCGAGAGCCACTATCTGGGTGACGTGGCGCGCACCATCTTCGAGCGCGTCGGCGGCGCCGCGCCTGTGCAGGTGGTCGGCGGGCTCAGCGTCGCCGAAGCAAAAAACCTCGCCCAGGCAGGGTTGCGCGCCTTCGTCATCAGCGGCAACCTCGGCGAGCCGGATGGCCGTGCGCGGTACGACCTTCCTCAGGACCAGATCGAACACTACGTCGCCGGTTTCATCACGGCGGTCTCTGGGGCGTAAGCAACAACGGCGTCCGGCGGCAGTTGCCACTCACGTCGGATCATGCCTACAATCGTCTCGCGTGACAGGACGCGCCCCGTCCGCGGGAAGGGCTGAGCCCACCTGAGTTCGACCGCAGCGACAACTTGCGATCTTCTTTCAGCCCGTCGAGCGGACGCGGGCGGTATCCGAAAGGAGATCGTCATGTCCATCCCGTCCCGGCGTCTGCCGCAGCGTCCTTCCCTCGAGCAGCTCCGCAAGCAAGCCAAAGAACATCTGGAGATTCTGCGCGCCGCAGATCAGTCGGTGACGCTGGCCGCTGCACAGCACGCGCTCGCACGCGAATACGGGTTCGAAAGCTGGTCGAAGCTCGTGCACCACGTCGAGTCCCAGCAGCCCGCGCGTCGCATGCTGCAACCCGCGGCCCTGAAATCCGGCGAGAAGCTTCTGTGGTCGCCAGGGCGCGGCATCGACGTCTGGGCGCTATTTCAGGCTTGTGCGGCGGGCGACCTCCAGACCGTTCGCGCCCTCATCGG
>JBKPTT010000102.1:0-15135 GCA_046735635.1 Acidobacteriota bacterium | reverse complement strand
AGCCCGCCGTCGCCGAACGCGCCGAGATTCTTGCTCGGGAAGAAGGAGAAGCAGCCCGCCAGACCGAATGAACCTGCCATGCGGCCGCGATAGGTCGCGCCAATCGCCTGTGCCGCGTCCTCCACGACGCTGATCGCGGCGACGTCCGCTATGGCCATGATGCGATCCATGTCCGCCGGCAGTCCATACAGGTGCACGGGAACGATGGCCCGTGTCCGCGGTGTGATCGCGTCGCGGATCGCGTCCGGATCGATGTTGTAAGTGACGGGCTCGATGTCGACGAAGACCGGCGTTGCGCCGACCCTCGCGACGCACCCGGCGGTCGCGAAGAAGGAATACGTGCTCGTGATGACTTCATCGCCGGAGCCGATGCCGAGCGCCATGAACGAGGCCAGGAGCGCGTCGGTGCCCGAGCTGACGGTGACGGCATCGCGGACACCGAGACAGGCCGCGAGCTCGCGCTCGAGCGCCTCGACGTCGGCGCCCAGGATGAACCGCTGACTATCGCAGACCCGGGTGATCGCTGCGAGAATCTCGTCGCGAATCGGCCGGTATTGCGCACTGAGATCGAGGAGCGGAACCGGCGTGCGAATCGACGACGTCATCGGATGACGATCTCGGGGGCCCCCCACAGCGCCAGGTCATTCCGCGGATCCTCGGGCGTCTTCTCGGCGCTCGTTCGCGTGTTGAAGACGACCTCTACCTCCTCGCCGGCATAGGCGGAGAGATCGACGAACACGGGCGTCCATTTACGGTCGCTCTTGTTGTTGTAGGGGTCGACATGCTGGTTGAAGAGCTCCTCGTACGTGTGGCCGTCCGACACGCCGACGTAGAACCAGACGCCGTTTCCTTCCTTGTCCCACGACTCAGGCTTCATTCCCAGATCTACCTTGAGCCATCCATCCTCGGGGACGTGGAGTTTCCACGTAATCCGCGAGGGCGGCACGGTATAGATCGCATGCCGCTTCTCGCCGTTCAGATCCGCGTCGGCCAATTCGGCGACGCCGGACGGCGCCTTCTTCGTTGCGGTCGGGAAGATCGAGATGAGATCGACCGAAGGGCCGCGGTTGCCGCGTTTGAACAGCCACCATCCGGCTACCACGAGCACCACGACCACGATCGCGGTCAGAACCGCGCGATTTCCTTTCATACCCTCCTGCCCTCTCGATTGAAGCCGAACAAATTTACCACCAAGAGCTTATCCCCGCCGGGCTTTGACGGCGGCCCGTGTTTCACGATCCGCTTCGCGGCGCTTGATGGTCTCACGCTTGTCATGCGTCTGCTTGCCCTTGGCGAGCCCCAGCGCGAGCTTCACCCGGCCGTTCTTGAAATACATTCGCGTCGGCACGAGTGTCATGCCGCGCTCGACCGTTCGCCCGATCAGTTTTCGAATTTCCTGACGATGGAGCAGCAGCTTGCGCTTGCGCGTCGGCTCGTGATCCGAATAACCGCGATGGCTGTAGGGCTTGATGTGGATGTTGTAGACCCAGACCTCGCCGTCGTTCACCTGCGCGTAACTGTCGCGCAGGTTGACGTTTCCCTCGCGAATAGCCTTTACTTCGGTCCCGAGCAGTACGAGCCCCGCCTCGAACGTTTCTAGGATGTGGTAATCGTGAAACGCCTTCCGGTTCTCCGCGACGTTCTTCTGCGCTTCCTCGCGTTCGCTCTTCATCGGCGGTAATACTGCAGCAGCATGCGGCCACGACTCTCCGCATGGTCGATGTGCAGGCCTTCCAGAACGGCCGGCTGCGGCTGCCGCGATACGACCACGACCTCTGGAATGCGCTGATTCACCATGGCGGTACCGAGCGCGGTCATCAGACCGGGCGAGTCGGCGAGGAAAATCACCTTTCGCCGGTACAACGGCATCAGCAACTGCGCGGTCGCATCGTCGTCGGCCACGACGACCCGGACGCGTGAGGATGCGAGCGCGACGAGCGCCCCCGAGTCGTCCAGATTGCGGCGATGATACGCCGGCAGCGTGCCGAATACGTGCATCGTCATGGAAAGCGCCACGAGCGTGACGCCGATCAATCCGACGGCCCGATCGGCGACGAGCGTTGATCTGAGGTAGGACGAGATCCGCATGATGGCCGCGACGACGAGGAGCGGAAGAAGCGGCAACAGCAGCCGCGGCCCAAGAGACTTGCCGCCGTGTGTGTCGGTCCCAACGTAGGCGACGAGCAGATAGATCGCCGTCGTAACGGCGACGATCAACGGGAAGCGCCCGTCCGCTTCGGTGTTTCCCCTGGGGCGTGGCAGCAGCGCGCACACGGCGTAAGGCACCACGCGCTGCATTCCCGCGAGCCACTTCGGCGCGCGCATCAGTTCCTGAAAGTCGAACCACGCGGGGATGACCACCGCACCCAGCCAGACGGCGAGCGGGATCGACGATCCCGAGAAGGCACGCAGCGCGAACGCGACCACGCCCGTACCGACGAACGTCCAGATCCAGCGGTCGTTTCCATATCCGAAAATCCAATACTGCACGACGAACTCGTACCGTTCGCGCGGAGTGATTGGCTGGAGGACCGGAACGTCCGGATTCGGCGCACTTGTGACGTTCAGCGCCGTCTGAAGCACGTGGACCGCGTGCCTGACGTGCGCAGCCGGCGGGCGGCCGAACCACCACACCTCGAGCGCCATGGCGAGCGCGAGCGGCACGAGCACGGCGGCAAGCGCTCCGACGACGGGCTGCCAGCGCCGCGTGCGAAGCCACATCGCGAGTGCCACCCCGGGGACGAGCAGAATCACTTCATCGCGAATCGTTGCGCCGGCTCCAACCGCGGCGCCTGCGAGAGCGGGGGCCAGAGGCGACGGGGAGTGCAGGGCCAGCGCAAACCCGAGCACGCCGAGACCAACGGCCGGCGCGTGTTCCCATCCGCTGACCGCGTAGAACCAGAGAGGACTCGCCAAGCCGAGTGCAAGCAGCGTCACCACTCGATCGCGCTCGCGTGACAGCCGCCGCGCAGCGTAAATGGCGACCGCGCCGCCGATCAGCGTGACGACGATCATTCCGCGGAAGCCGGCAACCGCGACCCCGAACGCCTGAATCAACGTCGATGCAGGGGGAAAAATCGCCTGCGGCGCGCCGCCAACGGTCATCACGAATGGCGGACGCAGCGGAAAGAACCGCCGCGCCGGATCGAGGAATTCGCCAGGGTAGCCGATGTTGAGACTTCGAAAATGCCGCTGCACCAACGCCTGTGCCTGGACGTATTTGACACCGATGTCGCCCGCATACACCGCTTCAGGGCGCAGTACGACGAGACCGATGATCGTGTAATACGCAACGATCGCCGCGGCAACCCAGGAGTCGGGACTCCACCGCCTCACCGCGAGCCCCCGGCCGCGAGCCGCGCCGCGAGCGTGATCGCCTCGATCAGGCTCGATGGATCCGCGACCCCCTTCCCCGCGATATCGAACGCAGTGCCGTGATCAACCGACGTGCGCACGATGGGGAGGCCGAGCGTGACGTTCACCGCCTGCCCGAAGGCAACGAGCTTCACTGGGATGAGCCCCTGATCGTGATAACACGCGATCACCGCGTCGAACTCTCCCCGCATGGCGCGGACGAATACCGTATCAGCCGGAAATGGGCCCACGACGTCGATGCCGCGCACACGGCACGACGCCACCGCCGGCGCAAGAACCTCGTCGTCTTCGCGACCGATCACCCCGTGTTCGCCTGCGTGCGGGTTCAGACCGGCGAGCGCCAGCCGAGGCGTGAGAAAGCCGAATCGCGGCAGCTCGCGCGCGGTGAGCGCGATGGTGCCATCGATCAGCTCGCGCGTCAGCGTCCGTGGCACCTCCGCGAGCGGGATGTGGACGGTGGCAAGCACGACGCGCAGCGATTCCGCGTGGAACATCATGGCAACGCGTGGGGTTCCGGTCAGGTGCGCCAGCAGGTCCGTGTGGCCACGCCACGGCAGGCCCGCGGCGGCAAACGCTTCCTTATTGATCGGCGCCGTCGCCATCGCGTCGATCCGTCCTTGCCGGGCGTCGTGCGTCGCCGCGACGACCGCGTCGTACGCGGCGCGTCCGGCGGCAGCCGACACTCGGCCTCGTTCGTAGCACGCGATCTCGGCCTCCGTGCATGGACCGTACAGCACGATGTCGCAGAGCGCCGTAAGGGCGGGGTTCGCCGCCGCCTTGCACGAGATCTCCGGCCCGATTCCTGCCGGGTCGCCGACGGTGACGCCAATCCGAGGTCGGTCGTTCACCGGCACGTCCCGCAGCCGCCGCCCGATCCGCACGTGCCGCAACCGCCCGGCCCCGTCGGATTGCTGCACGATCCGCAGCCGCCTTCGTCTGCGCAGCCGCCGTGCGTCACGCCTTTGCCGTTCGGCAGTTCGTAGCGCAGGCAGCACTTCAGACGGCCGCACATGCCGGAGAGCTTTGACGGATTGAGGCTGAGATTCTGCTGCTTCGCCATCTTGATCGAGATGGGCTCGAACGTCTGGAGAAACGTGGTGCAGCAGAGTGGGCGTCCACAGGAACCGTACCCGCCCAGCATGCGCGCTTCGTCCCGAACCCCGATCTGGCGCATCTCGATGCGGACGCGGAAATGCGCCGCGAGGTCGCGCACCAGCTCTCTGAAATCGACCCGTCCTTCGGCCGTGTAATAGAAGATCAGGCGAGACCCGTCGAACAGCTGCTCGACCCTGGTGAGTTTCATCGCCAGGCCGCGCTCGCGGATCTTCATGAGGCAGATGCGATGCGCTTCCTGCTCGCGCTGCTGCTGCTTCAGCCGGACCACCACGTCGTCGTGCGTCGCGCGGCGAACGACTTTCAATTCGGAATCAGCCGGGGGTCCTTTGCGCGCGGCAAGCTCCGAGACGCTGCGCGTCACCGTGCCGAGCGCACGGCCATCGGTCGTCTGCACGACGACGGCGTCGCCGGCCTTCAGCGGTTCGGACGGCGGCGCGATCGTCGGCGGAGTCTCGGTGTCGTCGAGCGCGAGGTCTGGCAGGAGAAACGAATAGGTGCGGCCGACCGGCGAGAACTTGACGCTGACGAACGGGCGTGTGGGCCCGGTGCTCATTGTCGGCCTCTATCCGCTAACGGCGGGGCGGAAGCCCCCCAGTAATGGCGGGGCTAAAGCCCCGCCCTACGTACGTAAACCGACCCTTTCTGGGCCGGCAAAACCCGCTATATCTGAAACGCGAGCCAGTCCGCCACGATCTTTGGGCTCGCGTTGCGGTCGAGCGCCGCGAGGGCGCGATCAACCGCCGCAAACGCGCGTAATGCGCGGTCCCCGTCGAACGAGCGCTGCAGCCGCTGGAGCAGGGGTCGCAGGTCGGCGTTCGCGAGCACGCGCTCATCGGCGCGAGACACCAGAACTCCCAGGTCTCTCAAAATGGACGAGAGCGCGCGCAGTCGGCGCCCCAGCTCGTCCCGATCGCTCGCCCCGCGCGCCGCAGCGCTCAGCGCTTTCGCGCCGTCCAGACGACGACGGGGATCCTTGGTCGTTGCGACGATCTCCAACAGCCCGGCGGCGGCGGCGCGAGCGTCGACGAATTCGTCGGTTCCACCCTCCAGCGCCAAACCGATGCTCCCCTCGGAAAGGGACGCCGCGGCATGCGCGTCCCGGTCGCTGTAGTCGTGGTCGCGGATGAGCACAGACGCCACCTCCGCGGGCGCTAACCGGCCGAACCGCAGCCTCTGACACCGAGAGAGCACGGTGGGCAGAAGTACGTCGGGCTTCGACGTGACGAGTACGAACGTCGAAGCGGCGGGCGGTTCCTCCAATGTCTTCAGCAGCGCGTTCTGCGCCTCGACGTTCAGCGCATCGGCGTCATCGACGACCACGACACGCCGCCGTCCCTCGAAGGGACGGTAAGCGGTGCGCTCGATCGCGTCGCGTACCTGATCGATTTTGATCGCTCCGGTGTCGCCAGGTTCCACGACGAGGACGTCGGCGTGAACGCCGCGTGCGATTCGCGAGCAGGACGGACACGTCCCGCAGCTGTCGCGGTCGGACCGGTTCGGACAATTGAAAAACTGCGCGAGCGCTATCGCCGCCTTCCGCTTCCCCACTCCCTCCGGCCCGGCGAAGATGACGCTCGGAGGGAGAGTCCCGCGTAATGCCGCGCGCGCAATCAGTTCGAGCAGCTGACGGTGGCCGGTGATGTCATGGAATGGCATCGATCCATTTGATACTACCACCTCAGCAGTCAGGACGACGGAGTGCCTCTTACCACTCCCCGCCCTCTTTCTTCTTCTCCGTGCCCTTGTCTCCGCGGCCGAAAATCCGTCCCCAGAAGCCGCGTTTCTTCTGCGCAGGCTCGGCCGATTGCGGGACCTGTCCGCCGTGAATGGGTTCGGCGCTCTCCGGCGCAGGCGGGGGTGCGGCGCCTGTGGTGGGGACCTTCGGCGGGGGTATGCGCGCTTGGTCGGCGGCGACGCGCGGCGCGGGTTGATCGCCAGCGAGATCCGCCACGTCAGAGAATGCTCCGGGGTGCACGGGGCACATCGACGTGGGCTCGGTTCCGCGGACGAAATACTCCGTGTAGATCATCGATTTGACGATCGGCATTCCGTCTCGATCGACCGTCTCGACGTTGCTGCAGCCAACATTGGGCAACTTGCCGGACACGCGGCATACATTCACGGCAACGACGTTGTCGGGTTTCTTGAACCAGTCGGGCTTGTCGTTGCTCGTCGCGCTCTTCATGAAGCTCGCCCACAAAGGAACCGCGAGCTCGCCAGCGTAGCCGCCAGACACGATGGTCGTGGGACGGTCGAAGCCAATCCAGACCCCGGTCACGAGGTGTGGCGTGAACCCGATGAACCATGCATCGTCGTAATCGTTGGTCGTGCCTGTTTTGCCGGCGGCGGGCAGCGTGAAGCCCACCTGCCGCGCGCGATAAGCGGTGCCCGAGTTGATCACGTCGGCGAGCATGCTCGTCATCAGGAATGCCGTGGCCTCGCTGACCGCGCGGTGCGGCTTGTCCTCGGCCTGGAACAGGACCTTGCCGTCGCTGTCCTCGACGCGGCGGATGAAGACGGGCTGCCGTATGATCCCGCCGCTGGCGAACGCCGCGTACGCCGACGTCATCGAAATCAACGAGACTTCACCTGACCCCAGTGCCAGCGATGGAACGCTCGGCGGCGTGCCCACGTTCAACCGCTGCGCGTACTGGACCGCGGTTGGAATGCCGACGCTGTCGAGGACACGAACCGCGGCGCGATTGCTCGAGGTGCGAAGCGCGGTTCTAATCGTCATCGATTCAGCCGTCGAGTGCTCGTCTTCCGGTACCCAGCCGCCTTGCGGGGTCTCGATCGGATCGTTCAGCCGCGTGATTACCGTCGCCGGCGAGTACCCCGCCTCGAGGGCCGCCGCGTAGACGAACGGCTTGAACGCCGACCCGGCCTGGCGCTTCGCTTGGGTGGCTCGGTTGAACCGGCTTTCGTTGAAATTGCGCCCCCCCACCATGGCGCGCACGTATCCGGTCCCGGGATCGATCGCTATGAGCGCTCCCTGCAGATACGCCGGCAGCTCGCCTTCGTCGAGTGCTCCCTTTTTCCCACGGGTCGGATGTTTGTACCCGGGCCGCTGCTCGATTTCCGCGAGTCTCTTTTCAACGAGTTGCTCGGCGGTCTGCTGGAGGTTGAAATCGAGCGTGGTGTGAACGCGTAATCCGCCCTGATACACGCGATCGGAACCGAAGCGCTCCACGAGCTCGCGCCGGACCTGCTCCTTGAAATAGAGTCCCGAGGTTTCGTTGATCTCCAGTCCGTTGACGAGGTGTACCGGCGCCTTCTTTGCCCGGTCCGCCGCAGCCTGGTTGATCGCTCCGTTCGCCACCATGCTCTGCAGGACGATGCTGCGGCGCGCGACGGCGCGTTCGAGATTCACTGTCGGCGCATAGCTCGAGGGGGATTGGATGAGTCCCGCGAGCAGCGCTGCTTCATCGACCGAGAGATCGCTCGCGGGCTTCCCGAAATACCCGCGTGCGGCCGCCTCGGCGCCGTACAAGCCGCCCCCGAAATACACCTTGTTGAGGTACAGCTCGAGGATGTCCTTCTTGTCGTACATCCTTTCGATGTACGCGGCGAGGATCACCTCCTGAAGTTTCCGGCGGTACGTTTTGTCGCGAGACAGGAAGCTTTGCCGTGCGAGCTGCTGTGTGATGGTACTGCCGCCTTCGGCGCGGCGGCCTTCGTGGAAGTTGCGGATTATCGCCGCGGCAACGCGGACCGCGTCGACGCCGCTGTGCTCGTAGAACCGCTGGTCTTCAACGGAGATGACAGCGTTTATCAGGTTTGGCGAGATCTTCTCGAGCGGTACTTCGATCCGCTGCTCTTTAAAGATGATGAACGCGGGCTTGTCGGAGGCGTCGAGAATTGTCGTCGCCTGCGCCATATCGCCGAGCGCGCGGATTGCCTTTTTCCCGGGCAGCCGCGCCGTCAGGTCGTAGGTAAACCACAAGGCCCACCCGCTGATGAGGAACAGCGCGATGGCCAACACCGCTACGGTGGTGACCAGAAAGCGAGGCCGACCAGAAAAGGTCGAATGCACGAACTGGAATGTGGGGTGCCGGGGCCGCATTGCTCTGTTTACGCACGCAAAACAAAGGCCCGGTTTGGTGCGACCATTACTGATCAGGTGGGAGGGGTCGGACCGGGGTCAGACCAGGGTCAGACCGGGGTCAGACCGGGGTCAGACCACCGAGGGTGCCGAAGGTGGTCTGACCCTGGTCTGACCCCACGGGGCTACCCGTCCCGGAGCGCCTCCATCGGCTCTATAGCGGTCGCGCGGCGCGCGGGCGCGTAACATGCGGCAATCGCCACCATCACCAGCAAACCGGTGACCGCGCCAAAGACCAACGGATCATGGTTGGTGACGCCGACAAGCAGCGTCCGCAGGAAGCGCGTCAGCACAAGCGACCCCACGAGCCCGATGACGACGCCGATCGCGGTGGTACGCATCCCCTGCGTGAGCACGAGCGAAAGAATGGACCGGCGATCCGCACCGAGAGCCTGGCGGATCCCGAATTCACGCACGCGTTGAGCCACTCCGAACGCGAGCACTCCGTAGATGCCGATGGCCGACAGCATCAGCGCAACCCCGCCAAACATGGCGAGCAGGACGGTTGGAGTCCGCCTCGTCGCAAGCGAGCGCGCAATCCATTGATCCATCGTGCGCACGTCGGAAATCGGCTGATCCGGGTCGATCGACTGGATAGCTTCGCGCAGCGGCCCGACGAGCGTCTGCGGGTCGAGCGACGTCTTCAACGTAATTCCCATCATCGGAATAGGAATCTGCGATACCGGGTAGTACAGCCTCTCCTTCGTGACCGGCTGCGCAAGATCAATGGTGTTGATCGTGCCCACGACTCCGACGATCGTGATCTTCGGGCTGCTTGGTCCGCCCCGTTGTATCTGGTGACCAACGGCGCTCGTGTGAGGGAAATATCTGCCCGCGAGGTATTGATCCACTACAGCCACAGCCGGGGCGTCCGCCGTATCGGCATCGGTAAACGTCCGACCTTCGACGACCGGAATCTGCATGGCGCGGAAGTAGTCGCCTCCGACCACCTCCTGGCGTCCGTGAGGCGCGGCCTCGGTGGGTCCCGGAGTGTACCCCACAATCGAGTACGAGCCGGAACCGACGTTGCCGTTGAACGGAACGTTCGACGTCAATCCAACGGCAGTGACGCCCGGCATCGCTCGCGCGCGTTCGATCGCGCGCAGCCAGAACGTTCGCCGCGCCGCGGCATCCGCGTAGCGCGCGGCAGGCAGTGAAATCTGCGCGGTCAGCACATTGTCGCTGACGAACCCAGGATTGACCGATTGCAGGCGCGCAAAACTCTTGATCAACAGTCCGGCGCCGACAAGCAGCATCAGAGCCAACGCGATTTCTCCCACGACAAGCGCCGCCCTGGCGAGCCCGGTCCCACGGCCGACGCTGGCGCGCGCGCCATCCTCCCGGAGGAACGCGGCGGTATTCCCTCGCACGACCGCAATGGCGGGAATCACTCCGAACACGAGACCGGTCACCAGCGACAACGCCAGCGTGAATGCGAGCACGAGCGGGTGAAGCGTGGCGCTCGCAATACCTGGAAGCTGCTGCGCGCCCATGGCGACCAGTCCCCTCAGTCCCGCGAAGCCAATCGCCACACCGGCGAGGCCGCCCGCAATCGACAGCACGACACCTTCGCTGAGCATCTGCCGAACGAGTCTCCATTCACCGGCGCCGAGCGTGCTGCGAATAGCAAGCTCGCGTCCACGGCCGGTCGCCCGCATCAGCAGGAGGTTCGCGACATTCGCGCAGGCGATCAATAGAACCACCACCACGCCCGCCTGCAGGACGAGCAGCGGCGTTCGCACGTCCCCCACCAGCTGATCGCGCATCGAGACGGCAAAACCGCCGAAGCCGCTGGTTTTCGCAAACTGCGCGCGAGTCGGCAGCCTCTCGTTGTTTCGATCGACGATCGTCTTGATCTGCGCATTCAGCTGCGAAATGGTCGCGCCCGGCCTCAACCTCGCGATCATGGAGCTGAACTCATTGCCACGCGCTGCGTCGGACATCTGCTGCGGTGTAAAACCGAAAGGCAGAAGGACGGAGATCTCCCGTGCCGGTGCTTCGAAGTCTGGAGGCATGACGCCGACGACGCGGTAGGGCTCCCCGTTGATGCGGACGTCGCGACCAACGATCGTTCGGTCCGCGCCGAGACGTGAGTTCCACAGACCCCACATCAGGACCACGAACTTGTCGGCGTTGGGCTTCGTTTCGTCCTCCGTGAACCCGCGGCCGATGAAGGGAGCACGCCCGAGCGTACTGAAGAAGGACGGCGTGACCGCCAGCGCGCGGAGCTGCTCCGGGCGCGATTCCGCAGAGAGGCTCGCGGGACGTCCGGTAAAGAGGGCCGCATCCTCGATTGCTGGCGCCTGCGTCTTTCGGTCGAGATAGTCCGGTATCGAGACGCTCGCCTGCTGCAGCCCCATCAGCGAGTACGAGTTCCAAACGAACACGAGCCGTTCGGCGTTCGCGTACGGAAGCGGACGCAGGAGGATCTGGTAGAGGAGGCTGAAGATGGCGGTGTTTGCGCCGATGCCGAGCGCGAGGGTGAGGACGGCGACCAGCGTGAACATCGGTTGCTTGCCAAACGTACGAAGCGCGTAACGGATGTCCTGCATGACGGCTTGGACGGGTTTCCGCCGCAAATGGTTGCGGAGGACGCATGCTACGATGCGGCCACGTGGCTCGCCCGAGCTTTCCTCACCCGCTGACGCTGCTTACAGCTTGCATCTTTGCAGCGGCCATCTGCAGCTATCTCCTTCCGGCGGGCGAATATGAGCGGCGAGACGACTCGGTCAGCGGCCGCAAAGTCGTCATCGCCGGCACGTACCACCATGTGGAACCCCGGCACGTGGGCCCATTCGAGGCACTTGTTGCTATCCCGAAGGGACTTGCCGATGCCGCCTCGGTCGTGTTCTTCGTCTTTCTGGTCGGCGGCGCCTTCACGGTCGTGGACGAAACCGGTGCGCTGCGCCAGGCCGTCGAATGGCTGGTGATGCGACTCGCCAGCCGCGAGGGCCTCCTCATCCCAATTGTGTCGCTGACGTTTGCGATGGGCGGTGCGCTCGAGAATACGTCCGAAGAAGTCATCGCGCTCGTGCCGGTTCTCCTCCTCGTCACGAAACGACTCGGCTTCGATGCGCTCACCGCGGTCGCGATCAGCCTCGGAGCCGCCGCCGTCGGTGCCGCCTTCAGCCCGATCAATCCGTTCCAGGTGCAGATCGCGCAGAAGCTGGCCGGTTTGCCCCTCCTGTCCGGCTCAGGGTTCCGGATTCTTATCATGGGCGTCGCGCTGGCGGGGTGGATCTGGGGAACGTGGCGCCATGCGAGCAAGACGCGGGGCGGCGCCGCATACCGCGAAAACGCCGCCGCGGCAGCCGACGCTCCGCCCGCGTCTCGCGTCCTGGATCGCCGCCGTGCCATCG
Organism: Acidobacteriota bacterium; assembly: GCA_046735635.1. Lineage (GTDB taxonomy): Bacteria > Acidobacteriota > Vicinamibacteria > Vicinamibacterales > 2-12-FULL-66-21 > JALZOC01. The sequence continues at coordinate 3,183 of JBKPTT010000102.1, read as the reverse complement.
TTCTTGCCATCGTACTGATCGCGTTTGTCGTGTTCGTCTTCGGCGTGATGCGCCTGGGCTGGGATTTCGATCAGATGGCGGCGTTGTTCTTCGCGATGGGACTCTCATCGGGACTGGTCGGAGGCCTGGGCGTCGGAGGCACCGCGCGCGGCTTCGTGAACGGCTTCACGTCGATGGCGTACGCCGCGATGCTGATCGGTTTCGCGCGCGCCATCTTCGTCGTCCTCAACCAGGGGCGTATCATCGACACGCTCGTCAACGCACTCGTCACACCATTGCAGCACCTTCCGGTTGTCCTTTCGGCGCTGGGCATGATGGTCGTTCAGGCTGGCGTGCACGCACCGGTGCCGAGCGTCAGCGGGCAGGCCGTCCTGACGATGCCGGTCCTCGTGCCGATGGCGGATCTGATTGGCCTGTCCCGCCAGGTCGTAGTCCTCGCGTACCAATATGGCGCCGGGCTCACTGAACTCGTCACTCCGACCAACGGTGCGCTGATGGCCGTCACCGCTGCAGCCGGCGTGAAGTTCGGCGAATGGCTCGAGTTCGTGCTGCCGCTCTTTGCGGGTCTGCTCGCGTTGGGCGCCGTTGCGATCGTCGTGGCGATCGCCGTAGGGCTCTGACCTCTTGTCCTGCTGGAGCTGATCGACAGCGGTCACAGAGTACAAGCGGTCGCAGAATACCAGGTGCTGGTTGCCGGTACCACCGGAGCACCTCGGCAGCCGGATTGACGTATAGTGCCGGTCACTCAGTACATCTCCCTCACCGGAGTCCTCCGTGGCAAAACGATCCCAAGGAACACGTCCACTTATCCGCTCGAGCAAGCGAACGCCCCGACGCACGGCGGCTGCGCAGAATGTCGTCACGATCCGCGCATACAGCGGCGGTACGCTGGTCGAACGTGCCGTCGCACGCACGGCGCCGATTGCCCGACTCGCCGAGGAATGGACTTACCTTTTACGGTCCCGCGCCCGCTGGCTGGATGATCAGGCATCGCGCGATTCCATTCGGGAACGAGCGCTCGCGGCACTCGAATCGCTGGGGATCGACCGCCCGGCACTGGAGCGTTTCGCCGCCGCCGACCACGTGGAGATCGAGCTTCACGCGCCCGAGGATGCAGACGCGCGTCTCGATTCCATTCAGGAGGCTGCGGCGGGGCTCGCGTGGGAATACCTCATAAGCGCGGGCACCCGAGCGCTGGGACGTCATGGCGAACTGCTGGTCACGCGGGTGATTCGAAACAATCGTCGCGTGTCCGCTCGCACAGAGGCGCGGAAAGTCCTGTTCATCGAAAGCGCTCCGGGAAGACTGAAGGACGAGTACGACTTCGATTCCGAGCGGCGTCGGATTCAGGCGGCGGTCGGCGCAGAGCGCGCGCATTCACACGCGAAAGCGACGACGATGGAGATCTCGCCAACGGAGGAGCTGACCGTCATCGAGGAAAGGATTCGAAGGCAGCGCTGGGATGTCCTCCATGTGACCGGAATCGACACGCATCAGGCAGCATGGTTGATCAACACGGTGTACTCGGAAGAGGAACTCCAGGGGCAACCCCTGATCTGGAAGCGCATAATCGACGACGCCGGGTGCGTGGACGACGGCATGATGCTTCGGGCGCCGAGCGTGCCGGAACTGCCGGTTCGGTATCGCGAGCTGGCCAGTGCTCTCATCGATCCCCGAAAGCCTCCCAGCCTGGTGACGCTCAACCTTTACTACTCCGGTGCGCGCACTGCGCGCGAGATGGTCCGCCACGGGGCCTTTGCAGCCCTCGGCTTTCTCGACGAAATAGACGACGAGCTCGCGGAGCGCTTCTTCCAGGCGCTCTACTGGGCCTGGTCGCGAAACGACGAGCTCGCGATCACCGAGGCGTTCGCGGAGGCGTGGGCGCAGATGGACGACCCACGGCTGCACGGGACGGCGATCGTCATTTGGGTCGGGCGCAGCGTGGTCGACAAATACAAGGCCCCTTCCCGCGACGAGCCCGCGCCCATCTCGGTACCCCGAAAGCGCCTCGCGGCGGCGGCACGGCTCGATGCGCTGCCTGTGCGCGAACTGCTCGAAGTGCAGGTCGCTGTTCCTGAGGAAGTGAATTATTCGCTGCTCCACAACGACAGGCCGTTGCTCGACAGACTGACCATCTCGAAGCTCGTACCGGAGCCGCTCGAGAACATCGGCATCAGGGTGGAGCTGAACCTTGGATCTCAGAATTATCCGTATCGCTGCACGCACACCCTCCTCGAGGACCCGCAGATCGGGCTCGCCGCGCAAGTGCACATTCCGCTCACCGCGACGCTTCCGCGCGCCCTGCGCGAGCGCGTGAACTCGACCGTGTACGTGAAAGTCACGTGCGGGAAACGGATCGCGCTGGAGACCACCGAGCGTGTCACGCTCATTCCGGTCGACGAATGGTTCGACGACACGAAGAACAATCCCTGGCTGCCGTCTTTCGTTCTGCCGCGCGATCCGGCGATCCTGAAGATCATTGCGTCCTCGCGGCGATACCTCATCGGCATCGAGGACGATCCCGCCGCGGGGTTCGACGGTTATCAATCGGTCGACGAATCGGCCGACGATCCGTCTGCGTTCGTCGATTCCCAAGTGCAGGCGATCTGGACGGCGCTCGTCAACGAATACCGGTTTCAGTACATCAATCCGCCGCCGGCCTATTCGGAGCGGACGCAGCGCCTGCGCACGCCGAGCGACATCGTCGCCTCGAACAGCGGCACGTGCATCGACCTGGCCCTGCTGCTCGCCTCGTGTCTGGAATACATCGACATCTACCCGGTCGTGGTCCTCCTCACGGGCCACGCCTTTGTCGGCTACTGGCGGTCCGAGAACGCGTATGACGATTTCGCGACGGTGCAGCGCGTGCCCGCGGAGATCCCGCCAGCCGGCAGCCCGCTGGCGCGGCTCGCCGACGTGCGCCTGGTCGAGCAGTACGGCTGGCGCCTGACGCCCCTCCATTACGACGAGATCATGGAATACGTGACCGCAGGCGATCTCGTGATGCTCGAGGCGACGTATCTGACTTCGGCGAGCAGCTTCGCCGAGGCACAGGAGGAGGGCCGCGGCAACATGCGCAGCCGCGACGAGTTCGACAGCCTGCTCGACATCAAGCTCGCGCGAGCGGCGAAGCCGGCGGTCACGCCGCTGCCAATCATCCAGGAGTGATGGAGGCTCACATGC
>JBKPTT010000101.1:0-25243 GCA_046735635.1 Acidobacteriota bacterium | reverse complement strand
GCAGCGACGCGCCGACGCCGCGCGGTATCAAGAGGTGACGTGCCGGTCGGCGCTCAACGCCGTGAAGGGCATGCCGTTCAACTGGACGCTGAACCCGTACCGCGGGTGCACGCACGCGTGTCACTACTGCTTTGCGCGGCGGTACCAAACCCAGTTCGAGCTCGGCTTCGACGACCACTTTTCGTCTGTCATATTCGTGAAGATCAATCTCGTCGACGTTCTGCGGCGAGAGTTGGACAAACCGTCATGGACTTGCGAACAGGTCGCCGTCGGGACAGCTACCGATCCGTATCAACCGATCGAGGGTCACTACAAGCTCACTCGGGGTTCGCTGCAGGCATTTTGTATCGGCCGCACGCCGATCGGGCTCGTGACGAAGGGCCCGATGGTCGTGCGCGATGCCGACGTGCTTGCAGATCTCGGACGGAAGCACGGGTCGACCGTGTACATGAGTGTCCCCACGGTCGACGAGGATGCATGGCGATCGCTCGAGCCCGGTACGGCCCATCCCCTGCAGCGGCTTCGCGCGGTGCGGCAGCTTCGCGACGCGGGCGTAAATGCCGGTGTGCTGATGGCGCCCGTCGTTCCGGGCTTCACCACGCAGCCGCCAAAGCTCGAGGCAACCATCAAGGCCATCGCGGATCACGGCGCCGCGTTCATGGGCGCCAACCTGCTGTACCTGAAGGGCGGAACGAAAGACCACTTCATGGGCTTTCTTCAGAAGGAATTTCCGCACATGGTCGACGCGTATGGCTCGTTGTATGCGGGTGCGTACGCGCCAGACGGGTACGTCAAAGCGGTGCGCGCGATGATCGACACGCTCCAGGAGCGCTACGATCTGCGCCCAAGAAGGCCGCGGAACGCCGAAAGTGTGCCGCAGGAAATCGACTACTCGAACCTCGAAGAAGAAAAGGCCGCCCCGAAGCAGGCGGCCTTCTCCTGGCGCGACACGGCTAGTCGTCCCAACTCACCCACGCGGTCCGAGCGAGACGTCAGGCCGTTGCCGCGAGCTCGGAATATCCGGCCGCTCGAACGACCTCGATCTCGATCTGACCGTCGCGGACCGTCGCAGTGAATTCCTCCCCTTCCGTCCACCGCTGGCTGATCGGCAGCTTGATCTTTGCCTCGATGACGCGCTTCAGGAAGCGGGCTCCGTAGGCGAGACTGTAGCCATCGGTGACGAGTTGCTCGAGCGCCTCGGGAGCCACCTTCAGCGTTCGTCCGCTGCGGTTCAAGGACTGCTCGATCTTCTCGATCTGGTGGAGCGTGATGTCGCGGACCTCGTCCTTCGTGAGCGGCCGGAATATCACGACCTCGTCGATGCGGTTCCGGAACTCCGGCGAGAAGCGCCGCTCGAGTTCCCTGTTGATCTCGCCGTGCACCTGCTCGACGCTCACCTGCCGGGAGTAGAAGCCGAGCGGGCTGGTCAGCTTCCGGAAGCATTCCGATCCGATGTTCGACGTCATGATGACGATCGCGTCGCTCAGATAGACGCGCTTGCCACGGCCATCGGTGATCCAACCTTCGTCGAACGCCTGCAGGAAGACGTTGAGCATGCTCGGGCTCGCCTTTTCAACTTCGTCGAGCAGCACGACCGAGTACGGCCGATCCTTCAGCTGATTCGTCAGCACGCCGCCCCGTTCGGATCCGACGATGCCGCGCGGCATGCCGATCAATTTGTCGACTGCGACGGCGCCGTCCTGGTACTCCGACATGTCCACGCGGATCATCTTCTTCTCGTCGCCGAACAGGAATTGCGCGACGGCCTTCGCGAGCTCCGTCTTGCCCACACCGGTGGGCCCCAGGAAGAGCAGCACGCCGTCCGGCCGGTCGAACCCGTCCTTCAGCGGCCCTTTATTCAGCACGAGCCGCTTGGCTACCGCTTCAATCGCCCGGCGCTGCCCGACGACGCGACGTCCGAGACGTGTTTCTATATCGCGGAAGCGGTCCGTCACGTCGCGGAAGACCATGTCCTCGGGAATCTGCGCGATTTTCGAAATGACATCCACGACGTCGTTAGAGGTCACTTCCCATCGGCGGCCGATTTCAGCCTTCACCGCCGCCGTGTCGAGCCACCCGATTACTTTGTCGGGAAGCTGGAGATGACGCATGTATCTCGGCGACATCTCGAGGGCCGTTTCGATCGCCTCGTCCTTGATCCGCACCGAGTAGTTGCGTTCCAGCCGCGGACGCAGGTTGTACAGAATGTTTCGCGTCTGCTCGATCGAAGGCTCCGCCACGTGCACCGTACGGAACCGGCGCGCGAGCGCTTCGTCTTCCTGGATGAATTCCTTGTACTCGCTTGCCGTCGTCGCACCGATGATCCGAACCTCGCCGCGCGCGAGCACCGATTTGAACACGTTCGCGGCATCCGACGGGGCGCCCAGCGCGGAGCCGGCGCCGATCATCGTATGCACTTCGTCGATGAAGAGGATCAGGTTGGGCCGTTCCTTGATTTCGCGAATGACGTTCTGGATGCGGTCCTCGAACATCCCGCGGAGCATCGTCCCGGCCACCATCGTGTTCATCTGCAGGTTCACGATCTGACAATCGCGCAGCCTGACGGGCACCTTTTCCGGCTCGAACTCGATTCGTCGCGCGAGGCCTTCGGCAATCGCCGTTTTGCCGACGCCCGGTTCGCCCAGGAGGAGCACGGAGTTGGCGCGCTCGCGGTGGCAAAGCACCTCGAGCACCTGATCCATTTCGGAATCGCGGCCGTAGACAGGCGGAATCTTGTCCTGCCGCGCGAGCTGGTTGAGGTTGGTCGCGAAGTGCTTCAGGAACGGCGGCAGCTCGAACCGCTTCTTCAAACGTTCTTCGTGCAGCTCGTGATCGCGCATCCTCGTCGCGAGGCGCGTGACGAGCGCCTCCGGTTCGATGCCGTGGCGCCGGATGATTGAAACGGGGATTCCCTGAGTCTCCTCGAAGATCGCGGAGAACAGGTCGGTGGCCTCGATTGTGTGACGGCCGGAGCGGCTCGCATGGAGCAGCGCCAGCTTGAAGAGGAGCTTGGTCGACGGCGCGACCCGCAGTTCGCGCCCGGGCACGCACGGGAGGAGCCGCAGATGCTCTTCGAGCGCCTGCAGAATCTCGTGCGGATTCAGGTCGAGATCTCGCATGACCTGCCCGAACATGTCCCACTCGACCTGCGCGAAGGCCAGGCAGACGTGCTCGTTGGTCAGCAGGGCATGTTCGCGGCGCCGCGCTTCGTCCAGCGCGCGGTCCACGACACGTTCGGCTGACTCGGCGAGCTTGTTCTGCGGAATATCAAAGTCCTCCACGACCGCCTCCAACGCGGGCTGCCGACTGAGCCCTGATGCGTCGATGCACCAGTTTTGGCCCGCATCTTTTGAGACAGCAAAAGCAAGGCCACCGAACCCGCCGCGTCCGACGGGCGGCTAATTTATTGAAAAGAGACAGGAAGGGAAAAGGCCGCCGGGGAGTACAAACGCTGCGGCGACCAATTAAATGAAGGCTCTTACCTCAGTACCGACGAAGTTGCTCATCAGATGCCGCCGAGGAGTGCACGAATACGCGCGTCGGTCGACGGGTGACTGCTGAAAAGCGACGCGAGGCCCGCGCCGCTGAACGGCTTCACGATGAACATATGGGCGGTGGCAGGGTTGGCATCGAGCGGCACGCGTTTGGTGATCGCATCGATCTTCCGCAGCGCGTCGGCCAGCCCGTACGGGTTGCCGGCGATGGCCGCGCCGCCTGCATCGGCAGAGAATTCGCGCGAGCGTGAGATTGCCATCTGAATCAACATCGCGGCAAGCGGCGCCAGAATAATCATCGCAAGAAGCGCGATCGGATTGTTCCCGCGGTCCCGATCGTCGCCACGCCCGCCGTAGCCTCCGAAGAGCGCGGCGAAGTGGGCCATGCGAGCGGTCATCATGATCGCGGCGGCAATCGTCGCCGCGACCGAGCTGATGAGGATGTCTCGATGCTTCACGTGCGCCAGCTCGTGCGCGATGACCCCTTCGAGCTCGTGCTCGTTGAGCGCCTGAAGGATGCCTTCAGTGGCCGCAACCGCGGCGTGCGATGGGTTCCGGCCCGTGGCGAACGCGTTGGGCGACGGCTCCGGGATCACATAGACCTTCGGCATCGGTAGACCCGCGCGGACGGTGAGCCGCTCGACGATCCGATAGAGCGGATGCTCGGGTCCGACTGGCTGCGCGCGATACATGCGCAGGACAATCTTGTCCGAGAACCAGTACGAGACGAAGTTCATGATCGCGGCAAAGAGAAACGCGATCACGAGCCCGTTCGCTCCGCCGAAATACTCTCCGATAGCCAGTAGGACGGCGCTCAAGAGCCCGAGCAGCAACGCCGTCTTGATTCCGTTCGCCATAGTGTGATTCTACCCCCGCAGCGCCCGAACGCCACTCGACGCTAATCAGCTGTGAAACTTGACAGCAGTTCCGCGATGAACGCGGCGCGCCACGCCAGGTCGGCAATCAGGACGTGCTCGTGGCTGGCGTGCGCCCCGGCGCCTTCGGGTCCGAGTCCATCTAAAGTTGGAACACCGAGCGCCGCCGTGAAATTCCCATCCGACCCGCCGCCCGCCGCGCCTTCGGCCAGACTACGGCCGAGGCGACGGGCGGCGCGCGCCGCACGATCGTACAGACGAACAACGGCCGGTGTTCGTTCGAGCGGCGGCCGGTCGGTTCCGCCCGTCACCTCGAGCCGGATCGACGGGTGAATCGGACGGAGTCCGCGGATTGCTTCATCGATCCGTTCGGCGTCGACGAGCGATGGCACCCGGACGTCGATCGCCGCCGACGCGCTCGCAGCGATCACGTTCGGACGCGTCCCGCCCGAAATGGTGCCGACGTTCACCGTCACGCCTCGCGAGCGATCGTGCAGCGCTTCGATCGCGATTACCTGACGCGCGAGCTCGTGGATGGCGCTCGCGCCCTTTTCTGGATCCAGGCCCGCATGCGCAGACACGCCGTGCACCGTCAAGCTGTAGCCGCCGACGCCTTTTCGGCTCGTCTTCGCCGCACCGCCCGCAAGCGACGGTTCCAGGACGAGCACGGCCTCGCTCCGCCGCGCTTCCTCCTCGACCAGCGCGCGCGACGTGGCGCTCCCGATCTCTTCATCTGTCGTCCAGAGCATGACGATTGAAGGGCTTCGCGTCCCGCTGGCGCTCAACGCACGGACCGCGAGCATCGCGACCGCAATGCCGCCCTTCATGTCGAACGCGCCTGGCCCGTACAACCGGCCCTCGCGCTCGACGAGCGGCATCCGCTCGAGCGTGCCGACCTGCCAGACCGTATCGAAATGCCCGAGAAGGAGAATCCGGTGCGCGGAGTCACCGCTGAAGCCTGCGCGAACCTGGGCGCCGCGCTCGGACTGTGAGAAACGCTGGACGGAACCGCCGATTGCCGCGAGCTGCCGGGACAGTTCGTCGCCGCATCGATCGACGGCGGCCTTGTTGTCGCTGGGCGACTCGAGGCGGACGAGCGTCTCGAGAACTCGACGGACCCAGGGCTGTTCAGCCTCGCAGTACGGCAGGAGTTCCGGCATCGAAAGACCCGCCGCGACGCGACGGGGTCCTTATAATAAGCGTATGAACCGGACGCTGCTCACGCGTTCCCTTGTGCCGATCGCGCTGGCCGCCTGGGCGCCAGCGATTCTCGCGCAAACGCCGGCACCGTTTCCCCGTCCCGGCCAGACCTCCGCGCCGCAGCCGTCCACGCCTGCGCCGGCGCCTCGAACGTCCATCACCGCGCCGGCCGCGGCCCAGACGACCGAAGCCGGCGATCCGACCGAGGCCATGCTGGGCGTACCGTTCTATCCCGGCAGTCAGTTCATCGCGTCGTACGACGCGGGACGCGGACAGCGCTACTACCTGTTTGGTTCCGGATCCGATTTCGCGCAGATCGTCGGGTGGTACCGGAATGTGCTGAAGGAGAAAGGAGAGCTGATCTTCGAGGAGCCTCCGGTGCACATGTTCGACATCGGACGGTTCAAGGAAGAGACGATGGCCTTCACGCCGAGCGTGACGGTAAAGGACTACATGTGGGCGGGATCGCTCGGGTATCTGAACCCGAAGCGGGGCGCGAGCCCTCAGCGGTTCCGAACGATCATTCAGATCGTTCCCAATCCCCCGGGCGCGCCCAAATAATCGCAACGCCGCTTACAGAACCGTTCGCCACCCATCGGGCGGTCTGGCCCGTCCGATACAGAAAATCCGCGAAAATTTGTGCAAATCCCCTGGATGGCCTGGCGGCCCCCTGTTTGCAAAGTTGGAGCGGCTTCTCATGGAATTCGATGCCGTCGCGGCCAAAGAAACCTCGGCGCTGCTGACACGTGTGCTCGGCACGTCCGCGCAGGCGTCCCGCAAGAAGGTTGACGCCCTGCGGGCTGCCCTGGACACGGCTGCGAAGGCGCTGGAGGCATCGCTCGCAGAAGCGCCCGACGTCGAGCAGGAAGTCGACGACGTCGTCAAACGCCTCGTCAAGGCGGCAACCGCCGACGCCGACGCGCGGTTGAAACATCTCTCCGCCGAAGCCCGCAAGATCACCGACGCGCTCAAATCCGAACTGGCCGTCACAACCGCCGAGAAGGACAAACTTGCCGCGTCGTTGAAGGAGATCCGGGCGGATCTCGAGAGCACGCGCGCGCAGCTCCAGAACGAGCAGAAACAGGCGGTCGCGTTTCGAACCGAATTGAGCGAGGTGCAGGCGGCGAACAAGAAGCTCGACATTGCAAGAGCGGACGCGATTGCCGCACGAGAGAAGCAGGAAAAGAGCGCCGCCGCGATTCAGATCGAGATGCAGGCGCTCAAGGCGCAGCTCGACGCCGCGCGGAAGGAAGCGGCGCGCGCGGCGAGCGACAGGGAGGCGGTGGTTGCGCAGAAGCAGAAGATCGTCGAGGACGTGATCGCGGAGAAACAGAAGCTGGAGATCGCGGTCAACGCCGCCAACACCCAGGCCCAGGCTGCCGAGGCGAAATTGAGCGCGGTGACGACGCTCTTCAAGACGAGCGCAGCGCGGGTGCAGGCGCTGGAGCGCGAGCAGGAACAGCACCTCAGCGCGATCCGCGAGCTCGAAGCGAAGGCCGCCGCCGTCCCGGAGGTCGACGTCTCGGGGCAGGCGACGTCGATGCTCGACGGGCTGCTCGGCGCGTTCGACGCGCTGTCGACCGCGACGACGATCGCGGACGTGCTCGCGACGCTCGGTGAACAGCTTGCCGCCGAATTCCCGCGCGTCGCGTTGTTTCGCGTGAAAGGCAACCGCCTCGAAGGCGCGCACCAGATCGGCTTCGACCTGACGAACGACATCGGCAAGGTGATGATCCCGCTCGCGATGGATTCACTGGTGAGCCGCGCGGTCGCTGCGGGAACGACCGAGCGTCTGAGCGGCGATGTCGACACGAGCGGCCTGCCGTTCGGCGGATCCCCGACGTTTGCCCTCGCGATGCCCATCGTCGTCGACGGCGAAGCGATTGCGGTCCTCTACACCGACGACTTCACGGACGCGCGAGTCGAAACGCACGGCGACGAAGAGCTGAAGGTCAAATTCGCGGAAGCGCTGCGTCAGCATTCGGCGGCGCTGTTGCTCCGGATGACGTCCGAACTCAAGGCGATGGCCGAGCTGCGCGCCTATGCCGGATCGCTCCTGTCTGAGATCGAGCAGATGTACCAGTCGGACGTGCAGGCGGGCACGAGCGATGACGAGCTGCGCAAACGGCTGCACGCCAACCTCGAGTACGCGCGGAGCATCTACAATAACCGCGCGCAATACGAATCGCCTGGCGCGGCGGCGCTGCTCGACGCGCATTTGTCGACCATGGCGGAGGCCGAGACACCGTTCGCGCGGGACTTGAAGGTCGTGTGCGACTGGGCGGGATCGTCGGGCGCGAGAGCGTCCTAGTCGGAATCGTCGCGGACCCGGCGCCGCGACTGGTGATCGGCCGCTATTCCTGCCGGATGTAGATCGCCGACCCTTTCTCCCGGAACTCGCGGGATTTTTCTGCCATTCCCTTCGCGGCCTCGTCGGCCGCCATGTTGCGAACCTGCTGCGTCAACTCCATCGAGCAGAACTTTGGACCACACATCGAGCAGAAGTGTGCCAGCTTCGCGCCCTCCGCGGGCAGCGTCGCATCATGGAACGCGCGTGCGGTCACGGGATCGAGCGACAGGTTGAACTGATCCTCCCACCGGAACTCGAACCGCGCCTTCGACAGCGCATCGTCCCACGCCTGCGCCCGCGGGTGGCCCTTCGCCAGATCGGCGGCATGCGCGGCGATCTTGTAGGCGATGACGCCGGCCTTCACGTCGTCGCGATCAGGCAGCCCGAGGTGCTCCTTCGGAGTCACGTAACAGAGCATCGCGGTCCCGTACCATCCGATCTGCGCCGCGCCGATGGCCGACGTGATGTGGTCGTATCCTGGCGCGATGTCGGTCGTCAGCGGTCCGAGCGTGTAGAACGGCGCCTCGTCGCACCATTCGAGCTGCCTTTCCATGTTCTCTTTGATGAGGTGCATGGGGACATGGCCGGGGCCTTCGTTCATCACCTGGACGTCGTACTCCCATGCGATCCGCGTGAGCTCGCCCTGCGTCTTCAGCTCGGCGAACTGCGCTTCGTCGTTCGCGTCCGCTATCGATCCCGGCCGCAGGCCGTCGCCGAGCGAGAACGACACGTCGTAGGCGCGCATGATCTCGCAGATTTCGCGGAAATGGGTATAGGTGAAGTTCTCCTGGTGATGCGCGAGGCACCATTTGGCGATGATCGATCCGCCGCGCGAAACGATGCCGGTGACCCGGCGCGCGGTCATCGGGATGTACCGCAGCAGCACGCCGGCGTGAACCGTGAAGTAATCCACTCCCTGCTCGGCCTGCTCGATGAGCGTATCGCGGTAGACCGCCCAGGTGAGCTCCTCCGGGCGGCCGCCGACCTTCTCGAGCGCCTGATAAATCGGAACGGTTCCGATCGGCACGGCGGCGTTTCGCAGTATCCACTGTCGCGTCTGATGTATGTCGCGGCCCGTCGACAGATCCATGACGGTGTCGGCGCCCCACAACGTCGCCCAACGCAGCTTCTCGACCTCCTCGTCAATCGACGACGAGACGGCGGAGTTGCCGATGTTCGCGTTGATCTTCACCGCGAAGTTGCGGCCGATGATCATCGGCTCGAGCTCCGTGTGGTTGATGTTTGCGGGAATGATCGCCCGCCCGCGCGCGACCTCCGACCGCACGAACTCGGGATCGAAACCCTCGCGAACCGCGACGAACTCCATCTCCTGGGTGATCTCGCCTCGGCGGGCGTAGTGCAGCTGGGTAACGGATGTCGTTCCGCGCCGGGGTGCGACCCACGAATCCCGGAGCCCTGGAAGCCCGGTGCGAACGTCCTGTCCCTGCGGGCCGCTCGAGTCGTACACTCGCAGCGTCTCGCCATTGGTGAGCGAGATCTCGCGCATGGGTACCGACACGCCACGTCGCTCGACGTACACCTTGCGCGAGCTTGGGAAGGCAGCGGCGAAATCGGACGCGGGCAGCGGTTTGAACGGAGTTCGGATGCTCATGGGGCCTGAGGTGAATATAGCACCGCGGCGGGGCATAAAACCCGCCCTACCCACGTCGCGTGCTGGAGGCCGGGGCTTCAGCCCCGGCAGTCACTTTCTCTTGAGATCGTTGAAATCCGGCATGTAGGTCCGGAGCGCGTGCTGCGGGGTGTTCTTCGAATACCCGGCGACGAGCTGATCGTTATACCGGGCCGTGAAAAAATCGAAGGGATCCTTCGGATCCATGTCGATCAGCTTCAAATCGGTGTCGGTCATGGTGAGGCGGCCGAAACGGATAGCCCCGCCGCGGAACCAGATGTAGTTGTCGCTCCCCTTCGCATATGCCGCGGCACCGCGCCCGAAGGTCTGCACGAGATGGTCGCCGCGCACGAACGCGCCCGTCAGTTTGCCGTGCGTCTCGGGGGCGGGCAGCATCCTTCCGGGATCCAGGTACAGCTCGTTGTCCTTGAACGTGAACCCGCGCTCGGGGCGGCTCTTCAGAATGTCGTCCAGCTCCACGCCGAAGACCGCCATCAGCTTGGCCGAGGGAATGCCGGCGGTCTTCAGTTTGACTGGATGCACATGCATCAGTCCGTCCGCCGTCGCGGACACGTCCGCCACGATCGAGAACGGAACGCTGACTCCCTTCTTCAGCGTGCCGCGTTGGACCAGGTGACCCTCCTGAAAGCTGACGCGAAGATCGGAGAGCGCGGACCCTTTGTAATCGAACGCGCGATTCACGAGCCCCGTGAGGCTGACAGCATCAATCGCGAGTTCGCCGTCGACAATCGTCATCGTGAACGAATGCTGATCATCGAATACCGGTGGGTGCGACGTGGTGCTGTCGAGGGTGCCGCTCAGGAATTTGACGTCGAGCACGGCATCGGGTGCGACATGAAGGCGGACGTTGCGCATCTCGATGCCGACCGGAGCGACTGTAGGCTTCGTCTGCGCGATGAGCAACACGCCAAGCACTGCGGGCCAGAACCTCATGGACATGACACCGGCAACAGCGGTGCCGCCAGCGCCACGGCGAATTTCGGAGAAAACGTGCGGCGGCCCGAATGGCTGACGTTACGGACCCGGTAAAGGGGTTACCGTCAGCGAAGCTTTCGCAAGATGAAACACTTCAGGTAGTAGGTCTCTGGGACTGTCATCAGCACGGGATGGTCGCGCCCCTGCATGCGCTTTTCGACGACAGCGACGTCCGCATGCGCATCGACCGCGGCCGACGCGATTACGTCCGCGAAATCCGCTTCGCTGACGTTGTAGGAGCAGCTGCAGGTGACGAGGAACCCTCCCGGTGTCAGCAGCTTCAGCGCCCGGAGATTGATCTCCTTGTAACCTGACAAAGCCTTCCCGACCGAAGCCTTGTTCTTGGCGAATGCCGGCGGATCGAGAACGATCGTGTCGAACCGCTCGTGGCGGCGCTCCAGCTCCCGCAGCTCGTCGAACACGTTCATCGCACGAGCGGTGATGTTTGTGGCGCCATTCCGCTCCGCATTTTCCTTGATTCGCGCGACCGCCTCGTCCGAGATGTCGACGGCCAGCACGTCGTGACTTCGCCGCGCCAGCGCAAGCGCAAAACCGCCGTTGTAGCTGAACGCATCCAGCACGCGACCGGAAGCGTACTCGGCTGCCGCGACGCGGTTCTCCCGCTGATCGAGGAACAGGCCGGTCTTCTGTCCCCGGAACGGATCCACCAGGTATGTGACGTGACCTTCGCGTACTTCGATGACCTGCGGGACCGTGCCATGAAGTACCTCGACCCGCTGCTCGAGGCCTTCGAGCAACCGCACGCGCGGATCGTTTCGCGCAAGGATTCCCGCGGGTTTGACGATATCGACCAGCACACCCGTAATCTGGGGCAACAGCCGATCGACGCCTTGCGACAGCGTCTGCACGACCAGGTAATCGCCGTAACGATCGACGACCAGTGACGGGAGCAGATCCGCCTCGCCATGCACCAGCCGGTACGCGGTTGCGTCGATCTTCAACGACTCACGAAACTGGATCGCGTGTTCGATCCGGGAGCGCCACAACGCGGGGTCAGCTGGTTGTTCCCCGCGCGTCAGCAGCCGGAGCGCGATTTCCGACCGGTCGCTGTAGAGCGCCTGCCCAAGGACGCGCTTGCGAGGGCCCACGACGCGTACCGTCGCCCCAGGGCTCGCACGTATCTCGGCGACATCCGATTTGTAGATCCACGGATGCCCGACGCGCACGCGCTCCTCTCCTCGCCTGGTGACTACGACCGTCTCCATCCCCGGACGACCCTCCGCACCCTGAGCGCTTCGAGCACCCTGTATAATCGCCATCATATGCGGATAGCGATCGGCGCCGATCACGCCGGCTACGCGCTGAAGCAGCATCTGATCGGTGCGTTGCTGCGCGGCGGCCATGTCGTGGACGATCGCGGCACCCATAGCGACACTCCGGTCGACTATCCTCCGATCTGCGCCGAGGTCGCGCGAGAGGTCACCCAGGGGCGGGCCGATCGCGGCATCGTCATCGGCGGCAGCGGCCAGGGCGAGCAGATGGCGGCGAACAAAGTCGTCGGCGCACGCGCGGCGCTGTGCAACGAACTCTACACGGCCCGGATGTCGCGGGAGCACAACGACGCGAACATCCTCGCGCTCGGCGCGCGCGTCATCGCGTTCGCGCTCGCAGAGGAAATCCTGATGCTGTGGCTCGCCACCCCGTTCGCCGGCGGACGCCACCAGCGGCGCATCGATCAGATCGCGGAAATCGAACGGACACAGGCGGCCGCGGTCAAGGCCTGAGGCCGCCGCTCGCGTCAGAAAGCACACGACGACAATGACGACAAAGACCGAAGTTCCGCTGCGCTGGCGCTCGCTCGCCGAGTCCGACCAACAGATCTCGGCCGCCATCCGCAGCGAAATCCACCGTCAGAACAGCGGACTCGAGCTCATCGCCTCCGAGAACTTCGTCAGCCAGGCCGTGCTCGAAGCCGCAGGCTCCGTGCTCACGAACAAGTATGCGGAAGGATACCCCGGCAAACGCTACTACGGCGGGTGCGAGTTCGTGGATGTTGCCGAGTCGCTCGCCATTTCGCGCGCGAAGGAGCTCTTCGGAGCGGAGCATGCGAACGTGCAGCCGCACTCGGGCGCACAGGCAAACATGTCGGTGTACTTCACGCTGCTCAAGCCGGGGGATACCGTGCTCGGCATGAACCTGGCGCACGGAGGCCACCTCACGCATGGCCATCCGCTCAACTTCTCCGGGAAGCTGTACACCATCGTTCCGTATGGCGTCCGGCAGGACGACGAACGGATCGACTACGACGAGTTCGAGCGGCTCGCACAGGAACACAAGCCGAAGATGATCATGGTCGGCGCCAGCGCGTATCCGCGAGTCATCGACTTCGAGCGCATCGGCCGGGTCGCGCGATCCGCTGGTGCTCCGGTCGTGACCGACATGGCGCACATCGCCGGACTCGTGGCGGCAAAGATTCATCCGAGCCCGATCCCGCACTCGGAGTTTGTGACCACGACGACGCACAAGACGCTGCGCGGGCCGCGCGGCGGGATGGTGCTGTGCCGCGCCCAGTACGCGAAGGACCTCGATCGCGCCGTCTTCCCGGGCGTCCAGGGGGGACCGTTGATGCACATCATCGCGGCCAAAGCGGTCTGCTTCAAAGAAGCAATGGATCCCGGCTTCGCCGAGTACCAGCGGCAGATTGTTGCGAACGCTCAGCGGCTCGCGCGCGGCCTCAGCGATGCCGGATACCGGCTCGTCAGCGGCGGGACGGACAACCACCTCATGCTGGTGGACGTGTTCTCGAAGGGGCTGACCGGCAAGGTCGCCGAAGCCGCGCTCGGCAAGGCGGGCATCACCGTGAACAAGAACGCCATTCCGTTCGACAAGAACCCGCCGCTCGTCGCAAGCGGAATCCGGGTCGGGACGCCCGCGGTCACGAGCCGCGGCATGCGGGAGCCGGAAATGGATACGATCGCCGGGCTCATCGCACGCGCGCTCGCCTCGCCCGAGGACGACGCGGTGCTCGCGTCCGTGCGGGTCGAAGTCGAGGGCCTGTGCCGCAAGTTCCCGCTGTATCCCGAAGCGAGCTAGCGGGAGTCCCCGGGGCGGCGGAGCTGCGCGCCGTCGTGGACGCGGCGTTCGCCCGCGATGGCGCAATCGCGCGCGCGCTTCCAAGCTTCGAACCCCGCGACGGCCAGCTGCAGATGGCTGCGGCCGTGTGCGATGTCATCGCCGACGGCGGCGTGTTGCTCGCCGAAGCCGGCACCGGAACCGGAAAGACGCTCGCCTACCTGATTCCAGCGATATTCAGCCGTCAACGCGTGCTCGTATCCACGGGCACGAAGAATCTGCAGGAGCAGATCTTCTTCAAAGACCTTCCCGTCCTGCAGGATTCGCTCGGCGTCCCTTTCAAAGCGACGTACATGAAGGGCCGCGGCAACTATCTGTGCCTGCACCGGTTCGAGGCGTTCAAGGAAGGCGGCTCGGCCCGGTCGCTGGGCTTCACGCGCGACGAGTCGATCTACGTACGGCTCATCGACGAGTGGAGACGCCAGACCCAGACGGGCGATCGATCCGAGCTCGAGGATCTGCCCGAAGATCTGCCGTTCTGGAAAGAGATCGCGGCAAGCAGCGAGAACTGCATCGGCGCCGAGTGTCCCCAGTACAACGATTGCTTCGTCACGCGCATGCGGCAGCGGGCAGCCGAGTCGGATATCGTCATCGTCAATCATCACCTCCTCTGCGCGGACGCGGCCGTGCGGCAGAGCGATTACGGCGAGGTGATTCCCGAGTGCCGGTACGCGGTGCTGGACGAAGCGCACCAGCTCGAGGACGTCGCAACGCAGTACTTCGGAATCGCCGTCAGCAACTACCGCCTCGATGACCTCGCACGGGAGGCCGATCGGGCGGCGGCGGCCGATCAGATCACGGATCGCGATCGCGCCGAAGCCATCCGCGATGCGGCGGAGCGCGTGCGCGACGACGCGCGGCTGTTTTTCGGCGCCGTGCAGATGATGCGATTCGAGGGGCCTGGCGTCGGAGGCACTGAAAGCCGCGTCCGCGTTCGTGCTTCGCAGCTCGAACAGGTGGTGGACGAGGGAGCAGCGCTCGTCCGTGCGCTCGACGGCCTGCACGCCGAGATCGCGCTCGCACGCGACGCGCCGGTGGACGTCCTCGCGATCGGCACGAGAGCCGCCGACGTCCGCAAGGATCTTGCGTTCGTTCTTCAGGCAGACAACGAAGGCTACGTCTACTACGTCGAAGTCCGCGGGCGCGGCGTGTTCCTGCGGGCTTCGCCAATCGACGTCTCGAACATCGTCGGCGAGTTTCTGTTCGATCGCATGCGGACGACGGTGCTCACCTCGGCGACGCTCACCGTTGATGAATCGTTCGAGTACATCCGCAGCCGCCTCGGGATTCGAAACGCGCACGAAGTTCGGCTCGAGTCGGAATTCGATTACCGCCGGCAGTCGATTCTCTACCTGCCCCCCCGGATGCCTGATCCCCGAGCGCGCGAGTTCGGTTCGGCCGTCGCTCACGAGGTCGTCGAAATCGTGAAGCGGACGCGCGGACGCGCGTTCGTGCTGTTCACGAGCTACGCAAACCTACGTGACGTGCAGGCGCGGGCCGCGGCGGAAATCGAGTATCCGATTCTCGTCCAGGGAACGGCGCCCCGCTCGGCGCTCCTGCGCGAGTTCAAGGCGACCCCGAACGCCGTGCTCCTCGCCACGTCATCGTTCTGGCAAGGGGTGGACGTCGTGGGCGAGGCGCTGAGCTGCGTGATCATCGACAAGCTGCCATTCGCGTCCCCCGGAGACCCGATTACGGCTGCGCGCATCGAGGCGATCAACGCGCGGGGCGGGTCCGCGTTCGGCGAATACCAGATTCCGCTCGCGATTCTGGCGCTGCAACAGGGGCTCGGGAGGCTCCTGCGGCATCGGCAGGACCGTGGCGTGCTTGCCGTTCTCGATCCGCGGCTGCGGTCGATGGGATACGGCCGGCGGTTCCTGGCGTCGCTGCCTCCGGCACCGGTCACGAGTCAGCTCGACGACATCGAGACGTTTTTTGCGTCCCATCGGGCCGAGGACGACGCATGAATGCCGCACGGCCGGTGCTCAAATGGGCGGGCGGAAAGCGGCAACTGCTTCCCGCGCTTCGTGCGTATTATCCGGAGTCTTTCCGCGCCTACTTCGAACCGTTCGTCGGAAGCGGCGCCGTGTTTCTCGACTTACACAACCATGGCCTGCTAAGCGGTCGTGAAACGCATCTGTCTGACATCAACGCCGACGTGATCGGTTGCTACCGAATGATTCGAGACCGCGTCGGCGCGGTGATCGAAGAGCTGCAGGCGCTGGAGCACGCCTATCGCGCGGCCGGCCGCGCGCACTTCTACGAAGTTCGAGATGAACGTTTCAATCCGCGGCGCCGGGACATCCAGGCCCTCGATCGTCCCGAGCAGGGCTACACAGCGGACCTCGCGGCGATGCTCATCTACCTGAACCGTACCGGATACAACGGTTTGTTCCGCGTCAACCGGCGTGGATTCTTCAACGTTCCCGCCGGACGGCATGCGTCGGTGCGGATCTGCGATCCGGACAATCTGCGTCAGCTTTCAGAAGCGCTTCGCCGTTCCGGCACGTCGCTCGCCGTGCGCGGTTTCGAGGACGCGCTCGAAAATGCGGCGGCGGGCGATTTCGTCTATCTCGATCCTCCGTACGCGCCGGTAAGTCGCACGTCGTCGTTCACATCCTACACGGCCGCGGCCTTCGGACCCGACCAGCAGTCGCGGCTTCAGCGCGCCGTCATCCGACTCGCCGAGCGCGGCGTTCGCGTTCTGCTGAGCAACTCGGTCGCGCCGGACATCAGCGCCCTGTATGTCGAGAATGCCGAAGCGAAAGGCGCGGGGCTGCAGGCGAGAACTGTCGAGGCACGTCGTGCCATCAACTCACGCGCCACCGCGCGAGGCGCCGTTCTGGAATACCTCATTACGAACATCCCACAGGCGGGGGTGGTAAACTAAGGTTCGGTTTTCACGCGCTTTACGCCATTTTCCCAATGCACCGACGGAGGTTGGTATGGTGAGCACACGTCTCGTCAGCCGCATCCTGACTCTCTGCGCGCTGGTTGTCGGACTGGCGATGGTCACGCCGGCTTTCGCGCAAACGGGACAGGTGAAGGGCAAGGTCGTCGACGCTGAGAATAAGCCCGTCGACGGCGCCAAGGTCACTGTTCAGCAGCTCGATACGAATTCAAAATTCGATCTGAAGACGAACAAGAAGGGGGAATACATGCAGATTGGCATCCCCCCCGGCAACTACAAGATCACCGTCGAGAAGGACGGCCTCACCTCGTCGAAGAATCAGAGAATCGGCCTCGACATGGCCGAAGTCAACTTCACCCTGAAGAAGGGGGCCGACACGGCGGAGATGTCGAAGGAGGATCGCGCGAAGGCCGACGCGAAGATCTCTGGCATCAAGGCCGCCTACGCCGAAGCGGCCGCGCTCGCCAACGCAGGCAAGTACGACGAGTCGATCGCGAAGTTCAACGAGGTCATTGCCCAAGTGCCCAAGTGCACGGAGTGCTATGCGGGCATCGGCATGGCCGCCCGCGAGAAGAAGGACTATGCGGCCGCGGAGACCGCCTACAAGAAGGCGATCGAGATCGATCCGAACTACATCGAGGCGTATAGCGGCCTGGCGAACATCTACAACGATCAGAAGAAGTTCGCCGAGGCGAAAGCGATGAGCGACGAAGCGAACAAGCGCGTGTCGACGGCCGGCGGGGGCGGCAACGCGGACCTGCTGTACAACGCCGGCGTCATCTCGTGGAATGCCAACGATTTCGCCAAGGCGGGGGAGCAGTTCAGCGCGGCGATTGCCGCCAATCCGAACCATGCCGAGTCGCACTTCATGCTCGGGCAGGTCTATCTGAACCTCGGCAAGCTGCCCGACGCGGCGAAAGAGTTCGACACCTACACCAAGCTTGCGCCGAATGGCCCCAACGCGGCGAAGGCAAAGTCGAACTACGACATGCTCAAGACGTACATCAAGTAGCAGCGCGCCTGTCGTGGAGGACGTTGCTTCCAACCTCCAGTCCGTGAGGTCCCGGATCGACGCCGCCGCGCGGCGGGCCGGCCGGGACCCGTCGGGCATCCTGCTCGTCGCCGTTTCGAAGACGTTTGGTGCCGATCGCGTCCGGGCCGCGTGGGCCGCTGGCCAGCGTGACTTCGGCGAGAACAAGGTGCAGGAAGCCCTGCAGAAAATCAGCGAAACGTCCGAGATCGAGATAAGGTGGCATCTCATCGGCCACCTGCAATCGAACAAGGCGAAAAAGGCCGCGGGGTCTTTTGCCTGCATCCATTCGGTGGACTCGGTGGACCTTCTGAGGAAGCTCGACGCTGCTGCCGCCGATCAGGGCGCGTCGCCGGACGTGCTGATCCAGCTTGACCTCGCCGGAGAACAGACGAAGTTCGGGGCGTCGGCAGACGGCGCGCGGCGCATTCTGGATGCGGCGCTCGAAGCGCGAGCCGTGCGGGCTGCGGGGTTGATGCTGATACCACCCTGGAACGAAGACCAGGAGCAGACGCGACCGTGGTTCATCCGTCTGCGCGAGTTGCGCGATCGGTGGCTCGCCGACGGCGTGCCGGGCGCCGCGCTGCGTCACCTGTCGATGGGCATGAGTCATGACTTCGAAGCCGCCATCGAGGAGGGAGCCACGATGGTGCGCGTCGGGACGGCAATTTTCGGAAAACGCGTGTACGCCAACGCCGGAGCAGATCATGTTTGAGCGCCAGAACGGCCCACCCCCCGCCCCGTCGTCCACGGCCGCGGCACAGACCGGCTCGCTGCCGCCCGAGCGCGTCATGCGCATCGCGCCGATGGACCTGCGGCAGCCGCGCTTCAAGACGCGGGTGAACGGGTTCGACAAAACCGAAGTCGTGGCGTTCCTCACCGAGGCCGCCGACGATTACGAGCACGCGCTGCGCGAGATCGACCGGCTCCGCCACGACATCACGCGGATGGAAGCGCAGCTTGGCGAGCACCGCGATCGTGAAAACAACCTGCGGAACACGCTCTTGACGGCGCAGCGGATCGCCGACGAGGTGAAGACGGCGGCGCAGAACGAGGCGAAGATGATCGTCCGCGAAGCGCAGGGCCGGGCCGATCTCCTCCTGCAGAAGGCGCAGGTTCGCCTGGAGGAAGTCGAGCGCGACATCAACGAGCTGCGTCTCCGCCGCCGGGACGTCGAGGGATCGCTGGAGGCATCGATTCAGGCGTTGTACCGGGCACTCGAGTTCATCCGCGATCAGGACAAGTCGGAGGACAAGGTGTTGCTCCATCGGCCGCGCGCCGCCGACGCGGCCGGCTCCTCGCGTCCTGCGGACGTGCCCCGAACGGCGGACGGCACTGCCGATCGAGTCGGGTGAACATTCCGCTGACGCGTACGGCAGCCGGCATCGTGCTGCGGATCCGCGTCGTGCCGCGAGCCGGGCGCACCGTCGTCGCCGGCGCGCGCGAAGAAGCCCTTCTCGTTCGCCTCGCCGCGGCGCCCGTGGACGGCGCCGCGAACGCGGCGCTCGTCGCCTTCCTCTCCGAGTTGTTCGATCGGCCCAGACGCGATATTTCGATCGTGTCGGGCCACACCTCGCGCGACAAACAGGTCGCGATTGCGGGCGCGACCGAAGTAGAGGTTTCGAGCAAGCTCGCCGAGATCATCGGTTGACGTGGCGCCGGGCCATAAAGGCCCGGCCTGCGGCTACAATGCGGTAACCGGCACGGTAGGCCGGTTCTTTACGGGCCGGCACGGGCAGGCCGCTCCTTTACGGGGCGGCAACACATGCAACCCTGCGATCTGATCATCCGAAATGCCGACCAGTTGATTACGTGCGCGGGCGCGCCGCGCAGAGGCGCCGCGCAAGGCCTTCTCGACATCATACCGGACGGCGCGCTCGGGTCTCTCAATGGCCGCGTGGTCTACGCCGGCCCGTCGCGCGACCTCTCATCGCACGTCTCACCATCGCCTCACGCACGCGAAATCGACGCCCGCGGAAAGTCAATCGTGCCGGGCTTCGTGGATGCGCACACGCACGCCATGTTTGCCGGCGATCGCCGCGATGAGCTTCGCCGGAGACTAGCTGGAACCTCGTATACGGAAATCGCCTCGGGAGGCGGCGGTATCGTGTCGACGGTCGGGGCAACTCGCGCCGCGACCGTTCCCGACCTCGTCGCCCAAACGCGCGTCCGGCTCGATGAAATGCTCGCCTGCGGAACCACCACCTGCGAGATCAAAAGCGGCTATGGCCTGACGCTCGAGTCCGAGCTGAAAATGCTCCGTGCCATCCGGAGCCTCGGCGAAAGTCATTCGATCGCCATTGCGTCGACGTTCATGGGAGCCCACGAGGTACCGGTCGAGTTCCGCGCCTGCCGCCATGGGTACGTGGATCTGATCATCCGGGAAATGATTCCGGCCGTGGCGAGCGAGGGCCTGGCCGAGTGGTGCGACGTGTTCTGCGAGTCGGGGGTGTTCACACCGGAAGAATCCACGCAGATCCTCGAAGCGGGCGCACGCGCGGGGCTGCGGCCGCGCATCCATGCCGACGAGCTGGGCCCGACAGGCGGCGCGCTCGTCGCCGCTCGGGTGCGTGCGCGGTCCGCCGATCACTTGATCTTCGTTGCACCGGCGGCTGTCTCCGCGCTCGGCGCGGCGGGCGTCACGGCAACGCTTCTGCCGACGGCCGCGTTCTATTTGAAGCTCGGGCGCTATGCGCCGGCGCGCGCGCTGATTGATGCCGGCGTCCCGGTTGCGCTGGCCACCGACGTCAATCCCGGCGCAGGCTTTTCGCCGTCGATGCCGTTCGCGATGACCCTTGCGTGCTTTGCGATGGACATGACGTTCGAAGAGGCGCTGGTGGCTGCGACAATCAACGGCGCCTGGTCGCTCGATCGTGCGGACACGGTCGGCAGCCTCGAGCGAGGCAAGCACATGGATGCCGTCATCGTCGACGGCGACGCGATTAACCTGATCAGGGTCGGCGCCCCTTCGATTGCCGCGGTCATCAAATCAGGCAGGATAGTCCATGAAGCTTTCCGATCGTCCGTTCACTGAACTCCTCGAGGCATTCCGCGCGCCCCAGCCGACGCCGGGCGGTGGATCGGCATCTGCGCTCGCGGGAGCGGTCGGCGCCTCTCTCCTCGCGATGGTCGCGTCGCTCGACAAGAGCCGCGCGGAAACCGGCGAGGATTTGCAGCGGCTGCGCGCGGCCGGTGAACAGTGCGTATCGCTCAGCGGCCGGCTCTCGCAACTGATGGACGAAGACTCGCGCGCCTACGACGACGTGGTCGAGGCGTTCAAGCTGCCGAAAGGGAGCGACGCCGAGAAGACGAGCCGGAGCATTCGCATCCAGGAAGCGCTTCGCGACGCGACGGAAGTCCCGTTGGAGGTGATGCGGACGTGCCGTCACGCACTCGAGCACGGCGTCGTCGTTACGCGGTTCGGCAATCTGAACGCGAGGACCGACGCGCAGGTCGGGCTCGAGTTGCTCCGCGCCGCCATTCGCGGCGCGAAGCTGAACGTCGAGATCAATCTGGAGAGCCTGAAAGACAACGCGTATGTCGCCGCGGTACGCGCCGAGGCCGACACGCTCAGTGGATTTGATGGAACAGGCGCTCCCAACGCGTCCGGGTAAAGAAATGCGTGATCACGCCGAGCATCCGCTTCACGGTGGCGCCCATCCCCTCGTCGACATAATCCTCGCGCCCTGACTCGTAGGACCAGTAGATCATCAGCGCGCGCCCTTTGATATAGCTGCGCGGCAGAAATCCCCAGTACCGGCTGTCCTGCGAGTTGTCGCGGTTGTCTCCCATCACGAAGTAGAACCCGTCCGGAACGGTCGTTTTCGCGTAGTTCTCGCGGAGGTCGTAGGAGATGACCTCCTGTGCTTCACCGGCGGGCTCGAGAAAGTGCACGTACGGCTCGTCGAGCGGCTGTCCGTTGATGTAGATCTTCTTCGCCTTCATCTCGATCGTCTCGCCCGGCAGACCGATCACGCGCTTGATGAAGTCGCGATCCGGCTCGTCGGGGTATTTGAACACGATCACGTCGCCGCGGCGGATGTCGCGCATCGGAAGCACCGCGCGCTCGAGCCTGCCGAGCGTCGGACCGAAGACGAACTTGTTCACCAGCAGGTGATCGCCGATGAGCAGGTTGTTCTCCATCGAGCCGGTTGGGATCTTGAACGCCTGCACTACCCACGTGCGTACGAACAGCGCGAGAATGACGGCGATCACGATCGACTCGAAGTACTCGCGGACCGTGGATTTGTGAAACGTCGCTGAGGGCATCTATGACTCCGTCCCGACTTTCAAAACCGCGAGAAACGCCTCCTGCGGGATCTCGACGCGACCGACGCGCTTCATGCGTTTCTTGCCTTCCTTCTGCTTCTCGAGCAGCTTGCGTTTTCGAGTGATATCCCCGCCGTAGCATTTCGCGAGCACGTTCTTCCGCATCGCCTTGACGGTCTCGCGTGCGATGATGCGGCTCCCGATTGCCGCCTGGATCGCCACCTCGAACATCTGGCGCGGAATCAGCTCGCGCATCTTGGACGCGAGCGCACGCCCGCGCTGGTACGCCGTGTCGCGATGGACGATCACCGACAGCGCGTCGACCGGCTCTTCGTTCACCAGGATATCCAGTTTGACGAGCGGCGCCTCCTGATAACCGGTCACGTGGTAGTCGAGCGACGCGTATCCGCGCGAGAGCGTCTTGAGCCGGTCGTAGAAATCGAGCACCACCTCGTTGAACGGGAGCTCGTAGGTAATCAGGACGCGATCGGCGGCCAGGTACTCGATCGACTTCTGCACGCCGCGCTTTTCCTGGCAGAGCTGCAGGATCGCACCGACGTGCTCCGACGGCGTCAGCATCATCGCGGTGATGATCGGCTCTTCGATCTTCGCGATGCGGCTCGTGTCGGGCAGCTTCGACGGGCTGTCGATCTCCTGCACCACGTCATCGGTCGTCGTGACGCGATAGAGCACGCCGGGTGCGGTCGTCACGAGGTCCATATTGAACTCGCGCTCGAGCCGCTCCTGCACGATCTCCATGTGGAGGAGACCGAGGAAGCCGCAGCGGAATCCAAAGCCCAGGGCGGCCGAGGTCTCGGGCTCGAAGAAGAACGACGCGTCGTTGAGTCTCAATTTCTCGAGGGCGTCCCGCAGCTCCGGGTACTCGCTCCCCTCCACCGGATACAAACCGGCGAAGACCATCGGCTTGCTTTCCTTGAATCCCGGAAACGGTTCGCTCGTTGGCCGCGCCGCGTCGGTGACCGTGTCGCCGATTTGCGCGTCGGTCACCGTTTTGATCCCCGCGAAGATGAACCCGGCTTCCCCCACGCCGAGCGCCTCGACCGGGGTCGATTTCGGCGAGAACACCCCCACTTGATCGACGATGTATTCCTGCTCCTTGGCCATGAGCCGGATCTTCATCCCCGCGCGGATCGTGCCATCGATGACGCGCGTCAGAATGATCACGCCGCGATACGGGTCGTACCACGAATCGAAAATCAACGCTTTCAGCGGCGCGTCGGGATCGCCTTTCGGCGAAGGCAGACGTTTGACGATGGCTTCGAGGATCTCGTGGACGCCGGTGCCCTCTTTCGCGCTCGCGAGGATCGCGCCGCTCGCGTCGAGCCCGACGATCTCCTCGATCTGCCGTTTGGCTTCGTCCGGCTGCGCGCCGGGAAGGTCGATCTTGTTGATGACCGGAATGATTTCGAGCCCGTTGTCGACCGCGAGATACGCGTTCGCCAGCGTCTGCGCCTCGACCCCCTGCGAGGCGTCGACGAGGAGGAGCGCTCCCTCGCACGCGGCGAGCGATCGGGTGACCTCGTACGAGAAGTCGACGTGCCCCGGCGTGTCGATCAGATTCAGCACGTACTCTTCGCCATCGTCCGCCTTGTAAGTCAGCCGGACAGCGTGCGCCTTGATCGTGATGCCGCGCTCGCGCTCGAGATCCATCGAATCAAGCACCTGCGCTTCCATCTCGCGCGGCTGCAGCGCGCCGGTCATCTCGAGAAACCGATCCGCGAGGGTGGACTTGCCGTGGTCGATGTGCGCGATGACAGAGAAGTTGCGTATGTTGCGCGGATCCATGCCGTATAAACGGTAAATTATAGCATCCGAGAGGGATAGCGCCGCTGGATGCGGGACGCGGGATCCGGGACGCGGGATCCGGGATCCCGCGATGAGCGATTCAACGATCAGGGATTAGGGATGAGGGATTGGGGATTCGAACGTCGCTCGTGATCGAGAAGCCACTGCTTCCTCCACCGTCCTCCGCCATACCCGCAGAGTGTTCCGTCGGCGCGAATCACGCGGTGACACGGGACGACGATCGCGATGCGGTTCTGGCCGTTGACGCGTCCTATGGCTCTCACGGCCGCAGGTGAGCCGACGTCGCGCGCCATGTCCGAGTAGCTCCGCGTCTGGCCGTACGGAATGCGGCAGAGCGCCTGCCACGCCTTGAGCTGAAATTCAGACCCTCTCTGGTTCAATGGGATCGTGAATTCGCGCCGGCGTCCCCCGAAGTACTCCGTCAGCTGCTGACGCGTCTGACGCAGAACGGCGTGGTCGCCGGGAACGATCGCGCCGTCGAGCGTGCGGCGCAGCTCCCGCAGCTCGGTCTCGAGCGCGCGGCGATCGACGAACTCGAGCAGTTCCAGACCGCGATCGCCGGCGATGGCGAGCATCGGACCGAGAGGCGTCTCGACCCACGTGGCGGTCAAGAGCGGGATGTCGCGAGCATCGCCGGGCGTTTCCCCGAATACGCGCGCGAAGGCCTCGCGAAAGCCGCTGTCGGATTCGAACCCCGCTTCGAGGCCGGCGTCGAGTGTCGGCGCGCCATCGTGCAGGGCGCGCATCGCGGTGCCCAGACGACACGCCCGCTGGTACGCCTGGAAGGTCATCCCAAAGCTTCGTTTGAACGTCCGCCGAACCTGCACCGGGTCGAGTCCGCGCTGACGCAGATCGTGGTCCCGAAGCCGAACGTCGGGACAACGGAGCATTTCGTCAACAAGCGGCGCGAGCCAGTTCGGTGCAGCCGCGGCGGCCGACATCGGATCGCAGACGCGGCAGGGCCGGTAGCCACGATGGAGCGCGTCCTGAATGGTCGACGCGAATTCGACATTCTCGGGTTTCGGCTTCCGGGCGCGGCAGGTGGGCCGGCAGAAAATGCCCGTGGTGCGAACGCAAGCGAAAAAAAGCCCTTCGAACGACTGGTCGCGTTCCACGAGCGCTCGGTACATCTCGTCGGGGGTCGGCAGCATCATCATGCGATGACCATACGGGGACCAGTCCGCCCTGCGCTACCGGAAAATGAACACCCAATTCCGGACGCTCTCACAAATTAACCCCGATCCCTTCACTTTCTTACAGGTCTTCCCGTGCAGGTGCCCAGACTACCATCGAAGCATCCGTCCGGAGGCATCCGATGAGAAATTGCAATGCCGTGTCTGCGGCCCTCGCCGTGCTGCTGTCGCTCACGCCCGTCGCGGCGCGCACAGAAGGTCAGGAACAGAAGCCCACGGTCAAGATTCCGCAGGCTGGAGTCCCGCAGATCGCCACGATCGAGGGCACGTTCGTCCGTGCCGCCTACAACAACGAAGGGTATGTCATCGTCGGCTACAAGACCGCCAACATGTCGGTCGGCGACGAATGGATGCTCCTCGAATTCGGGAGCACGG